>NZ_JBEYUH010000005.1:0-354911 GCF_040643435.1 Rhodococcus sp. NPDC047139
TTCTTTGCGCTGCTCCAACGCAACGTCCTCGACCGGCAGCGTTGGGTCACTCGTGAGCAGTTGCGCATCGCGATCGTCACCTGGATTGAGCGGACCTACCACCGCCGTAGACGCCAACTCCGGCTCGGCCGGTTGACGCCGGTTGAGTTCGAGACAATCATGACCACACCAGCCGCACAGGCTGCGTGACCGTAACTGTCACCCGATCGTGCAGCAGTCCCCCCCTCTCAATGAGGCCTTGAAGCTAGCGCAGGCGAACAATTAATGCCTGCGCTAGCGACTGGGCTCACGTGATCGACAAGCACGGGCATGGAATGCCTTTCCGGACAAGAATGAACGAGTAGTTCTCGGTAAAGGTATTGTTTATTTGACGCCGGAAAGTCATTTCACGCTCTACCGCCGTTACTGCTTCGCTTGAATCCGAAACACCATAGGGTCTAATTTCTTACTCGTCATAAGACCGCCCGGCCATCACTACGCGGTGACCCCGTATGCGGATACCATGCGAGTCAAGGACCCGCTCCCATCCCCTAAGCGAGCCGATCTTTTCGGGATACCGGTATAGTCCAGCGCGAACTTCGGCGGCCGTAAGCCGCGCATAGAGTGACCTCCTCCCGTCTTCACTACCTATAAATTCTTCCTTTCGGTGCAATAGAGGAGGGTTGTCGGATTTAGAATAGTCTCGCCAATCCACACTCAGTCTACGTAGGTTGACAGTCACCGCAGAATGAAGAGTAGGGTGAGCGTTTCTCTCAAAATCCGGATATGACAGAAACGAGACCTGGGGCTCATTCACTGCCAGTTTAACCATGTTTGCGCGCTCAACAGTGCCCGCTAGCACTCTCGCACAACCTTCGTACACCTGAAGGATCGGCGGCAGCTCGCCTAGTGCAGAACGATGGATATACAACGCGGACGGAGTCTGCTTGCCAACCTTGGAACTTCGTGCCGACATGAGCACCATCGTTCGGTTGCCTACTGCCGCGAGCAGCCGGTCCCCCTGGTTGGTGAGCTCTCTGTAGGTTCCAAAGTGAAGCTTGATATCACGCTGGAGAGTAGGACCTAGCTGCGAGAATCTTGGTTTACCTCCGAAGCGCGACATCGCGGCGTACACCAGCAGTTCGGACCGACGTTGGATCCTAACCTGTTCCCAATGTGAGTCGTCTGTTACCTGGTAGATCAGGTTAACTGCTCTTCCCAGAGTGCCGCTCGCGTCCAAAACGCACGCTTCTGCTTCAGCGCTCAACTCGCCGCGCTTTGGCGGCCTTGCATGTGCAGTCAGAAAGTCGAACAACGGGGCGAGATTCTCGCGATTGCGCTCGTACTCCTCATGAGGATCGATGATTATGCGTGGTCGGTACTGGTAGACCCGATTCGCAATAAAGTCCTGCTGGGCGGCTTCGTCGCGAAAGACATAGAAGACTCCTGGCGCAGCGGCAAGCGGCTTTGTTCCTAGGACCGACTCAATCCATGTCGCGAGCTCGGATTGGTCGTAGAACTTCTGGAATGTCCCCATGCGGGTAAGGATCCCGTCCCCTACACGACGACCGACCAGCTCACGCGCCTCCCAGGTCAACCGTGCAGAGACCACCAGAACGTTTCGGGTGAGGTTCCAAGCTGATCTAAGTACCTGAGCACGCTCGATCGGATCCTCGATCACGTTGATGACGTATCCGAGGTTTACCACGTTCGACGAGACCATCTCGGCGTTCGGGCGGTGGGCAGGATCCCACCCAGACGCTGAAAAGCCGAGTCCTTGGAGATGACGGATATCCCCGCCTCGACCGCATCCATAGTCGAAGACGGTCGCCTCGCGCTCGATGATGCCATCGGCCAGGGCAAGCCCCATCGGTCGTGACAACGACGATCGGACCATCGCTGTCTTATGACGGGCGGTAGGTCCGATCGTTGTCATGCGCTACTCCGCGAGTGCCAGCTCCACGAGCCCTTCGATGTCGGAGGAACGTGTGTCCCCGATCAAGTATCCGATGCCTCGGTGAAGATGGAGGCGGAATTGAGTAGCAAGTGTCTCCTCATCGATGTCTAGTCCGTCGTTGTGGCATCGGACCCTCAGAGCGGCCCACAGAACATCACCGTGCGCGCCGGCAAACACTTTCCATGTCATCTCGACATTGCTGTCGGTGACAATTCGGGCAGCCGGCGGCACGGAAGGTTCTGCCAGTGAACGACAGAGCGCCCAGCGGCACAGAACATTCCACTGGCCGATTCCCGTGCGTCGCTTCAACGTCACCAATTGATCTCGTGCCGTCTTCGAGAGACGTACATGCTCGACAGTCACTACGTTTACTCCCAGAAGTATCCGGATCGAACCGACGTGGACGCGCTGTCGTGGTCGTAATCAAGGCAGTACGACCGTCCGACGTGCTTATTGATTCGACGGAACGCTTGCTCGTCGATCTCCGTATCGGTCGACAGCAGAACGACCTGATGGCTCGCGAAGGGAAAGTACCGCTCGATGAGGTGCTCGCGGTGCTCGCCGTCGAGCCGACCCAAAGGAGTATCGACGACGACCGGCAGTGGCTGCCCTGATGCTCGCGCCAGACCCCACAGGAGCGATACCGCGAGCAACTGCCGTTCGCCTGCAGATAATTGGTTCGCGGGAAGCGGCTTACCGCCCGGACCGGTGAGTTCCACAGTGTACGTGTCGGGATCGATCTGGACCGCGGTCACCAGTTTGTTCTTGCGCAACAATCTATGGAGTGCCTCCAGGACGTATTCGCCGATACGCCCGAGGTAGCGCTTCTTCGCTGCGACCTGCAACGATTCGAGAGTTGCTCGGACTTTGTCCACATGCTCGACGATCCGTGTGTCGTCCTCGAGCGCAAGGTTCGCCTGTGCGTACTTCTCCAGGATTCGTTCGTAGTCGGCGTCGACTTTCGCCCGTTCCGCCCGTCGTACTGCGAGCTCCTCGTCCAATGTCGTGACCTTGGTTTCAGCACGGACATAACGGTTCGAGGCCTCGTCGAGTGCTCGGCGCACCTCTTCGAGCGACTCAGGGTCGGGCATAGCAACGAGTACCCGGTCGATCTGATCGAGTTCTTCGCGGATACCCCGTCGACGCTCCACCAGTTCACCGATTCGACGGCGACTCGAGGGAAGCGCTGTTTCACGCAGAACCCGGATCGAGTCCGGTCGTCCGAGACCAGTGATGTCTTCGACATCGACATTCTGGTTACGTTCTGCACGGTCTTGTTGCATGAAGGTGGCGATCGCAGTGAGCACATTGTCGCCAGCGCCGCTATTACGAAGCACAGTGAGCACTGAGTCGTCGCGCTGCGCGAGCACGTCCGCTACGGCCCGCCGATTCGACGAAGTCGACTCGTCTGCTGCACGCGACTCAACCTCGTGAAGGAGATCGGTCACCAGAAGCAGCGGCGCAGCGTCGGACGCCTCAGCACGCAAGTCGTCATCGACCTGCGTGAGCGCTGCACGGAGAGCATCAGCGGCCTTCTCCGTCTCTGCTCGCGTCTCCGCGACCTCACCGCCCCGCGACTGGTAATCCGACCTGGCTTCCGATCGATCTTTGTCCGCGCGTTCGAGTTCGACACGCGCCCGCGCCAAGGCTTCGACAGTCCCCTCTTCGAGCTGGCGGGCTCGCGTCACGAGTTCACGCTTTGCCTCGACCTCGGACCTCAGAGACTCGGGAATCTGGTTTGTTCGGTGCCGACGACGCAACACCGACAGATCCGTCGCAAGTCTGTCGACAAGATCGAGTCCGAGCAGAGCCGAGAGCGCCGAGGCCAGCACCTCACGTGACTTCTCCAAGTCTGCGAGTGCTTCGATCTGTTCTCCATCGAAGAAGAACAGGCCGGCGATTCCGCGAGGGAGGAACGTCTCGACGTGCTCGCTCCACGTAGAGGTCAAGGCACGGTCGAGCCGACCGTCGACTTCCACATCGAGGCTCTCGCGCCCCGGGGCTTTTGCTCCACCCCATCGACGGCTGATCCGATAGACGTGTTCCTTCCCCTGTTGAAAGGCGCGGAACTCCAACTCCACTGCCGAGATCGACTTCGCAGGTGCTCCGCGATGCGTCAATCCGACCAGGTAATTCTCGTATCCGCCCGCGCGACGCCCGTTCGGCTGTGCAAGCGCGCCGTACAGCGCGAGGTGAATCGCCTCCAGCACTGTGGTCTTGCCGGCACCGTTCAAGCCCCCCACGAGAACAACTGGCTTCGTCTTCGATTTCGGCGTCAGAGTGATCGTGTGACGACCTGAAAACGTACCGACATTCTGAAGAACCAGTTCGTCCAGGATCATCGCTCGCCACCTGTGCGAGCAGGCTGCACATAGCCATCAGCGATGTCGAGCTCGTCAGGGCCGTCCGCGGCTCGCAACCGGTCTACGGCACTTGCTCGGTCTGTTGCGCGCTGCAATGCATCCCCTTCGTTCTCGTAGAAGCCCTTGCGGAGTGCCTTCGTCAGAGAATCGAACAGTCCTGCACGGCGTGCTTGGGAGCGATGTCGCTGCTCGACGTCGAGCAGCTCGCGGACGAGCTCGAAATGGACACGATCGTCACCCACCACTTCGCGAAGGATTTCGACCGTGTCCGGCCCGAGCGGCAGGTGCTCATCGAGGGGTCGCCCTGGATACTCCGCACCCGTGGTTTCGCGATAGATGGTGGGCAGGCTGTCTTCGAACTCGTGCTTGTCCACCACCCAGATCCGGCGGATCTCTTCCAGTTCGTCCAGGGTGATGAGTTCGAGGTCCTGTACGTAGGACGGTCCGTTCTCCCTGATCCACGTCTGGGCTTCGAGCAGCTTCCGCACCCACCGCTCACGCGACTCTTGTGTGTACGGACCGGGGATGTTGCGGCCGTTGAACAGCTGCACCGATCCGTTCATCCGTCGGAAGTCACGCAGGTGACGGTCGTCCTGGACATCGAGTTCGTCGCGCAATTCGAGGAGTGGCAACATCCACTCCTTCTCCTCGTCGTTCTGGATCATCGCCGACATCGACTTGTCCTTCTCGACGAGCGTGCAGGTCCAGCAGCCGAACCGGCTGTCACCACAGCTGGGCGTGGACGAGTCGACGACAAGAGGACACTCGCCGTCGGACGAAGCTCCCTGGTACATGGTGAGGAGCTCTTTGTTCGAGTAACCCCACGGGTTCTTGGTCTGCATCAGGAAGGTCCAGACGTCGTCGTTGGACCAATCCTCGACCGGTGAGTAGACGAGGCAATTGGGAAGAGAACCGTTCGGGCTCAGCATGTCGCGGGCGCGCTGACTTTCCAGCTCGGTCATCCGGTGGGAGCGTCCCGAGCTCTCTGCCTTTCGCGTACCGAGTACGAGGATCGCCTCCCCGTGGGACTTCACCATATTGATGATGAAGTTGTTGGAGGGCTTGATCTTCAAGCGTTCGGTGCACCACCGGAACTTCGGCCGCGGCGCGGGATAGCCACGACCGGCAAGATTCACCCAGAACGTGTCGGACACCGCCGGCGTGAGCCGATGAGGCTCGATGGGCAGTCCCTGCGCCTGCGCAGCGTCTGCCATCGTGTTCAGTGAATGAGTGACCCATGCAGCAACCACAGGGTTCTCGACAAGAGTGTCCGTGCTGATCACGTGCACAGGCTTGGTGCGCTTCGCCGGCTCCAGTTGTGCAAGTGACATCCACACCAACTGCAGGACCGCGGTCGAGTCCTTACCGCCCGAATAACCGACGACCCACGGGATGGAATCCTCCAGGTAGAGCTTTTGGGTCTGCTCGACCAGAGCCTCGATGGTGCCGGACAGTCCGAGCTCATCGAATGCCGATCGTGGACGGATCGGCAGGTTGCGGGTCATCGTGAGTCACCTCGTCGAAAGTTGTTCTCGGCTTTTTGCTCGTCGTCAGGTAGCGGAAGATTCAAGCGTGTTCTCAGCAGTGCGGTAGTCAGCAGAACGTTGCCGGTACTCTTCGAGACACGTCCGCCGGACAAGGCTCGACCTTCCCAGAGCTCTGAATTCGATCGGTGCCAATCGATTTCACGCAGGGGGCGGAGTGCGCGATCCCAGGACCGTTTGTCTCGACTGCGCTCGAGGAGTGCGTTGCCCACCTTGCCCAAGGCATGAAGAACGATTCCGTGGCTGTGGATGAAGTCCCGACGAATCTCTCCGGCCGTGACTTCGCGGGCACGAACCTGTGCCCATTCCGGGAACTGTTTTGCCACCACCGACCAGTAGTTCCCGACCAGCTCGGCACGCTTCTCGAGCGAGTCCTCCTCGATACCCTCCAGCAATGCGCGATTCGCGTTGTACATCGCCGATAGCGTGAACAGCTTCCGAGACCGCGCTGCCAAATTGCTCGTCTCGGTCTCAGTGAGGTCTCGATAGAAGTCCGAACTGAACACCGCCATCCGCGTGACCGCCGATAGATCGTCGCGATGGTCGTAGAGCACGCTGATGGACCGAGCCGGACGAATTGCGTACCGGTTGAGGTCGGCGAACATCTGTTGACATCGTTCCAGACCGACGTCGATAAAGAGGACGATCGAGATCGTCTCATCGCCGACATCGGGGTTCATCGTGAGCGCTTCTTCGATCGCCGCACGGCGATGCTGTCCGTCGTTGATGACGAAACGGGCGTCCATCGGTATACGGAGCGTGCCGATGCGGTCGCTCGGCCCGACGCCGTCGGTAATCGGATCGAACTCCACGTCCGCGCTCACGGATGCCGTCAGGGCCGAGAACACGTAGCTGTCCGGATTCTCGACGATGTAACGCGCCATCTCGGGTACGCGCGACCGGTTGAGGGTGCGTTGCGCACGTTGCTCGGGTAGCAGCTCCTCGTCATCGAAGGAGAACAGACGAGGGATCATGCGAAGCGGAAACATGGTCGAGTAGTACTCTCGACCAGCCTGAACCCCCCGTATCGCCGGGAACACGTACTCGAACTCTCCACGCCGTGGAGCACCACTACGTTCGTTCACCGCGCACCTGCCCAATCGCTACCAGTTGTACGGAACGGTACCTGTTCTTGTACGGAAATGCACATCCGAACACACCCCCCCGAGTCATCCGAACACCACGTTCCTCTACGCGTACAGTGAGGAACGATAGCTGCGCCGTCCGACACGGGAGAATCCAGACGTATGCCCAGTTCAGGACCTGTTTACCTCGACTGCAACGCGACCACCCCGGTCGATCCTGCAGTACTGGACGAGGTGATCCACTTCATGCGCGATGAGTACGGCAACGCAGGTAGCCGTACCCATACATACGGTCAGCGCGCCAAGGAGCGCGTCAATCGCGCACGGGAAGAAGTTGCAGCCGGCGCCGACGCCAAGCCGGAGGAGGTCATCTTCACCAGCGGTGCGACGGAGAGCAACAACCTCGCGATTCTCGGGCTCGAAGAACACGGTCGAAAGACCGGCAAGATGCATATCGTCACGACTGCCATCGAACACAAGGCCGTCCTCGAGCCGGTCGAGCGCCTGGTACAGCGGGGATTCGAGGCCACCGTTCTAAAGCCCGGACATGATGGCCGAGTCTCGGCCGATGCAATCATCGAAGCCGTGCGTCCAGACACCGTCTTGGTCTCGGTAATGGCTGCGAACAACGAGACCGGTGCCGTCCAACCCGTCGACGATGTTGCCCGATCCTTGGGCGACCACGATACCTACTTCCACGTAGATGCAGCGCAAGCCTTCGGCAAGGTGGAAAACGTCGTGTCGAACAAGCGCATCGACATGATCAGTATCTCCGGCCACAAGCTATACGCGCCCAAAGGAATCGGCGCACTCATCGTCCGCCGTCGGGGATACCGGCGCGTCCCGCTCACACCGCTGCTGGTCGGAGGAGGGCAGGAACGGGGACTCCGCCCCGGCACCCTTCCTGTTCCGCTCATCGCCGGACTGGGAACAGCAGTCTCGTCGGCGATGAAGGATCAAGCAGCCAGAGCGGCTCGCGTGGCCGAACTGCGGTCCGGCTTGGTCGAAGCCCTCACGCCCCTCAACGTGCGTATCAACGGATCCCTCGACAACACGCTCGCGAGCACTCTCAACTTCTCCGTCCCAGGGGTGGACGGGGAGGCAGCGATTCTCGCTTTGAAAGACGTAGTGGCAGTGTCCAATGGCTCGGCATGCACGTCGCAGAGCTACGAGCCCAGCCATGTCCTGAAAGCGATGGATCTCGACGACGACACCATCCACGGCGCCATCCGGGTGTCATGGTCCCATCTCACCGAGGACCCGCAATGGAGAATCCTCGCCAACAGACTCGCCGAACTCGCCGTCCACTGAGGTCACCAGGAAATTTGACACTGTGCGGTCGGCCCGTTCCTGCAACGCAAGACATCTCGGCTGAGGTTGAGCACGGCGAAGCAGGCGTGGTCGTACTCAGGGATGCATTGTCCTAGCACGACCACGCCTGCTCTTTACGGGATGTCCTTCACATCGATGATGGGGGTTCCTTCTCTCGACGAGTCAACCGTCGTAAAGCGGACCACCCGACCATCACCGGCGCGTGCAGAAGTCGGCGCGACGAACGCGAAGGCTATGACGAGTTCGCTTGGATCAATACTTCCGTCCCCACGAATCGGAAGCGGCTTGTCCTGGCCATTTGGGTCCTTTTTCCGCTCGATCACCGGATACAAGAGGATCGCACCCTTTCTGGACCCCGTTAGCGCTTTAGTCTCCTCGTTGCACTCTGTAGCAAGAGCCCCGGCGATACGCCTTGGCACCGTACGGTGCTTCGGTTCGCTAATTGCACCGAAAAGCGGATTTCTACGCCTGCTTCGCAGGAACCAGGAAACCGAGTCCTCACGCGCGCCCAATACAAGGCCATGACCCCCCTCGGACGTTTCCGTCCCTTTAGACAACCCCAACTGAGGAGCCAATACAGCCCATTCCTCTACCTGAGCATGCCTTCCGCCGGTAATTTCCCGGAGGTATGCGAGGTGAGGCGCGAATTGGGTGGGAGCACACCACTTGAGACTGGACGCAATGTCCAGAAAAACATCCGGAGAGATCGATCCCTTCAGAGCGTCGAAGCTGTATTTCTTACCGTCGTCCGAATCACAGGCAAATCGAATTGGGCTACTGGATAGCGACTCGAGAACCGGAAGCCAAAGGTTCGTATTGTGGGTGAGATCCTTGCTTGTCATCGGGTACGCAGTCGGCTCCACCCATTCGCCGGGCGACGCGATCTCAACGAGTCGTGCGTTGTACATCTTTTTCGGGCTAGTTGGCTTGAGCCACGGAAGATGCTGTGAAACCAAGGGTGGCACTTGAGCTGGCGTAATCTGAGGGACGCCGTCTACCATCTCGGAATATTGGGCGAGTTCTTTGCGGAAACTCTCCTCATCGAGGCAGATCGCCTCGAAAGCCTCGTATAGGTCGATCTCCTTCTTCCCAACCTTCTCTCCACGCCCAATGAAGAGCCTGACCAAGTCTCGGTACCCATTCCGGAAGCCGAACCAGCGGCCCATCTGCATCAAGCTTGAGGCGTTGCCGGCACGGCGCCGGAAGTACGTAATCGTCAGCCCCTCGACAGTGAAACCGCGGGACAGCTTCTGTCCACCGATGAGAATCTTCCAGATCGAGCGTTTGTCAAAGTCGGCTTCACCGGTCTCGATGTCTGCGTCACCGTTGACGACGATGATCGGCTTGTCGTCACCACCAATGCGGAAGGTTGCCGGACCGACATACGGCATTAGCTCGTCATACGAACCCGGAACGGCGTACCCGTCTGATCGGACGCCGGATACCGGAGCGATGTCTGCGTCGAAGAGCTTACGGAGACGAGAGTGACCCGCCTCGCTCAGGTACCCGGAATTGAACCAGAGCTTCGTAACCCGCCCCAAGAGCTCCCTGTGCTCGGCTGTCCAACCTGACTCGTGCACCAGCATTGTGTGATGCTGAAAGAAGCGATCACCCAGCCCATCTTTGTCCTCGCGATAAAGCTTCATCGCGGCAGTGAGAACGAACATGTCCAAGGCTTTACGCAGACACGTGTCATCATCATCGTCTACAACGGATATATCCCGAATGTGCGCCTTTTCATTCGAGTTGGCAAAATTCCGCTCGTTGAGCGGCACATCCGAGTCCAAATCATGAAAATCACGGGCACCCATGTACCCATAAGGCCGAGGAAGCGAGACGATAAAGTCCTTGGGAAAGATATCCTCTGCATCACTTGGGTCGACAAACACGTTGGCGAACGGCGTAGCCGTGTAACCCACGTACTGCGCACGGGGAAGCATCTTCAACAGATCGGAAATTTTCTGGTTGATTGCCGTGCGCTCAGCGTTCGGCTTATTCAAATCAGTTGTGTTAAGCGACGCTTCGTCCGACTCATCATCGATGATGAGAACTGGAATTTCCGACAGTGGAGTCTTGATCTTGTTCAGGTCCTTGACGAGTTTTCCCAGCACCGTCTTGTTTTTCTTGACGACCATGAGTCGAGCCGACGATTTATGGAGATTCCGCGGATCGTACAAGGGGAGAGCAGGTTCCTGCTTCTCGAACTCAAGAGCGACAATCCCTTGCAACAAGCTCTTGTAGTCGTTGTCCCTCGTGGTCATACGAACGATGTCGAACGCTCCGAGCACGGAGGGAAGGTCTCCGAACTCGAGGAACTTGCGCTGGCTCCATGCTGGGTCATCTGCGTAATCGGATTCGAACTCGCTCCCTCCACGCACGATGTTCTCCCTGCCGACCAGTTCCATATCGATGCGCCGCTGAGTCTGTGCCCGAAGGAGATTCAGTGTTCCACCGAGAACGATCACCAACCTGTATCCCGCGTCGATCGCCTTTGCGATCACACCGGTGAAGTTTGCGGTCTTTCCTGACTGCACGTAGCCGACCACCAATCCCTTCGATTGGTACGCCTCAACCCGCGTGGGATCGGCCAGGCGCTCGACGACCTGATCCGACGCGACATCCAGACTCGAAACTGCTTCCTCCGGCCACTTCTTACCTTCGACGAGCAACTTCCGGTAAGCAGGCCAGTACCATGACTGACCCTGTTGCAACTCGGGCTTGTACCAAGGGACGAACTTGTCGCTGATGACCACCGGTCCGGGAGTCTTGGACACCGGGATCAAGCTGTCGAGGAGTTTGATCGTGCTCTCATCGAGCCCCAGGAGCTTGTACACATCGGCGCGCCGCTCATCAGTCCGCGGCTCCGAAGAGCACCACGTCGGGTTCTGCGCGAAGTCCCACTTCGTCAGTTGACGGCGCCACAGTTCAACGATCTGATCGGTTGGCGCTGCTGAGTTCAACGCGTCTCGAAAATCTCCCTCGTCAGCCAACGGTTCGGCCTCGGGAGGCATGTCCTCGGTCTGGTAGTCGAGCGCCCGCTGCAGCTTTTTCGGCTTGGTGGCCGCCATCTCCGTCAACGCGGCACTGTGCAGCGCGATTCTGAGCTCGTCCTTGGTCGTCATGCGCATTCCTATTGTTCAGGGAAGGGAGCGGATCGAGATATTGAATGGTGGGTTCTGACCTGGCCTCATGCCCGTGACATCGATGTCATACCGCACGGAAAGTATTCGCTCGCTTATGGGTCCTGCCGGGCTGTCGACAACCAATCGCGGTAGCGAGCTTGCCGGCAGTACAAGGGGTTCGTCCCGCAGAGTCCACCGCTCGTCGTCCCGAACATCGAGGTCGAGGCGAGACTCCGAAACCAACTTCGTTACGCGCCCACCGAGTTCCTTGCGCTCCGCCATGGCGGCATTGCGCACGGCATCGATCGATTCGGACAGAGTTCGGCCCCCAGCTCCTCCGCGGGTGACCCTGACAGAGACGAACCACAAAGGACGACCACCGGACTCGACGAGCTGGTCCAACCCGTTGATCGAATGTCGACGTCGTTCGGATGCCGTCGTCTTCACTTCGATGTCGAAGGTGGGAAACGCGAAGTCGTGCTCCTCAGCAGCCGGCCCTGTCCAAGATTCCAGAGCCGTAGCCCACCCATACCGTGCCGCTAGAGCTGAGAGCATCACGAGCTCACCGTGCAAGCCGATGCGGCGGCCCACTCCCTCAACACGTTTCTGATCGAGTAGGGCACTCCATGCCCGTACAGTTTCACGGAAAGCTGCATGCAGTGAGCGTTTCTCATTGACAATCCTCCCCGCGACGGCCAGCGCCAGGTCGTGGAAATCCCGCATGAGCGAGGATTCTGTGGTCCGGATGCGGGCCATGTGCTTGCCGTTGTAATCCACTCGGTCGATCGCGATGGCCGGCAGTGTGGACTGGGGTGCGCTCTTGTACCTGTCGAGCTCGACCAACAGCGCGATCTCACGCGAACCACCGTCGACTTCGTAAGTCACCAGCGGGGACTCACCGTCGTGAGACAGTCGATAGCTCGCTCCGAGTGCTTCGCCGAGGTAGTACTCGACGGTCGACCATTGAAGGTCTGTTCGATCAATCATCGTCGGTCATGCGTTCCATCTCGGCGCGAGCCGCCGACACGAGCACCGACTGCCACAGTTGCAGGTTGTCCTTCTCGCGGGGACCGCTGTATTCCTTCTCGAAAACCTGGTGAAGCATCAGGTACATCAAGGACTTGACGACCTGGGCGTCATTGAGCGTCCCACGACGTCCTCCCAGGATCGCGGCCCGGTAGTGCTGATTCAGGTTGATCGACCGACCGTCACGATCGACCTCGAAGAAGACATCGGTATCGAGCTTCGTCCATCGCACCGAGATGGGATCCTCGCCGGGAAGTACCGGAAGCTCGTCCTCGATCGTCTCCCGTACCGAGGTGTCGATTCCCTTTCCAGCAGGAATTACGGGCTTCCGAACGGTACCGGACCTCTTGCGTGCGTCGCGGTACGTGGTGTCCGCGTCGGTGAGGTATTGGGTGAAGAGCCGTCCCTGATCGTCGGCGGCCTCCTCCAACGCCGACACCACCTCGGGCGACATCTCGACGCCCTCCTTCTTGACCGTGAGGCGGAAGACCTTCTCCGAGCCTGAAGGTAGATCGACCGCAACTCGGGCCAGGGACAGGTGCTGTTCGGGTTGACGGAAGTTATTCCATCCGCCTGCCTGCACCAAGCGGTTGTGGCGGTAGAAGTAGAAGCCCTGACGCTCAATTACGGACCCGACAGCCCGGTACTCGTCGAGGTTGGATTTCGGGACCCAGATGTGGGCGTCGAGACCGAGCTGCCCCACCGACGGTACGTCTGCGACAAACCGACGCGGGTACTCCGGATGTCCGGAAACCGGGTAACCGAACGGGTCGAGCGGAACCACACCGAAGTTCATGTACTCCATTCCGGTCGAGACGTCCTCGACAGCAATGGTGATGTTGAAGTCGTCACGCGCGAGGAATCGGTGGAGATACAGGCCGAGATGTAGGCCGAGCTTGTTGATCGTCCGATGCAGGTAGCGGTCGGTCTGTCCACTCCCCCCGCGTTGCGGGAAGTTCTTGACCCCGTCCCAACGAATGACCGTGCCCTGCCACGTGATCGGGCACTGGTAGTAGCGGTCGATGAGTGTCTGAGCGTAGTAGGGATCGACGATGTCGCACTGGAAACTCGAGAGTGCGCGCTCCATGAGCCAACGGCGGCCCGCGGGACGGGTCTTCTTGGTCTTGCTCACGACGGTGACGGCAGATGCGTGGCTGAGGGAGGCGGACTTCAGGCCCGTGCCGAACATCCCGAGCGCTTGCCGCCCGTAGTTCCGCTGGCCTCCGACGGTCATTGCGACATCCAGACCCTCGTCTGTCATCCCTTCTCCGTCATCGATGATGAGAAGGCTGACCAACTGGTCACCGTCGCGAAGGAAATGGATCACTACGTCCTTCGCACCGGCGTCGATCGAGTTGTCGACCAGGTCGGCAATCGCGACTTCGAACCCGTACCCCTGGCTACTGAGTGCCTCCATGTATCGGGCGTCCGGCGGCAGATGCTTCGTGCCGGTCGTGGGGACCTCGAACTTCCAGTCGTCTGCCATGCCCATCCTGTGTCGCACTCTGAACTAGTTAGTTGTGGAACCATACTGCTTGGCTCCGACACCCTTCCTAGGGACATATGTCCGACACGCCGAAACTGTTACGCCATCACACGGAGAAACGAACCGAACGACCGATCAGTCCCCAGTCGGGACAACGGACCGCATCGAGCTCGACCACCGTCTCTGCATGGCATCGCAGAGAAAATCGTCGTCGACGGTGTGAATCGTTCCCAGAGCCGAGGCCAGAATCTGAGCTCCTAGACGGGGAGGAATGGCATTTCCGATCTGTTGCGCTATGTCGCCACCGCTCCAGGGAAAGTCGATCGGAAATGTCTGGAGACGACCCGCCTCTGCTGCGGTGAATCGGGCGACCTCGAGACCCAGGGCGTCGACGACGCGATTTCTCGACACTTTCCCTGTCACTGTGAATGCGGGTTCGTTCGAAGTACGACGTCCGCGTGCCTTCGGATCGCCGCCCGTCCCGTAGTTGGAGACGACCGAAAAGCCGTATCCCCGAGTACGCGCCAACGCATCACCCATGGTGTTCCACGGCTTCAGGTCGACGCTGCCCAGATCTCGGGCGATACCTTTTCGATACGGCCGGTGCGTCGGGAGAGGTAGCTGCACCTCATCCCTGTATCGGGCGAGCAAGATGGCGCGACGACGTGTTTGTGGGACGCCGTACTCTTCTGTTCTCAGGACTCCCGTCGCCACGCTGTAGCCGAGTCCTTCGAGCACTTCTCCCATGGCCACCCACACGGGCAGCACTGCCGGAACCTGCTCCAGGACGATCGCCTGGTACGGGTTGCCGGCACCGTGTGCATGGAGCGCCCACCGGAGTGGTTCGAGTACGAGTCCGGTGCGCTCGTCGTCGAAGCGTGCCAACTGATGGTCGACGCGTTCCCCGACGCTCATCGACTTCACCAACCGAAGTACACGCTCCAGCGCCATGCGACCGGCGCCTGTCCCAGCGACCGTGTATGTCTGGCATGGAGGTCCACCTGCGAGAACGTTCGCTTCTGGAAAGTCTGCCGGCCCGAACTCCCGGACGTCTCCCTGCTGCGTCTCCAGGCCTGCCGCGCGTCGAGTCGCGCACGCATTCGCATCCCATTCGATGCCCACAACCGGCACTCCGAGCCAGGTAGCTGCTACATCCAACCCGCCGGGTCCGGCGAACAAGTCCACAATGTGCGGATTCGCGACACTGGACGGGCGTGGAGCAGCGGTCATGACTGGAGATTCTATTGGCGACCGGTGACAGGGACATACCCGCGGTGGGTGAGTCCGACCCAGACGCCGGATGCTCAGTGAACGGCGTTCCACAACTATCGCAGTTCGCCGGACGATGCGACTGCTCGCCGTGCAGCCCTCACCAACTAGTAGCTCTCCAGAACCGACATATCACGCCGAGCCTGCTCCAAGGCAGCTACCCACTGCGATAAAGGAGGCCTCGTACCTGCCACCCCCATCGCTCGAGACCACAAGCCACTGAGCAGTGTGGAACCGGTATCGCGTCCCCACTCCGCTGCTCGATCCGGATCGATCTCTGCATCCAAACTCTTCGCCACCAGCATTCGGTAGGCGAAGAGCGCGAACTTGTAGCGGTCGGAATCCATTCGCACGACGGCCGACCCCTGCCATTGAGGATCTTCCCAGTTGGGACTGTCGAGAGGGAGACTCCTCGTGAACGGGAGACTGCCCTGGACGCGTGACGAGTCGAAGTCGAGCACGCACAACTCCACGGGGTCGAGCGAGAACGTGAAGTTCATCCACGAAAAGTCTCCGTAGACGATGTCGTTTCTGTGCATTCCGTCGAGAAATACGGCCACTAGATAGACGAGTTCGAGACGTTGTCGATCGTCGACCTCGAAGGGAAAAGGCACAGCACCCTGTTTGCGTGGGATCGCATGCTGCAGTTCACGCGGATGTGTCTTGGTGACAGAGCCGAACGTCATCTCGAAGTAGAACTGCCCGCCGATCCTCGGCATCGTGTAACCGATGAGTTCTCCGCCTCTTCGAACGGGGCTCTCGGGCCAGCACAGGTGGATAGGATGCCCAGAAACCGATGCCTCTACGTCCGTTCTTCTATGGACGAGTTCTTCCAATTCACGGGTTCCTCGAGTCAGTGGCATATCCCAGTACTTGGCAACTTGACCGGTGTTGTCGACCAGTCCGTAAACAGCGCCCTGACCGCCGGCGCCGAGCTGTTGCTCACGCTCCAGACTCGCGTCGTCCTCATACTGAATACCCCCGCGCAGAAGCAGCTTTCGCCGCCGTTCCTCAGCTCGCTGACGACGCTGACGCGCAATCTCCTTCGCAGCGGATTTCGTCAGATCGACGGGCTCCGACCGTTCCGCAGGTATCGCTTCCCAGCTGCGGGCGGGATGCTCAGGAGCCTTCGCAGGATCCGAGCGGGGCGGTTCGAGGCTCCTGTCGGAGAAGAAGTCACTTTCCCACCAATCGTCGTACGACATCTCCGCATAGCCTGGTTCGGCATGACTCACAGGAGCGTGGTCACGAGTCTGGAACTCCGGCGCAAGGACCATTCCCTTGTTTCGCCAACGCCTGCGCCGGCGCACCAATGTGCCTACAAGAGCCAGAAGCACGACCACGGCAGCGACGATCGCGACGACGAATACCATCTAGCGCTTACCTCTTCGGAGGAGTCACGGGCCGGAACTTGCGTTCACCGGTGCCCAGTAGTTCGGGTTTCGGTTTCGGGGCTGCGACGGTCCGGCGCATCGTCGGCTGTACAGGAACGGTGACGCGGTCACTCAACGCCGCTTCCCACACCCTCGCAGATGGTCGTGTCCCCTCGGGGCCTGCTGCCTGACGAAGAAGCTCTCGCAATCGGTGGTCCATCGCCGGCTCGACGCCATCGAACGCGACACTGTCGAGTTCGGTCGGCCGGCAGTCGATTTCCCCGCCGAGGACCCTCATCACTGCGAGTGCAAGCTTGTAGCAGTCGCGGTCGAACGTCGGCGCGGTGCGAGGTGCAGCGAAGGGATCGTCCCAGTCCGGCGTTTCGGCTTGGGGAAGAACAGGAGGTAAGCCGTCGGGTCGCATGCCATCGCAATCGATCAGCATCACACGCGGTTCCGGAGACAGCGACCAGAAGATGTTCGCGAAGGACAGGTCACCGATAACGATCCGGTGCTCGTGCAGCACACCCACCGCCCTCGCCAGGTTGCGAAGGATCGCGATTCGCTCCTCCAAAGTGGGAAGCGTGACGCCTGCGAACAATGGACTGGACTTCTTGGCCAGCAGTACACCGAGCTCGGACAAACGCCGCTTCCCGTGCGCTTGAAAGGTGAACTCCGTCGGCACCCGGGGCATGAGAAACCCGACCACGTTCTGAGCGTCACGTACGACCGAGCTCGGCCACGCAGCCCACTCATCGACCGGACGTCCGCCGTTGGACAGCTTGCCTCGCATGCCGATCAACGCATCGAGCGTCGAAGCAGAGAAGCCAGGACCGGACGGACTGTGGTATTTCTTGAACACTCGGGTCGGATCGTCCGCCAACTCGTAGACAGCGCCTTGACCGCCGTCCCCGAGTCTCGGTCCCAGTTTCAGCGTCGCAAGGTTCGTGGCGTTCATCGCTGCGGTTCGCCGAATCGGAATCCCACGATCGTTCGATCGTCGTCGAACGACTTCACAGTCGCATCGAGAACCTTGAGCAGATCGGCCGGCGACGGCGCTGCGAAACGCCAGAGCTGTGTCAACGCATCGGCATACTCACCGTTGGACTTGACCGGATCACCCACCCCGTCGGTAGCAAGGACGAGGGTCTCCCCCGGTCGGAAGGTTTCCACCCATACCGAAGCCATGTGGTGGCCCGGGAGCGGATTCACCGAGTTGTCGATGAGGTCACCGGGCCCGGACTGGAGAGCCGGGCATGTCAGTTCGATCCACTCGCCACGCGACAACTTGAATGCCGGCGAATCTCCGATCTGGGCGAGAACCACGGTGTTCTCCCCCACCTGGGACGGATTGTCCAGCACAATTGCTGCTGTCAGAGTTGTGGATACCTCGGCGGCATCCACTTCTGCGTCAGTCGCCACCGAACGCAGCAAAGTGGCGATGTCCCGGAGAGACACTTCGGCAGGCGTGCGCGCGGAGACGATTTCCCCGAGAAGCGCCTCGTTTTCGACGATGGTCCTCGAGGCCAAGGCCGACCCGAGATGCGACGACTTCGCATTGCCCACTCCGTCCGAGACGGCCAGCGCGAGATAGTTGGTGCCCCGCGAGAAGGCGAAATTGTCCTGGCGCACCTCTGCGAGATAGCGGTGGATATGTCCTCGGGTCGAAACTGCCCGCAAGTCACCGAGCCGGTCCTCGAGCCAGTCCATGACGGTATCCCGCACGGTTTCGAAGCTGCGCAAGGGTTGTTCGACAACCTTGCTCGGCATGGGCTTGAGTCGCGCAGGCGCTCCGAACGTGCGGTACGCGTGTTCGACAACCGGGGTGGCCGCTTGCGGAGGAACGGCAGCATCCGGAGTTGCCATGGCACTCGGCGCCTCCGCGGGTTGTCCCCACTGGGTTTCGGTGGGAGCAGGCACTACCTGTGGCCGTGCCGGTGCGGGCGGTGGCGGAGGCTGCGTCGGACGCGGCGGGTACGCGAATGGCTCGGTACCCACAGGACGCTGCGAGTATTCGGATGCGTAGGAGTCTTCCCGGATGGCGGGCTCTCCCTCTTCGAAGGACGCCGGATTTATCAGGGCGGACTCGGGCGCATCGTTGTTGCTGTGCTCGGGGAAGTTGCTCATCGCGTTATACCGTGTCGACGTCGAGGGCAGTGAAACCGTCCACCTGAGTGGGGGTCTGCAACTGGAGTCCGCCTTCCTTGGTCATGCTGACCCCGGATTTCACGATCGACTTCGTCAGTGCGGTAGCGAACTCCTGCAGCGCTACCGCCGGGGACATCGAGGTGTCCTCCTGGATGAACGCACGGAAGTTCGCGATAGCCGAAATGACGTCGCGATCGGCATCGCCGATGCCGAACGAGACGATGTTCGGACGGTACCGGAAGCTCGGCGACGTGAGCTCGTTGTACTCGACCTCCCAATCGGAGGTCGGCTGTCCATCGGTAAGGAAGAACACCACCGGGCGGAACACCTTGTGCCCTTGAGACTTGAGGCGATCCAGATCGAGCTCGATCTGGGACTTCAAGCACCGCATCGCCGCCGCGAAGTTCGTGCCGCCCTTTGCCGTCAGGACCGGGAGGCCCGCGATCTGGCTCAGGTCCGACAACTCGAGAAGGACTTCCGCTTCGTTACTGAATCCGATGATCGCGAACTGCGTCTTGTCGGACACGACCGGGTTCATGCCGATCTCGGCATGCAACTCCGGCAACGCCTTGTTCATGGCGTCGATCGCGTCGCCCGACATGGAAGCGGACTCGTCGCACACCAGATAGAACGGAAGAATGTTCTGGCCCATTTCAGCTCTCTTCGGTCGAATCAATCGGTCGTGAAAAGGAAGACTTCGAGGCGCCCGGTTCCAGGCGGGAGGGAGCCGTCCCAGAAGTCACGGGTCGTCGTCCCATCGAACAAGGTAGGCGCTGCACAGGGTAACTGTTCCGCGATCCGGACTGCGGATTCGAGCGCCACTCCGATATCTTTGCCACCGCCGAATATCAGAGCGAGCGCGGCTCGTTCGCCCTGCAGCGCACCGGTCACTTCGTTCAGGCGCTCACACACCAACCGCCCTTCGTCCTCGGATCCTGCACCGGATCCGATAAGTGCCCCGGCGTCGTAATCGATCGTGAGGATCTCCGGATCCTGGCGCATGCCGACGATCTTCGGCAACGGTTCCTCGACGGCCGCGGGATCGGGTATCTCCGGTGCTGTGGCGGAACCCAGCCCCACGATGAACAGCACGATCAACAGATCGGCGAAGATCCACCCGGCGAGCGCTTCCGGCCGGAGCAATCCCCGCCCGCGGCGCTCAGACCGTTTCGACATGGTCGCCGCTCTGTTCGTGTCCCATGAGCTCGAGTCGCCGCAGCATCATCTCGACAGCATCGCGCGCCGCGGTGAGATCCGACGCCTGCGCCTGCAACGCACTTTCGTGCCGGAGGAGAGAGCGATCGATCCCCTCCACGGCAGATCGGAGTTCGAACACTGCTGCCTGCAGTTCGCGGCCGGTGTCGACGCTGCGCCTGTCCATCGTGTCGACGCTGCCTGCAATGGCACTCTGCGATCTCTCCATCAGCGCGACGCCGGCAACGAGATCGTCGATCGTCGATCTGATCGCGTCGGACGATTGTGCGACGACACGGCCGGTCTCCGACTGCACCTTCGTGAGCTGATCCTGAAGTTGGTCGGTGAAGTGATCGAGGGTCTTCGCCGCTCGTCGTTGACTCTCGTCGGCGGTCGTCTCCAGGACCTTCGCGGCGTACTCGACACCCTGGAGCGAGGATTGCGTGGCGTCGGCAGCGGCGGTCATCGTCGCAGCTGTCGTCTCGAGCGAGGCGGACGTCGCGTTGAGGCGATCGATCCCTTCCTTCGTTGCGTCGTGAGCTTCGGAAAGCTTCTTGATCGAGCTTCGCACGATCGCTTCGATGGCGCTCGGGTCGGCCGTATGCTGACCACCGATCTCACGTTGAGCAGCACAAAGGACGCTGATACGGCGCGCTTCGAATGCGACTGCTTCCTCGTCCTCTTTCTTGTCTGCCGCACTACTGACGACCCGCTGCGCGATGACGAGAAGGACTGCCACAACGATGACGAGAATCGAGACCAGCGCGACCCACGAAAGTCGATGCCACCCTGTCAGGTAGCCATCGAAGCCCGAGATCCACAGCCCCAGGAAGGTGTCGTCGGGCCTGATGCCGTCTCCGGTCATGTTCGAGTAGGCCTGCGATGCAGCACGTAGGCTGAACCACGTCCATGCCACCGGCGCGAAAACCGCTATGGCAGCGAGGGCACCGAGAAGGCTCTCCACGATTCCGAACTTCCGGACACTCGCCGTGGTGGACGCGGGAAATGCCGCCAGCAGGTCGATGCCTACCCACTTGTCGGAGTCACCCGACTCGATGTCCTTCGCCAGCAATTCCAGGTCGTCCGCTCGAGGCTTGCAGCGCTCGTCGGCGGCGAGCTCTCGCAGACCCTTTACACAGGACTCAGACGTAGTCATTCTCTACCGGTACCGATCACTTTCCGAACTTGATGAACACCCTGCTTGCCCTGTTGATACCGCGGGCGCGGACCGGCGTTACAAAGCCATCTCGAGGGGTGGGCATTGCATCGGTAAAGCGCGACGACAAGCGTCAGACGAGCGGTCTCGCTTCGGGAACCTCGGCGAGCGGCCGGCCGGAGTTGTCGTCGATCCGCCACAACTGCCAACCGTCGAACGGTCCTTCGTCTCCCAGTCGAAACGTGGTAGTGACCGCACCGGCGGCTGCATCGGGATCGGCATGCACCGAGCCGAGCAAGGCTCGAACCGGAGCCGAGGTGATCTCCGTTGCTCCTGTCTCCGGATCGAAGATCGCCTTCACGCGGTGCCCATCGCAATCGAGATGGACGCGGATTCGTTTTCCGCTGAACGCGGTCTTTCGATCTCGGAGTGCCTTGTCTCCTCGGGTTCCACTGCTCCGCTCCGGTGACTCGGCGGCAGCATCGGTCGAATTCGCGGGACGTGCGAGACCTGCGCGTGTTTCCTGATCATGGCTGGTGGCGGAGTCCCACTTCGTCCATACTCTCGTCCGCGGGCGCACCTGCGGCTCCGACGTCGGAGCCCGTCGTACCGGCACAGGCTTACCCGGCACAACTTCTCCTCCCCCATCCTCCGATGACGTCTCCACGCGCGGGGGCAGCACCTCGGACAGCACGGACTCCCACAAGGCTCCGATGCGCTGACTGTCGAGGTGGCGCAGTGCAGTCGCTCCCACTGCGGTCTGCAACGTCTTGATCCCCGCGTTCGCGGGCACCCGCCGTGTCAGCTCTCGAAGTGCGCGGATCCACTCGAGTCGAGTATCGGCGGGCACCGTCGACGTGCCTCCCGCTGCCACCCACAGTTTTCCGACGGAGTTCCATGTCACGCCGTCCACGACCTGCATGACGTCGGGACTCTCGCCCAGGACGCCGGCCAACTCGGTCTGCGTGGCAATGCCGTCGAGTTCGTCCAACGCTGCACGCAACTGGTCGTCCGGCGCCACTGCTTCCATCGCGTCCGCCGCAGTGGCGGCCAAGAGCAAATGGACCGTGGAGAACCGGTCGTTGCTCGTCAACGAGAACCGGACCGTATCGAACCCCGCAGGATGACGATCACGAGGCGCAGCGCGACCGCTGGAGACCTTGATCCGCAGTGTGCCGAGGTCGCTCGCGGTGGCAGGCCGGAACTCCGTCCCGATCACCGCCCCACGATGTGCCCGTAGGGTCGGCAGCACCGTGCCGTGTGTCAGGTCGGCCGGAATGTCTTCACGCAGGATCCACAGGTAGTCGTCGTCGAGAACGATCTGACCGTCGAACCCCTCGAACCACTGGGCCACTACACGCTCTCCATCCGCGCCATGACGTCCGACAACAGCTGACCGGCCACCGTGTCTCCCAGGTGCGCGATCGCGGTCCGCTCGATTCGGCCGACCTGGCTCGACGACAGCCCTAGCCGCGCACCGATCTCTGCTTGTCTCTTCGGTGGCTGCCCACCAAGCCCATAGCGCATGACCAGTACCGATACCTGACGGGGTTCGAGTATCGACAGGCACGAAAGTACGGTGTCGAAGTCGTCGACCGAGCCTTTGACTCCCACGTTCAGCAGGATCTCGGAGATCTCCGCATTCTCGGTACCGGCGACAAGCGCTTCCTCAGGGACTTCCTCCTCGATCAGACGCTGCGCGATCGCAGCGACCTCTTCGACCGAAGCCGAACTCGGGGCAGGTTGTTCGACCACCGGTGCACCGAACGCCGCCGGTTCGACCTTGTCGTCGCTCCGGGCAGAATTCATCCACTCCCGAAGAAGGTCGGGGGCGTCCTCTGCAGAAACCGTCACCACCTGAGAGGCGATGCCGGTGAGCTGCTCGAGAAACGTTCCGTGCGCCCCGTTCGCAGGATCCTCCGAGCTGTTCTCCGCGTACATCACCAGGAACGACGCAGGCCTCCCGTCGGACTTCGGCCTGATGATCCGACCCATCCGCTGAATCATCTGCCGTCTGCTCTTACTGCTGGCCAGGATGATTCCGACGTCGGCTTCCGGGACGTCCACGCCCTCGTCCAGCACCTTCGGTGCCACCAGGGCGGTCAGCGTGCCGTTCTTGAATTCGTTCAGCAGTCGCGTTCGGTCCGATCTGCTGAGGTCGCTCGTGAAAGGTGCTGCCAGCACGCCTTCCTCCAGCAGTACCTCCGCGGCAGCTCGCGACGACTCGCGTGTCTCCGAGAATGCGAGAGCGCGACCGGTTTCTTTGAGCACCACGCCCAGGCCGCGCAGCACTTCCCGCTTACCACGGCATTCCGCGAGCAGGGATCGACGTTTCGAGAACGCGTGCAAGTACTTTCGTGCCACCCATGTCGATCGATCCGCACCGTCGCCGCCACCGAGCAATTGGACGTCGCGCATGAACTCGCCGAACGGCTCGCCGGCGCATCCGAACTTCTCGATCAGATCGCCCCGGAGCTTGCGGGCCAGCTCGTCGTACTCCTGGTATTCGACAGCCTCGATCGGATCGAACGGGACCGCAACGAGCATGACGTTCACCGGGGCGAGAATGCCGTCGGCGTGCCCGCGTTCGTAGCTACAACCCTCTACGACGGTCCGGAAGTACGGCAGGAGGAACCTTTCCACACCGTCATCCGACCGTTCGAAAGTGGCAGTGAGACCGATTCTTTCGGGGAATCGATCCGTCAGCAGCTTCGAGAACGTGACGGCACCGTACCGATGCACCTCATCCGCAACCAGCAGCGCGGAGCCCGACGGTTGCGGCGCGGAGGTGCTGATCGCCGAGTGCACGGTGCTGACCAGAATTCGCTTGCCTTCAAAATTGTCCGAGTGACCGCCGCCCCGCCGACCGACGGGGACATCGGGGAGCGTTCGACGGATCGCGCGATGCCATTGCTCGAGCAGTTCGATCCCGGGCACGACGACCAAGACGTCCACGCCACGAGCGACGCCGTCGGCGACTGCTGCGATTCCGAGCGTCGTTTTCCCTGTTCCGGTGACAGCCTCGACGACGGCACTACGGTCTGCCCTCGTCCAGGCATCGAAAGCTTCACGTTGCCAGGCACGTAAAGGTGGTCCGGCCAAAGTGGGTGCCGTCACCGGTCACCCCGTCCCCACACGGGTCCCGAAGCATCGTCTCGACGCACCAGTTTCCCGTCTGCTTCCAGATTCGAGATGATCTGCATGACACTCTCGTGATCGAGTCTGCTCAGCTTCTTTGCGCGCTCCACTGACAGGTCCGCGATTGTTGCAGCGGTGATGAGTATCTCCGCGACCGAGTCGAGACGTGCCGGTGGCAGATCGGCCACCGAGACAGCTCGGGGTATCACAGCCGACCGAGAGGTAGGAGCACTCTCGTCGTCCGCCACTGTCCGATCTGCCGGTGACGCCAGGGCGTATACGCGCGGGCCGCGTTCCGGCATCCATACCGCGCGCCCCCGAGCGATCAACTCCTCCACGACGGCTTCGATGCGGTCCCGCGGCTCGTTCAGCCGGAACTCGAGATCCGCGAGAGACACCGGCCCAGACGAGAGCTGCTCCACGATCCGCGACGCGAGACTCGGTGGGAGCGATTCGATCGCCGACGCCGGCATGGTCTCCCAGCCGGGAACGACCGCCGTCTGCACAGGCGGTAACACCGAACCCGGCGAGTCGGCCTGCGAGCCCGCGGCAGGTGGTAGCGGCGACTCGCTGTTCTCGGTCCGTGACGCCACGTCCACGAGGTGATATTCGGTCAGTTTCCCGAACGCCGTGACCTCTTCGATTCGCCCCTCGAGAAGGAGCTGGTCCAGTCCGGCGTGGACAATCCTCCAGTGCTCCCCTACCTGTTCGGCGATCTTTCCGACTGGCAGGGGCCCGGAAGCGAGGACCTCCACTATCGACGTCGCGAGATCTGGCGACTCGTCTGTTGTGATCGTCTGCTCCGCGGCAGGTTCGAGGACCGCAACGTCAGGAGGGCTTTCTTCCAGCGTGGCAGCCGGGATGTCCTCTACTTCTTCCGGAGACGCATCCAGGAGGTGGTATTGCGTCAGCTTTCCGAAAACTGCAACTTCACCGACCCGACCGGCGGCAATCAGCCTGTCGAGATCGGCAAGGACCACTTTCCAGTCCTCCCCCAACCGAGCCGCGATCTTGCTGACGGGCAAGGGGCCCGAAGCCAGCGCTGTCGTAATTGCAGTAGCAAGCGCGATCTGCTCCTGCGGCCCTGTCGGCGGTTCCACTTCCGGCACATCAGGAGCGGGGTCCGCAAGGATCTCAGGATCGGTGTGAACGGAAGGTGCAGTCGCAGGTGGGGGCACCTCAACGTGAACCGGTTGCGGTTCCGTGATCTTCACGACCGGTTCCGGGGGAAGGATCGGCTGGTCGAGGACGTCGACGACGTCGTCGACCGGCGAGTCGTCCTCCACGAGTTCTACCGGAGTCCAGGTCTCCTGCACGGCAGTGACGACGTCGTTCACTCCGACGACGTGCGGCCTGATACCGCGCCTGTCGAGCTCCTCCCAGAGACCTCTCATCGATCCCACAGGATCGAGGTAGTACTCCGATTCGCGGATGCGCCAGAACTGCCATCCACAGCGTTGCAGCTCTCGTTCACGTTCGAGGTCGGCGCGCTGCTGTTCGGGACTCGTATGCCAATGATCGCCGTCGCACTCGACGGCGAGCTTCCCTGCTGCACCGGTGACCACGAGATCGATCCGTCGGCCGTTCGCCTCCACCTGCGGATTCACGTGGTAACCGCGAGCTACGATGTCGAGGAACACGCGCTGCTCGAAGAGGCTGTCGAACGCGTGGTGCCGATCGTCGCGGGTCACGCCCTCGGGCATCGGCTCTGCCGGCGCGGGCGACGTCGACTGCATGTAGGTGAGCAACGAATGCCGCAGGTCGGTCGAGCGCAGCGATTCGACGGTGCGCGAATGGAACAGCCACATCTGGTCCTGCGCGCGGGACGCGGCGACATTGAACCGTCGTTGGTACTCGGTCTTCGTCATCGCCATGATGTTCTGTTCCGGCGCGACGACCATCGAGAGGAAGACCACGTGCCGTTCGTCGCCCTGGAAGTCGGGCGGCGTTCCTACACGCAGTCGTCGCTCTTCCCACTGCTCGGGCGTCAAGCGGTCGAGCAGTTCGTTCGTGATGACGTCGACCTGCGCTTGCCCCTGCAGAACGACGACACCGAAGGTCTTGCCGTCGTATGCCTCGTCCGACAGGCATTGCTTGATCGTGTCGGCGATGGCGCGTGCTTCGACCCTGTTGGAGAGCGTCGCGTTCCGTCCGGTGACCACGCCGCCCTCGACATAGGTGGTTCGCAGCGGCGGCAGACGGTCGGCACCGAACTGACGCACCGGCACCAATGGCGCATCGGCGTAGAACTGTCCACTGGACCAGTTGATGATCTCGGGCATGCACCGGAAGTGCTCGCGCAGCCGAATCACACTGCCGAACCTCGAGCGGAGCAACGAGAAGACACTGGAGCGAGGGGTAAAGCTGTCGCGCAGGTACTTCGGGATGTCGGGCAGATATGAGTCGAGTCGGGTGAAGACCCCTTCGAGCGCACCCGACGAGACATCACTGGGCGCACACTGCTTGTCGTCGCCCACCACGATCACCCGAGGAGCAAGCCACAGCAGGAACAGGCTGCTGATGTCGGCCTGGCTCGCCTCGTCGACGATGACGACGTCGAACGAGTTCTGTTCGGCGGGAATGGATGCCAGTACCTGTTGCAGAGGCATGACCCATGCCGGGACCGCCTGCTGCGCCACCTGCATCGCCTCACGCGCACCTGCACGGAAGCGTTCCGCGTACTTGCCGGTTCCCTTTCCGATGCTGGTCACGTGATCGCGGTAGGTTTGCAGCGCTTGGACCTGGGCCGCCGTCGTTCGCTCGAGGCACGCACTCCATGCGCGTTCCGCGGCCAACTGTGCGGTGAGCTGCGCGATGTCTTTCTCTGTCGCGTCGAGTTCGTGCTGGAGATGCTGATCGTCGACGGCGTGGGAGTGCTGCTGCACCCAGTCGTATGCCCGACGCCACGCCCATGCCTGCTCGATGTAGTTCAGGCGAACCGACCACTCCGCGGACGAGGGATTCTCGGCGATGGCGTGCGCCAACGCGGGCGCCGCATCGGTCAGCCGAGTCTGTAGCAATTCGAGGTGACGTTCTTCCTGGTACTCGCGGATCGCAGCGTGCCAGGACTCGATCGCCGTATGGATCCTGCCGAACTCCGCGGATTCGATGGCCCGGACGAGCACGTGCCCTTCCGGCGGCATCCCGTGCGTCATTCTTGCCCGGACATGAGAGGCGATATCCATGAGCCAGGAGCGATTTGCCTCTGCATAGCCTGCTGCAGCGATCGCCTGCGCCGCAGCCGCGACGGACCGGGCCTGATCCAGGCTCGCAATACGCGGCGCCCCGGGACTCGCCTGCTGCAGCACACGCGCCACGTCCTTGGCACGCACCGCGAGAACGTCCACCAGATCGCGAGACCGGGCAGCCCTCGCTACCACACCGATCATCTGACTGCGAGATCCCGAGAGGTCGATCTCGATGCCGAGATCCCGAAGGATGAGAGCGACGGACTGGATGGCATCGAGCGCACGAAGATGCTCGGCGACCGCACGAGCCAGTGGCGCAGTCGTGGCCTCGACGCCGTCGACGGTGGCAACCCTGCCCAGCGCCTCCACCGCGGTCTGCTCGTCGCCCCTGCGGAAACGGGCGAGTCCGCTTCGCCACGTCTCGCCGCCCTCGAGCGCCCTGGCGAGCGCGTCATAGGCATGCAACGCATTTCGTCCATCCACCGGACTGTCGACGACAGTAGTCGTACCGAGGAAGACGTCGGCGTTGTAGGCGACGGTGACCAGCTCGCGGATGTGCGCAGTCTTGTCCCACAGATAATCGATCCGTCCGGAGAGTACTGCGTCGGCGAGGTTCCGGAATGCAGGCTCTAAACCGTCGACATCGAGCAGCGCACGCTGCAGATGGTCGCACTGCTCGCGGATCCGTTCGAGAACGTCGGGAGCAGCACCCTCCAACATCCGAAGCAGTCCCGAAGTGGGGGCGCCACCCGAAGCCGGACTGTTGCGAACAGCTTCGCAGGCGAGTTCGAGATCGGAGAGGCTCGGCAACTCCAAGTCGGGGAAATACTGCCGTCGGCGCTCGGCTCGACCTGGCCGAGACCTTTCGGACAGGGCGAGCAGCGTCTGGAACTCCTCCGAAGTGAGCGGCGGAGTATCCGTGGCGAGGGTGCCACGTAGCCAGTCGTGGTTGGCGCTCTGCGCCGTGACCTTCCGGACGATCTCGGCCGGAGTTCCCGAATAGCCGGGTGCGACATCGGCGTGGGCCAGCGTCTCGGACGCACGAGCTTGACGGATGCGTTCCGTCAGCATCGCACGGCGACTGAGTGCGGTGTCGCGTCGTTGCGCCACCTCGTCGATGTGGGCCGCGGCGCGGCGCGGATCGAACTGGGCCTTGCGGGTCGCGATCTCGCTGACGCTGCGATTCAGCTCGGCCGAGCCACCGCGGCCGGCGTCCGTGACCGAAACACAAAGTTCCTGCAGTTCCGATGGGAGCTTGTCGCGAAGGACCCGCAGCGCCTGAGCCTTCTCGCTGGTGACCAGGACACGCTGACCACGAGCCAACAACGCAGAAACCAGGTTGGCGATCGTGTGGGTCTTCCCGGTTCCGGGCGGGCCCTCCACGACGACACCGCTGTCGCCTGCGAGCCGATCGATGATGTCGCGTTGCTCCTGGTTGGCAGGAAGCGGGAACAACGGATCGTCGGCGAGCAGTGAGGACGACGTACCGGCTCTGTCGAGCCAGGCGACCCGATCGGCGGGTTCGATCGCCTCGACGAGCTGTGCCAGACCGAGAGGGACTGCCGTTGTTTCGTCGGCCGCCGCTGCCGTCATGCGGTCGTAGTACTCGATCAGTGCATAAGCACCCCGCTTGCGCAGAACCAGCGAGGGCGACGGTGTGAGTAGACGGTCCTGCGAGGCAGCTTCGTCGGGTCGGTCGACGACCTCGACACGGGTGGCCAGGGCTCGGTCGGACCAATCCTTGAGGAAGATACGTGCGGCAGGGTCCACAGGGGAGCTCGCTCGCGCAGCCAGCGATTCGTGCAGGCTCCGAGTACCCGACGAATCGAAGACGTCGAGCCCGGTCAACAACTGTGTGTCTTCGAGCGCAGGAACGGATTCGGGATCCAGTCGCACCAGCAGGTCGCCCGATGCCGAGTCGCGTTCCACCAGCGTCGACTGCGTGATCAGGTGCGTTCGCACCTGTTCGCCCGCTACATCTGCCGACAGCTGGAGCAGCCCCGACGCGATCACGAGTTCCAGGGACTCCGGCTGCGCCTCGAGATCGAGCAGTGCGCGCTGGAGAAAGGCATGGAGATGCCATGCGGGTCGCCGTTCACGATCGACTTCGGCCCAGGCCCGCCACTTCGTCAGCCATGCGTCGAACTCCCTTGTGTCGGGAGCGGCGGTATCGAGCGTGGGTTCGGTGGTCGAGTCCGCGACCGACCCGCGAATCCAGGGAGTGACTGCAGCCGGCGGCCGGGGTGGGTCTTCCAAGTGCACGCGACGTGCCCGGAGCACGACATCGCCCGCGGACGCATCGGTACTGAGAGCTACATCCAGATTGCCTTCGTCGAGCGCGATCACCGCGCGGTGCTTGTCGATGATTCGAACGGGGGCGCTACGCGCCTTGACGAGCTCGGACAAGAAGGCGAGCAACCGTTGGACACGATCCTTCAGCTCAGGATCGCTCTCCCTCGAATCCACAACCACCCCACTGCGCGATGAAGTTACTCCGTACGAGAACGGACGGAACGCCGACGAACATAGACAACGGCTACGACAGCAACGGTCGCTGTGCCGCTCCGATACTCCCGCTCATCTGCCTCCCCGATCGATCCGACTCCATCGCCGAATACATCTGCGCTCGGCACCGAGATTGTTACATCCGCTCAGTAACCCGGCATGCGCCCGTCCCAGTACCAGTGGTAACAGAAACCGTCGGTCGACATCGAGGCGATCGACTCTTCCGGACATTTAGTTGCACCTGCTATGTTGTCGCCCATCAGTCTGTCGGGGGCTGGAGTAGGTGATGCGTGCATTGTGCCGCCGTTCGCGTCGCAACCCCAGAAGTTGCACCCGCAGAAGGAGTTCAGCCACACGAGGTGGACAATAGTACCCACGCGAGCCAGAGGAGTTCCTCTCGGCATGCTCGCACCCGAATCGAGGGCACTTCACCCCTCGATTCGTTCAACTTCACCTGTAACCCCGCGATCCCGCCGCGTCTGTAGCGCAATCGGACGCGGGTATGAACTACGCCTACTTCCGCGCAGAATTTTGAAAGGAATCCCATGAGCGTCTCTCTTGCCAAGGGCGGCAACGTCTCCCTGTCCAAGGCCACCGATAACCTCACGACCATCACCGTCGGGCTCGGTTGGGACGAGCGCACCACAACCGGTGCCCCCTACGACTTGGATGCTTCGGCACTGGTCACGGGCCCCAACTACAAGGTTCTCTCGGATAAGCACTTCGTCTTCTACGGCAATCTCTCGTCGCCCGACGGCCTGGTCGAGCACACCGGCGACAATCTGACCGGCGACGGAGACGGCGACGACGAGTCGATCCACGTCGACCTCGCTGCACTCCCGCCCACGGTCACCAACATCTTCTTCGCCGTGTCGATCTACGACGCGGACGTTCGCGGCCAGTCCTTCGGTCACGTCCGTAACGCCTACATTCGGATCATCGACCGTGTCACGGGGGTCGAACTGGCTCGCTACGACCTGACGGAAGACGCTTCCACCGAGACCGCGATGATTTTCGGGGAGGTCTACCGACACAACGCGGAGTGGAAGTTCCGCGCTGTCGGTCAGGGTTACGCATCCGGTCTCCGAGGCATCGCTCTCGACTACGGCGTCAACGTCGCCTGATTCGTCAGTTCCGTTCGCGGAAGACGTCGGATGCTCGGAACGAAAGCAACCCGACGCCTTCCGCACCCATAGAGAAAGGCCACGTCCGTGGTTCTGCGCATTTTCGGCGCATCTTTCGCCGTCACCGTTGTCGCCCTGGTCGTCGCCTTCCTCTACGGCGGTCCTCAAGCTCTGCTGCTTGCCGCCATCCTGGGCGTACTCGAGGTCTCCCTTTCCTTCGACAACGCGGTCATCAACGCAACGGTGCTGCGCAGAATGAGTGAGTTCTGGCAGAAGATCTTCCTCACCATCGGCATCCTTATTGCCGTCTTCGGCATGCGGCTCGTCTTCCCGCTTCTCATCGTCTGGGTCGCTTCAGGGCTCGGTCCTGTTGCAGCCCTGGACCTGGCGCTCAACCCGCCGGCCGACGGTGCGGCCTACTTCCCCGACGGTCGCGCAAGCTACGAAACGCTGATCACCGATGCGCACCCCCAGATCGCGTCGTTCGGCGGCATGTTCCTTCTGATGCTGTTCCTGGGCTTCATCTTCGAGGAGAAGGACATCACCTGGCTGTCCTGGATCGAGCGCCCGCTGGAACGCATCGGCAAGCTCGACCAGCTCTCGGTAGTCGTGGCATCCGGACTCCTCGTTCTCACCGCACTGTTGCTCGCGCCGGAAGGCAAGTCGTCCACAGTGATGATCGCCGGCACGCTCGGCATGATCACCTACATTCTGGTCAACGGCCTCGGAGAACTCTTCAACGTCGACGAGGAGGGCGAGGAGACTTCCAGTGGTCCCAGCGACCTCGCGAAGGCAACTGGTAAAGCCGGCTTCTTCCTGTTCCTCTACCTGGAGGTGCTGGATGCGTCCTTCTCCTTCGACGGCGTGATCGGCGCATTCGCGGTCACCTCCGACCCGATCATCATCGCGCTCGGTCTCGGCTTCATCGGCGCGATGTTCGTCCGGTCGATCACCGTCTACCTGGTCCGCAAGGGCACGCTCGCCGAGTACGTCTTCCTCGAGCATGGCGCTCACTGGGCAATCGGTGCGCTGGCCCTGATCCTGCTGTACTCGATCGGTCACCACGTCAGCGAGATCGTCACTGGCCTGACCGGCGTGTTCCTGATCCTCGCGGCTCTGATCACCAGCATCATCCGGAACAAGAACAACCCCGATGACGAGGCGACCACGGACTCGGATGAAGATCCGCAGCCCGAGACGGTCACCGTCAACGCCTGATCAGTTCCACGTGTGGGCAGCCGGCCAGTCCGGCTGCCCACACGCATCTTCGCCGAAAGGAGTCGGCCGTAGGGCCGGACACGCCATGCCTGCACTTCCCCCCGGAGCGAACACAGTCATCAATGACGGCACCGCGACGTTGTCGGTGACCGGCGCACGTCAGGGCACAGTCGACCTGATGGCCTTCCAACTGACAGTCGACCAGCGTGTGCGAAACGATGACGACTTCATCTTCTTCAACCAGCCCAAGTCCCCCGAAGGCTCGGTTCGACTCATCGGTGCAGATCGAATCTCGTTGGATCTATCGCTTATTCCCTCTCACATCCACACCCTGTCCGTTGCGGTCGCTCTGGACGACGGCGTGAGCGGAAGCCTGGCAACGGTTCCCGGACTCGGCGTCACCCTCGAACAACCGACCGGGCTGGTCGTTCAGGCACCCGCCAGCGGATTGCGTACCGAACGTGCAGCCATCCTCATGGAGGTCTATCGCCGCAACGGGACGTGGAAGGTCCGCAACGTCTCGCAGGGATGGAGCACCGGACTGACGGCGCTCGCCATGAACTACGGTGTGGACGTCAGTCGCCCGGCACCGGCGCCAACCCCCACTCCTCCCCCCGCGCCTACGCCTACTCCTACTCCTGCTCCTACTCCTCCGCCCACGCCGACACCCAACCCGGCGACAGACCGTCGCGGGGTTCCGCCGTCCCGGCCACGCGTGCAGACGCCGGCAGCACCGCCGGTCACTCTGTCCAAGATCACCCTTGACAAGAGCACTCCTTCGGTGAGCCTCGTGAAAGCCGGCGAGGAGCAGGGCGTCATGCGAGTGAACCTGAACTGGACCACCAGGGGCTCCGGCAAAGGGTTCCTGGGTCGCCTTACCGGTGGAAACGGCATCGACCTCGATCTCGGCTGCCTGTACGAAATGGCCGACGGGAGCAAGGGCGTCATCCAGGCGCTTGGTGGCGCGTTCGGCTCGCGATACAGCTACCCCTACATCGAACTCGACGGGGACGACCGGACGGGCACCGTGGCCGGAGGTGAGAACCTCTACATCGACCTGTCCAATCCGCGGGCTTTCAAGCGAATCCTGATCTTCGCGTACATCTACGAGGGCGTACCGAACTGGGCGGCCGCGGACGGTGTGGTCACGCTCTATCGAACCTCAGGATCCGAGATCGAGGTCCGCCTGGACTCCGGCGACAACCGTGCACCCATGTGCGCGATTGCGTTGTTGGAGAGCACGAATGGCGAGATCAACGTCAAACGCGAAGTCCGTTACATCAAGGGCGACCAGTCCCATCTCGACAAGGCATACAAATGGGGAATGCGCTGGACCCCGGGGAGCAAGTAGTTCCACTGTTCAGAGGTGCCCGCTTCCCCGGACAGGCGGCAGCGGCATCTTGACGGTTCGATCATCGACATCTGCTTCCGGGCGAATGCCATGAGCAAGAAAGACGTGCGTGAAAGACATCTTCCCGAACGGGAAAACGGCATTCGCCCTGTTCGGCATCGGGGTGGTGGTGGGGATTGCGATTACCAAGTACTGGTTGGCAATCGTATTGTTGCTTCTCATTCTGGCTACTCTCGCGACGCTGATCGGAATGTTCTCGGATCTGATCCCTCGAGGCTCTGATAGCCCGCAACAGGACGACCCGTTCCGTGCGCTCTACCGGTACGTGAGGGCACGCTGGGACGACATCTGGCAGTCACTGAGATTGCCTGCTCTGGGAGCAGACGCTCAACCCAGTGCTCACGTGCAGGCCGACTCGACGAGGACACACCGGGATGTCCCCTCTACCGAACTCAGCGAGACTCGAGAAAGCACTGCCTCTTCCAAATCGTCTGTGACGATCCCGAAAGGGACTGCCCAACCACGTCCGATCGCGCGCAGCAAGCCATACCAGTGGCAAACGTCAGCAGGTAGCGGGAACCCGGGACCGGTTGCCGTAAGACGGCACAACACGTCTCGCTCGACGAGCCTTCGCACGCTGCCTCCGAGTCCGCATGAGTGGCGTTACCAAATGATGCTCTTCCAGGCGAATCCACCACGCGTGAGTCTCGAGAAGCAGGCGCAGGGCACGGTTGATCAATGGTCGCAATCGCATAGCACGCCTCACGAGGAACCGATACACCTGCGCGCTGTCATTCCCAGGCGGGCGCTACCGCCGAGCCCCGAGCAGTGGCGCCGCCGCCGAAGCTGACTCGAAGCGCTCAACACCTATACGGGCGCGGCATCCCCTACCTACCCGTACTGGTCGGACGGGCCGCGCAATGACTGCGCGGACCTACACGGGCGTGACCTTGCTGAAGTACTCTGAATGTCCATCGACGCACCTCGATACGTCGTGATCGACAATATTCGGGTACGACGTACCGAATCCCGCGTAACCAGCGGCAACGCTGCCACCCTGCGCCGCCGCATACGCGTAACGCAGAACCTTGTCGTTCGATGAGAAGTAGTTGTGGACTTTGTTCGACACTGCGTCGTTCAGCTTCCGCCAATCGCCCTTACGTCCGATCGCTGCGCCGACGACATGGATCGTGTCGATGCGGGGTCCACCCTGTTGCGTAGAAAGCGTTTCCGCAGCTGTGATCATGACCCGAGCACCCAGGCTGTGACCGACCAGGTGGTAGCTGGATATCTCGGTCCTTGCGAGGATGCCGGCCAGCGCGACACCGGTGCGATCTGCACGGACCCTCGCCGTGTGCCACGGATTCTTGGCCAGGTCGGCAGCCATCATCACAGGCGCGATCGGGTTGAGCTTCCCAGCAGCCGCTTTGCCCGCTCTTGCTGCGACGCGGGCCGCGGCGCCCATCGCGTATCGCGCCCCAGCTCCTCGGGCCGCAGGGACTCCAAGAGCTGCCAGTTCCTTGCTACCCCAATGAAGTTTGTAGATCGGCGCGTCGGGGTAACGACGCTCCACGAATGCGATCGCAGCGCGCCAGTCCGAACTCGATTCGTTCAGGAAGCCGCGGGTGACGATCACCGGGATGCCGACGCCCTCACGGAACTTCTCGATCTCGAACGACTTGTCTTCGTTGACGTATGCGTTGGTGACACTCGCACCGAGCGCTCCACCGAGCGCCGCTCCGACCGCCGCAACTACGTACGTCCCTCCTGCGATTCCGAGACCACCGGCTGCTACCGCACCGCCGCCGAGGAACGCTAGGCCCACGTTCGCCGCCACAGCACCGCTGTAGCCCATCAGTGCGCCGATTGCTCCACCGACGGCAGGTGCCGCTGCGATGCCTCCCGGCACGGCCACACCGGCGGCAAGCACTCCCGCAGCGGCAAGTTTGGTCGCCCTGTTCAGATTCGGCTTGTCGTACTTCAGAAGCTTCCCGTAGTCTTCCGGGCCCTCGACGGTGTCAGTCGCACGTTCGAAACTGGGAATATCGTGCCGGTGCTCAGCGCAGTAGCGGGGAATGCGGAACGAACCCAGACCGCGGGTAGCCATGTGGACGCACTGCGGAGCAGCGCATCCCACGGTAGCCACCCCACAGGATGCGCACAGATGAGCACGGACACCCGACCGCTTACCGTGGACCTTTCGATGTTCGGTACGCATGAAGCAGCCGGAGCACCACGCCATAGTGAAGTCATCGGCCAGATCGTCGATGAGGTTCGCAATCCCTTCGGCGACGGCAGCATGTTCGTCAGCCTGCTTCCGGTGACTCTTCCGCTGATCATCCTCGGTCGCGGCCTGATACTCCGTCTCATGCTTCACATACGCCCAAGCGTTGTGGGCGAGAGCCTTGTTGGCGACCATCTGCGCGTCCCCGGACGTCAGGGGCTCAACTGTGGCGAGGTTTCCGGTCAACCGAAGCAAGCGACCACCGAGCGATCGGACCTCGCAGGTCAAGGTGCCGTCCTCACCCGACGTGAAATGCACTGCGCCCAAAGTTTTCTCTCCGCCCTTACTCGAACACGACGCTGGAACGATAGATCATCGAACCGACAAACCGAGTATTCGGTCTCGCCACTTCACGATTAACCTGCCCGACAGGTCACTGCTGTCCCCAGTGGGGTACGCCCGCACACGCGGGACTAGTTCACAGAACTCGATCGTGACGGGGGAAGCGAGACGGGATACTCGTAATCACATCCGATCTGCTCGAGCGAGGGCGCTCCTGGCATATCACGAAACCATGCTGCACACGCATCGGCCGCCAGTTCGATGTCGCGAGTGAAAACGTATCCGTCCGTGCAATCGTCGAAATGATCGTCGAAGAACCAGCGGTCCAGCTCCAGACCCTCGATGGCGTGATCGTCGAGACGAAGACGCTCGAGAACGGTTCGCGAACGCCGAACCATCAACACTCCATCGGCGAGCACGTGCACTTGTGCACATACAACCCGCTCGACGTCTTCGTCCTCGAAGTCCTCATCGCCGACGTAACTGACGTAGTCACTCGGTCCGAGATCGATAATCAGACCCACCGGCTGATCGGTGAACGAGGTAACCAACCATGCGATCATCTCTTCCCAGGTGTCGATCTCCGGGACTTCACTCTCATCGGTCAACGACGGTTCCTTCATCGATGTACGGCTACGTCGAGACCGACTTCGTTCGGGTGAGATTCGGTCTGCTCAAGCAGTCATCGACGGTTTCAGGACGTCCGTTACAGTCGCTCCGCTCAGCATAGAGATCGAAGGTCAAGCGAGCCGAACTCGGTCACGAAACTCCGCTCTTACCCGATCCACCTACCGTCTTTCGCACTTGGCCAGTGGGCATTACCGGCCAGTCGTGTGTCCCATGCCGACTCCCGCCCCCGAACAGCACGATTCCCTGGACACGTCAGTCGGGGTAGATACCTGACTCGCCCCGAGTGGAATTCTCCGAAATTACGTGAGGGACGAATCCGGCTACTGTCGCATCGTGACCGCTCCCGCTACGCCCCTCGAAACCGACGAGTCGAGTACTGACACCCGCCGCCACCTTTCCGTCTTCGGCCTCGACTTCGTCGGCCTCGTCGTCGCCCTGTTCTTCTTCGCGTGGAGCCTGAGCCCGTCCCTCATCCCCCGCGAGTGGTATTTTCAGGGCCTGATCAGTGGCGTGACGGGCATCGTCGGGTACGGCATCGGTGTGCTCGTCGCCTTTCCCGCTCGGCGATGGATCGCGCCGCGTCTCACGTGGTGGCGACGTCGTCACACGGTCCGGCGCATCGCCGAGGTGGTGGTCGCTCTCGCCGCGGTGGGAACGCTTCTGGGGAGTCTGTTCGCTGCGGCGGGATGGCAGAACGAGGTCCGCGCCCTCATGGGCATCGAGGCCACGACGGGCTTCGCGTATCTGCGCACCGGGTTGGTGAGCGTCGCGATCTTCGCCGCCCTCCTCTACATCGCATGTGGATTGCGGTGGGTCGGACGACGCTTCGCGGAGTTCCTCGCGACCCGCCTGCGCGTTCCGGTCGCCGCGGCCGGCGTTCTCGCACCGGTGATCCTCGTGCTCGCGGTGGTCGTGTTCGTCGACCAGGTTCTCCTCGCGAGCAGCTCGGTGGCGGCACGCATCGTGTTCGCCGACGACAACAACAGCACCGACCCCGGCGTGGAGCAGCCTCGGATTCCCGAGCGGTCGGGCAGCCCGGCGTCGACGTCGTCGTGGGAGAGTCTCGGGCGTCAGGGACGCACGTTCGTCGCCGGTGGGATGGACGCCGAGCAGTTGACCGAGCTGAACGGCGCACCCGCACTCGAACCCATACGGGTGTATGCGGGGCTCGAAGCCGACGGCACCACCGACGAACAGGTGCAGCTGATCCTCGACGAACTCGACCGTACGAAGGCATGGGAACGCGAGATCCTCGTGGTCGCCGGTACCACCGGGACCGGGTGGGTGAATCCGTTCGCCGCCGACTCGATCGAGATGATCTACAACGGCAACTCGGCGATCGCCGCGATCCAGTACTCGTTCCTGCCGAGCTGGATTTCTTTCCTCGTCGACGGTTCCGCTGCCAAGGCCGCCGGTAACGCACTGATCAACGGGGTCCACGAACGCTGGTCGCAACTGCCGGAGGACCAGCGACCCGAACTGGTGGTCTACGGCGAAAGCCTGGGATCGCAATCCGCCGAGGCGGCCTTCGACGGCCTCGACGACATGCGCAACAAGATCGACGGCGCGCTGTTCGTCGGACCTCCGAACTCGAACCAGCTGTGGCGCAGTATCGTCGACCAGCGTGACCCCAGCAGCCCCGAGGTCCTTCCCGTCTACGAGGACGGCGTCGCGGTGCGGTTCGCCTCCGACGTTCAGACGCTCGAAGACCAGCGCGGACCGTGGAGCGACCCGCGGATCCTGTATCTGCAGCACGCGTCCGATCCGGTGGTGTGGTGGGGACCGGGACTGCTGTTCGAGCGACCCGACTGGCTCGCCGAACCTCCGGGCTCGGATCGCTCACCGTCCATGCGGTGGTATCCGATCGTCACCTTCGCTCAGGTCGCCGCCGACATCATGGTCGGCACGTCGCCGCCGGTGGGCCACGGACACAACTACGAGGATCTCATCCCTTACGGCTGGGCTGCTGTCACGTCACCGGAGGGGTGGACCTTCGCCGACACTCGTCGCATCGCAGAGGCAGTCGAACAACTGCACGCCGACGACGAATAGGCGAACTTCGGCTCGTCAGTTCGGCCGCACCGCCCCCGGTCGGTCTCCCTCCCCTGTGACCGTCCGAGTGCCCAACTCGGCGATCTCGTCGACGACTGCTGCCGCAGCATGTCCGCCGGCCGCGGCACGGTGCTCATTCGGCCTGCCATCGCTGCGGAACTCGATCGATGATCGACCCGATCGGGACACGGCGAGATCCGAGCCATCCGGCGTGATTCCACGCCGCCCCAGTTCGTCCCAGAGTCCGGCCGTGGCAGCCACCGGGTCGAGGTAGTACTCCGATTCGCGGACCCTCCAGAACTTCCACCCACTCCGGTGCAGTTCACGTTCCCGCTCGAGCTCGGCGCGCTGCCGGTCGGGACTCGCGTGCCATTGCTCGTCGTCGCATGCGACAGCCAGTTTTCCGGTCGCTCCCGTGACCACCAGGTCGATGAAGTGACCGTTCACCTCGACCCGCGGGTTCACGTGATAGCCGCGCTCGACGATGTCGAGGAACACTTCCTGCTGGAAGAGACTGTCGAATGCCTCGTGCCGCTCGTCGCGCGTCACCCTGTCGGGCATCGGCTCGGCCGGGCTCGGGGACGTCGACTGCATATAGGCGAGCAACGAGTACCGCAGGTCGGTCCGCCGCAGCGTGTCGAGCGTCCGCGAGTGGAACAACCACAACTGGTCCTGAGCACGCGACGCGGCAACGTTGAACCGTCGCTGGTATTCGGTCCTCGTCATCGCCGCAATGTTCTGTTCGGGTGCCACGACCATCGACAGGAACATCACGTTCCGCTCGTCGCCCTGGAAATCCGGGGGCGTGCCGACCCGGAGTCGGCGCTGCTCCCACTGGTCGGGCGTGAGCCGGTCCAGCAGTTCGTTCTGGATGACGTCGACTTGCGACTGCCCCTGCAGAACCACCACACCGAACGTCTTGCCGTCGTAGGCCGGGTCTTCGGCACACTTCACGAGCGTGTCGACGAGGGCACGGGCCTCGACGTGGTTCGTCAACGTCGAGTTCTGCCCCGTGACGGCACCGCCTTCGACGAGGGTCGTGCGCAGTGGCGGCAGACGGTCGGATCCGTACTGCCGCATGGGAACCAGCGGGTCGTCCGCATAGAAATTGTCGCTCGACCACGCGATGATCTCCGGCATCGACCGGAAGTGCTCGCGCAACCGGATGATGCTTCCGAACCGCGACCGCAGCAACGAGAACATGCTCGACCGCGGAGTGAAGCTGTCGCGCAGGTAGTTCGGAATATCCGGCAGATACGAATCGAGGCGGCTGAACACCGCGTCGAGCGCACCCAGCGACACCGCACTCGGCGCACACTGTTTGTCGTCGCCGACGACGATCACTCGCGGCGCGAGCCACAGCAGGAACAGACTGCTGATGTCGGCCTGGCTTGCTTCGTCGACGATGACGACATCGAACGAATTCTGTTCCGGTGGTACCGAAGCCAACACCTGCTGCAAGGGCATCACCCATGCCGGCACCGCACCCTGCGCGACCTGCATCGCCTCCCGCGCCGCAGCTCGATAGCGCTCCGCATACCGCCCGGTTCCCTTGCCGATGCTCGCGACGTGATCGCGGTACGAGTGGAGCGCCTGAACCTGTGCGGCGGTCGTGCGGTCGAGACACGCGCTCCACGCCTTCTCCTCGACAAGCTGGGTCGTCAATCGCGCGATGTCCTGTTCGGCGGCATCGAGCTCACGTTCGAACTGCCCGTCGTCGCTGCGCTCGTGGAAGCGCCGCACCCAGTCGTCCGCGCGTCGCCACGCCCACGCAGCCTCGATGTCCGCGAGGCGGGTCGGCCATGCCAAACTCAACGGGTTTTCTGCGATGGCCTGCGCGAGCGCCGGCGCAGCGGCGGTCAAGCGCGCGTGCAGCGAGACGAGGTCCAGCTCCTCGCGTTGTTCCCCGACTGCTCGGTCCCACGCGTCCAGGGCCGCGTTGATGGCCTCGAAGTCGGCGTCGTGGAAGGCTCGTGCGAGGGCGCGCCCTTCGGGCGACGCTCCTCCGGAGATCTGGCCTCGCACGTACATGCCGATGGATTCGAGCCAGTTCTTGCTCGCTTCCGCGGTACCCGCCGCGGCAATGGTCCGCGCCGACTCCGCGATCGATCGCGCCTGTTCGACACTCGTGATCCGCGGCGCACCGGGGTGGACCTCGCGTAACGCCGCCTCGACGTCTTGGACCCGCGCAACGAGACTGTCGACGATGGCACGGTCCCGGTCGATGAAGGCCAGGGTGCCGACGGCACGGCTGCGCGATCCGTCGAGCTCGATGTCGAGGCCGAGATCGCGGAGCATGACCCCCGCCACCCGGATCGTCTCGAGCGCGCGGAGGTGTTCGGCGACGATGCGGGCGGTGCGGGCGGTGGTCGCTGCGACACCGTCGACGGTCGCCGGCTCACCGAGCGCTTCGACTGCAGATTGCTCGTCACTCCTGCGGAACCGGCCGAAACCGGTGCGCCACGTGTCGCCCGCCTCCAGCTTGCGAGCGAGCGCGTCGTACGCCTCGAAGGCGAGCTGTCCCGTTACCGGAGTCTCGACCGAGCTGGCTCCGACGACGCGATCGGCGTCGCGTGCTGCTTGCACCAGCCCCGCGAGTTCGGCGGTCTTGCCCCACAGATGTTGCGCCCTCCCCGACAGGACGTCGTCTGCCACACGCTGAACTCGGGGGTCGAGCCGGTCTGCGTCCTCGAGAGCGCCCTGCAGTTGCTGGCACAGGTCGCGGATGCGGGCCAGTGCCTCCAGCGACGCGCCCTCGAGCACGCGCAGCACTCCCTGCATCTCGCTGTTCGCCGTGTCGTTCGGCGCTTGTGAGACGGCCGCGCATGCGTACTGCACTTCCCTCTGGGTGGGCAGGGACAGCTCCGGGAACCGCTGGTGCCGGCGACGCGCACGTTCGACGCTCGACCGCTGATGGAGAGCATGGAGGGTGACGAGTTCGTCGACCGTCAGTGGTGGGGTGTCGGTGAGGAGCGGGGCGGGCAGCCATCCGTACTTGGATTCGTGTGCGCGGACCCGACGGACGATCGACGCGGCCGTCCCCTCGTAACCGACTGCAACCTCGGCGTGGACCGCCGCCTCGTCCGCTCGCGTCTGCCGGATCTGTTCCATCAACGTCGCGCGGCGGGTCAGCGCGTCGTTACGTTGCGCGGTGAGCTCGTCGATGCGTTCCTGTGCGCGCCGCACGTTGAATTGTGCCTTGCGAATGGCGATTTCACTGACGCTGCGGGTGAGCTCGACAGTTCCGCCGTGCGCCGGATCGGTCACGGCCACGCACAGTTCTTGCAGTTCGGGCGGAAGCTTGTCGCGCAGCACACGCAGTGCCTGCGCTTTCTCGCTGGTGACCAGCACACGCTGGCCACGCGCGAGCAGCGCGGACACGATATTGGCGATGGTGTGGGTCTTACCCGTGCCCGGAGGACCTTCGACCACGACGCCGCTGTCGCCGGCGAGCCGGTCGATGATGTCGCGCTGCTCTTCGTTCGCGGGCAGCGGGAGCAACTGCTCACCGGTGAAGGGAGCCGACGGTGTGCCGATGCGGTCGAGCCATGCGACCCGGTCGGCCGGCTCGATGGCCTCGACGAGCTGCGCCAGACCGAGCGGTACCGGGTTCGACTCGTCGGCGGCGGCCTCGGCCATGCGCTGGTAGTACTCGATGAGCGCGTGAGCGCCGCGTTTACGCAGCACGAGTGCGGGCGAGGGTGTCACGAAGGCGTCCGGCGAGGATGCCTCCTCGACATGGTCGACGACCTCGACGCGCACGGTGAGCGCACGGCCGGCCCAGTTCTTCAGGAACGACCGGGCAGCGGGATCGAGAGGCGACGCGACCTGGGTGACCAGAGAATCGTGCAGCTCACGGATACTCGACGGGTCGAATACCTCCAGTCCGGTGAGGAGCTGGGAGTCCTCCAGTGACGGACCGGCGTCGGGATTCAACCGGACCACCAGGTCGCCGGAGTCGCCATGACGCTCGATGATCGCGGATTGCGTGATCAGGTGAGTGCGAACCCGCGCGCCCGCAATCCCCTCGGACAGATGCAGCAAGCCCGACGCGACGACGAGCTCCAGCGATTCCGGTTGGTCCTCGAGGTCCAGCATCGCTCGCTGCAAGAAGCTGTACAGCTGCGATGCGGCTCGTCGTTCGCGGTCGACGAGCGCCCATGCCCGCCATTCCGTGAGCCAGGCGTCGAAGCCGTCGACGATGCCGGACGCCTGCGGGTCGAGTACGGGCTCCACGGCGGAGTCCCCGATGTCTCCGCGCACATACTTCGCGAGCGGCTCGGACGGGCGCGGCGGGTCTTCGAGCCGAACGCGGCGCGCACGCAGAACGACGTCGCCCGCGGAGGCGTGGGCTCTCAGACCGGCCCCGATGTTTCCGTCGTCGAGGGACATCACTGCCCGGTGTTTGTCGACGATCCGGACGGGGGCGCTGCGGGCTTTGACGAGCTCCGCCAAGAAGGCGAGCAGGCGCTGCACGCGATCCCTCAGTTCAGGTTCGCTCTCCCCCGACTCCAAGCGCACTCCACTCATCCCTGCGGACGTCCTTCCGCCCGCCGACGGAAACGGGCATGTCCACCTTAGAAGTTCTGATCGACATGCCCGTTTCCGGTCCCACATGACGCCCGGCGGCATCCCGCCCGCACCTCGACGTCACTGCGCTGACCTGCGTGGTGAGCGTCCGGCTTCGAAGCGTCAGGGGATGGTGACCGTGCGCGGCAACGGCAGGGAGTGATTGGTCGCGCCGAGTTCCCGGGCCGTCTGCCGCGGTGGCACTCCGTCCAGCGCCCAGCGCTCGACGAGCAAGGTGACCTTCGCGAGCATCTCGGTGCGCAGCCGCCGGAACGAGTCCTCCGGGTCGGTGCCGACCCATCCCAGCAGAACCCACCACGCCCACGCGACCGCTCCGGCATTGGCGACGAAATCCGGGATCACCGGGATGCCGCGGCCGGTCAGCACCGCTTCGGCGTCCGGTGTCGTCGCCGAATTCGCGGCTTCGACCACAGCTCTCGCGCCGATCCGGTCCACGTTCTCCATCGTGATCGCATAGGAGATGGCTGCGGGTACGAATATGTCTGCCGGGGCGGCGATTATCGCCTCGCGCGGTAGCTGCTCCACACCGTCCGGGAGGCGGGAACGATCGATCTCCCCGTAACCGTCCCGTAGATCGAGCAGTGCCGGAACATCCAGCCCATCAGGGCAATACAGTGTTCCTGCTGCGTCGGCGACGGCTACCACCCGCATGCCTGCTTCGTGCAGGTACCAGGCGGCACCGCCTCCCATCGTCCCGATTCCCTGAATGGCGACGGTGGCCTGCGCCGGGGCCCATCCATACGCGTTCGCGGTGGCGATGCAGGCGTGCGCGACCCCGTAACCACCGATCACGTCGCCGAGCAGGAATCCACCGGGCACCGGAGCGTTCATGGACGCCCGCACCCGGTGCAGTGTGCTCGACGGATCTGCTGCCCGGCAGATCGCGGCATGGAACGACTGGTGCAGGCCGAGTCTTTCGAACACCTCGTCGAGGAGGTGCTGGGGAACGCCCAGATCCTCCGCCGTCACCCAGTGCGCGTCCAGCCACGGACGCATCGCCTGGCAGAACCGCTGCAGCACACCGACCGCACGAGGATCCTTGCGATCGAAGTCGATACCGCCCTTCGCGCCTCCTACGGGCAGGTCGAACACTGCCGTCTTCGCCGCCATTCCCCGCGCGAGGTCCTCGACCTCCGACATCGTGCAACCCGCCCGCATGCGGGTCCCGCCGGTCGCCAGATCGGACACGAGGGTGTGGACGACGAGGAAGCCGTGCGCACCTGTCTGCGGATCCGTCCAGGTCAGCCGCATGAAGGGTTCGTCCTTGCGGGCGCTCAGGGCTTCGAGGCGTTCGGTCATCATGGTCACGTGCGGTCCCCCGTTCGTCAGAGCCCCTCGTTGCTGTATCGATTCGGCCGGTGACGCCAGCCTGCATGTGTCGGCAACGAGGCGTCCAGTTACGAAACTCGAAGGTTCGCGTTCACGGTTTCTACACAGCACGGCCCGCCAGCGGTCGCGCGGGCGGTGCGCGATGCCTACTCTGACGGCATGGAGCTGTCCTTGCGCCGCTTGCGGATGCTTCGGGAGTTGTATCTCCGAGGCACCGTGACCGCCGCCGCGCAGGCCCTTCACTACACCACGTCGGCGGTATCGCAACAGCTCACTCAGCTCGAACGTGACGTGGGTGCAAAGCTTTTCGAACGGCGTGGACGTCGAGTCCAATTGACGGAAGCCGGTGTGCTGCTCGCCGAACACGCCGAGGAGATCCTGCACTCGGTGGAACGCGCGACCACCGCACTCGAGCGGACACGCGACGGTGTGACGGCGCGCCTGACCGTCGGTGTATGGGCCTCCGTCGCATCGACCCTGATACCGAGCGCTCTGGCACTGCTGGCCGCCGAACACCCCGGCATCGAGGTTCGGACGAAGGAACTCGCCCCCGAAGACACCGCCGGCGCGGTGCGCGACGGCTCGCTGGATTTCTCGTTCGTAATCGAATATTCCGGTTACCCGATGCTGTGGGATCCGGAGCTGACGCAGGTGGTGATCGCCGTGGAGCGACTGCACGCAGCGGTGCCGCCCGGGACGGTACCGGCCGGCACCATCGCGCTCGCCGACCTCGCCGAGCACCCCTGGGTTCTGGCAGGCCCCAATTCACACTTCGGACGCGCGGTGAGCCTGGCCTGTCAGCGGGCGGGATTCGAGCCCCGGATCAATCACGAGGTCGGCGAGCAGGCGACGGCGCTGTCCATGGTTGCCGCCGGCCTGGGCGTCACTCTCGTCTCCGACCTCGGCCTGACGTTGAGTCCGCCCGGCGTCGAGGTGGTGGCATTGACCGAGCCGCTCATCCGGACGATTTCGATCGCCCATCGGGGCACGGCTGCGGACCGGCCGCCGCTGCAGCTGGTGATCGACGCGGTGCGCACCGCCGCAGCCGAACGGGGGTTGGCGGCGCATTAGTGGCCGACCCTATTTCGCGAGCTGCCTCAGCACGTATTTCAGAATGCCCCCGTGCCGGAAGTATTCGGCTTCGGCCGGAGTGTCGATGCGCACCGTCGCGTCGAACTCCTTGTCGCCCGCCCGTACTCGCACGGTCTCGGGGATGTCGTCGCTCTCCGCCAGGCCCGTGATGGTGAACTCCTCTTCCCCCGTCAGTCCGAGGCTCTGCGCCGATTCACCCTCCGGGAACTGCAGCGGCAGCACACCCATGCCGATCAGATTGGAGCGGTGGATGCGCTCGTACGACTGTGCGATCACCGCCCGTACCCCCAGCAGCAGTGTGCCTTTGGCGGCCCAGTCGCGCGACGAGCCCGATCCGTATTCCGCGCCGGCGAGGACGACGAGCGGGGTGCCGTCCTCCGCGTACTTCTGCGCGGCGTCGTAGATGCTCATCTGCTCGCCGGTCGGAAGATAGCGGGTGACACCGCCTTCGACGTCCGGCACGAGCTGATTGCGCAGCCTGATGTTCGCGAAGGTGCCGCGGATCATCACCTCGTGGTTGCCGCGCCGCGATCCGTACGAATTGAAGTCGGACTGGGCGACGCCGTGCTCCTGCAGATAGCGGCCGGCGGGGCTGTCACGGCGGATGGACCCGGCCGGCGAGATGTGGTCGGTGGTCACCGAGTCGCCGAGCAGTGCCAGCACGCGGGCACCTTCGATGTCCTTCGGCGGTGCTGGTTCCGGAGACATGCTTTCGAAGTAGGGGGGCCGCCGCACGTACGTCGACTCGTCCTTCCACTCGAAGACCTCGCTGTCGGGCACGTCGAGGTTCCGCCACGTCTCGTCGCCGGTGTAGACGTCCTGATAGCCCGCCTCGAACATCTCCGCCCGAACGGCGTCGTCGATGACCTCCTGGATCTCCTGGGTGGTCGGCCAGATGTCGCGCAGATAGACCTCGTTGCCTTCGGTGTCGGTACCGAGCGGATCCTCGAAGAGGTCGACGAGCATCGACCCGGCCAGCGCATACGCGATGACCAGCGGCGGCGACGCCAGGAAGTTCATCTTCGTCTGCGGGTGGATGCGGCCTTCGAAGTTGCGGTTGCCCGACAGCACAGCCGAGACGTTGATGTCGTGCTCGTCGATCGCAGCGGCGATCTCGTCGGGAAGCGGGCCGGAGTTGCCGATGCAGGTCGTACAGCCGTACCCGACGAGATTGAATCCGAGCTTGTCGAGATAGGGCATCAGGCCCGAACGCTCGTAGTAGTCGGTGACGATCCGGGAGCCGGGTGCCAGGGTGGTCTTCACCCACGGCTTGCTGCGCAGCCCCTTCTCGACGGCCTTCTTGGCGAGCAGCGCCGCACCGATCATCACCGACGGGTTCGACGTATTCGTGCACGATGTGATCGCCGCGATCACCACGTGACCGTTGTCGAGTGCGAACTCGTCACCATCGCCGATGCGCACCAGGGCCTTCTTCGACGGCGGTGCCGAGGTGTCGGCCTCGTCGGGCACCGGGTCGCGCGGCTCGTCGCGGGAGTCCTCGCTGCGCACCGACACCGGGTCGCTGGCGGGAAACGATTCGAGCACGCCCTCGTCGACGCCCGAGTCCTGGACGCGCGAGACGACGTCGGGCACCTCCTCACCGTTGAGCAGCGAGGTGACAGCCGTGGGTGCGAGGGCAACGGGAATGCGGTCCTGCGGTCGCTTCGGGCCGGCAATGGACGGGCGGACGGTCGACAGATCCAGCTCGACGACCTCGCTGTACTCGGGTTCGCGATCCGGGTCGTGCCACATGCCCTGCTCTTTGGCATACGCCTCGACCAGACGGATCCGGTGGTCGTCGCGGCCCGTCAGGCGCAGGTAGTCGAGGGTGACGTCGTCGATCGGGAAGATCGAGATCGTCGAGCCGTATTCGGGGCTCATGTTGCCGATGGTCGCGCGGTTGGCGAGCGGAACGTTCGCGATGCCGGGACCGAAGAACTCGACGAACTTTCCCACTACGCCGGTCTTGCGGAGCTTCTCGGCGACGGTGAGCACGAGGTCGGTCGCCGTCGTCCCTTCCTTCAGCTCTCCCGTGAGCTTGAATCCGACGACCTGGGGAATCAGCATCGAGGCGGGCTGGCCGAGCATCGCCGCCTCGGCCTCGATACCGCCGACGCCCCAGCCCACCACGCCGAGGCCGTTGACCATGGGGGTGTGCGAGTCGGTTCCGACGAGCGAGTCGGGATAGGCGACGAACTCTCCGTCCCCGTTTTCGCGGGTGAACACGACGCGGGCCAGGTACTCGAGGTTGACCTGGTGGCAGATGCCGGTGCCGGGAGGAACCACCTTGAAGTCGTCGAATGCGCCCTGCGCCCACCGCAGCAGCTCGTAGCGTTCACGGTTGCGCTGGAACTCGAGGTCGGTGTTGATCCGGAAGGCGTCCTTGCTGCCGAAGACGTCGGCGATCACCGAGTGGTCGATGACGAGTTCGGTGGGGATCAGCGGGTTGATGCGCTTCGGGTCGCCGCTCTGCTCGGTCATGGCATCGCGCATTGCGACCAGGTCGACGACGCACGGCACACCGGTGAAATCCTGCATGAGGACGCGCGCCGGGGAGAACTGGATCTCCGGGTTGTGGGTGGACTTCGGATCCCATCCCGCGACCGCTTCGATCTGTTCTCGGGTGACGAGCCGCCCGTCCTCGGTACGCAGCAGGTTCTCGAGCAGAACTTTGAGGCTGTAAGGCAGTCGCTCCGAGCCCGGGACCTTGTCGATGCGGTAGATCCGGTAGTCGGTGTCGTCGACCTTCAGGGTGTCGCGTGCGCCGAAACTGTCGTCGCTCATGAACGTGCCTCCCGACTGCGATGCTTCCGGTGTTACCCGGGTGGGTAGCCCGTTGCGTTGCGCGGCAATCACTGTTGTCACGACGCTACGTCGGGAACCTTGCCGTCGTCAGCCGATCGCGCGGTCGACTTCTGCGGTGACCAGCGCGACGCCCTCGTCCGGATCCGTGAGTCCGACGAGCAGGGACTGCGTCACGCCGTTGCTCACCGCGACGAGCCGCAGGGCCTGCGCCGGTGCACTCTCGGGCGGCACGCCGGCCTCCTCGAGAAGTCGCCGAGTTTCGCCGACAGTCCCCCGGGTCGACTCCTCCAGGAACGATCGGATCCAGGGGTCGCTCGCAGCCTTGGCGAGGTAGGCGTACCACACCGACACACCCATGCGTCCTGCCTCGTTCGTGGGCAGGGGTTGCGTGAGGAGTGCGACGAGTTCGGCCTGAGGGTCGGACGACGTTTCGTTGCGGCGGTAGTGCTTTTCGGCCTCGGCCACCATGTGTTCGGCGCCCGAGCGGATCAGTTCTTCTTTGGACTCGAAGTAGTGCTGGATCCTGCCGACCGATATCCCGCCTGCCGTTGCGACCGCTTGGAAGGTGACGCCGTCGATCCCTCGTTCGTGGATGACCGACCACAGCGCCCAGACGATCTCCCGGCGGCGTTGCGCATGATCGATGACTTTCGGCATGTCCCGACGATACAATATGAACGTATTGCAAACCGCGACGGTCAGGGCCCCCCTCATAACCCCTCGAGCTTCCCCACCCGGACGAATACGCAGAACCGTTCGACGCACCGGCCTGACGCTGGTCGCGACGTTCGCCGCCGTCGGCATCCTGGCTGTCTACGAGTTCTTCTTCGGTACACCGGGCGTCGGTCACTTCCGAAGCGCCGGCGGGCGGGACAGCTACCTTGCCGCCTACGACCGGGCGATGTCCACCCTTCCGCCACCGACCGACATCCACGACGTCATCACCCGATTCGGTACGGTCCGCGCCTACGAGTGGACCTCTCCTCACACCGCCGACACCCTTCCCGTGGTTCTTGTTCCGGGCCGGTCGTCGGGTGTGCCGATGTGGAGTGAGAACCTACCCGGCTTCCTCCCCCACCGCCACGTCATCGCGTTCGACGCGCTCGGCGACGTCGGACTGTCCGTCCAGGGGACACCGCTGACCTCCGTCGGCGACCAGGCCGTGTGGATAGATGAGGCGCTCCGGCAACTCGGAGCAGGGAAAGCTCACATCGTCGGGCATTCCTTCGGCGGCGCCAGCGCGGTGGCGTACGCGAAACGTTTCCCCGACAACGTCCGCTCGCTGACTCTCCTCGAACCGGTGCTCACCTTCGCCTATCCCCCTGCTCGAATGCTGTTCTGGGCATCGATGTCGTCGCTGCCGGGCCTGCCCGACGGCTGGAGGAACACAGCACTCGGAAAGATCGGGGGTGTCGACGACTACGACCCCGACGACCCCATCGCAAGGATGATCTCGGAAGGAACGCGACACTACGCTGCCGCGCTGCCCACCCCATCCCCGTTGGACGACGACGAGCTGTCCACGCTGAGGATGCCCACCTATGTTGCTATCGCGGAACGTGATTCGATCGCAGGCGGCGAGAAGGCCGTTGCACGGGCGCGACGCCTTGCAGACATGGATGTCGCGGTATTCCCGGATACCACCCACTCGCTTCCCATGCAGGCAAAGGATCGACTGAGCGTCGAGCTGCCCGCCTTCTGGCGCCAGGCCGAGCAGGGGTGACGTCCTGGGAGACGCTTCCATCCGCGCGCCGAATCACCATCCGCTTCGGCTGTGACAGGTGTGCACAGCAATCTCGCAAGCCAGACGGTCCCGTCCGGCGGTTGTGTTAGCGTCTGCCCGACTATCGATCGGGGGGTCGCATGGGTAAGCGGGGAATCGTGGCGCTCGCAGCCGTCGCGGTCATGGTGACGGGGTGCAGCCCGGGTTCGGCGGGCGAAGTCGATGCGGAGAACGAGGCGGCGACGACCATGACCCGCACGCCGCGCATCACCGACGATTCCGGCAGGCCACCGGTCACCTTCGACCCCTGCTACGACATTCCCGACGACATCATGACCGCCGCCGGGTACGACGCGGCGAAGAAGGAAGTCGCGGATATGCCGATGGGGTCGTACACCTTCCTCGGCTGCGCATATGAGGGCACGATCAGCACCCCCGGCGTCCTGGCGCGGTATGACCTACTGGTCATGGCCGGGAATGTCTCGCTCGACGAGGAGCTGGAAAAGAACCGAGATATCGCCGCTACCGCCTCCATCAACGGCCGACCGGCCCTCCTTGAAGTCGGTCCGAAAAACGTAGAAACATGCAGGTACGTGCTCGAAACTGACTTCGGAATAGTGATTTTGAGCAGGCTCTATCAGAAGGACCATCCAGGACCGGTGCCACAGTCCGAATGGTGCAACGGATTCGAGCAAACCGTATCCGCAATCGAAACCTTCATACAGGACTGAGCAAGACTGGGAGGATGCATGCCCGACTTCGTAAGGCTCGAACCGGATGTGGTCGACGAGATAGTCAGGATATGCAATGTCATGCTGGCCGAGCTGCGAAGCACAAGGCGAACCGCCGACGGTCTGAGCGCTACTCACGGATTCGGGGACTTCGACTCCGCCCAGCAACTCGCTGCCGGTTACCGCCGCAAAGCCGCTGGGACTCCGGAGTCAGCCAAGGAACGCGTGGAGCAATTCATAGAAGCCCTCACCCAGCTCCGCGACGCCTTCGCGACCGGAGGCCAAGCCTTCCTCGACACCGAGTTCGACTGGGCACGTCAACTCGACGTAATCGATCCCGACAACCCGTCGTGACGCACCGAACTTCTACCCACACGCGAAACCGCCATCCAGTCACGCTCCGGCACGCGCGTGTAGCAACTTCGTATGCGGATGAGAGAGACCGATACGGGGCACGAAGATCGGCTGGGAACACCCTCGCCGGCACCAGGGATCAGCGGAAAGCGCACCGCCGATTGCCCTTACGACCAGCGGCGCTCCCCGAGAGTGACCCTGTGCTAGCGTCGGCGCAACGATCGATCGGGGGGTCGCATGGGTGGGTGGAGAATCGTGGCGCTCGCAGCCGTCGCCGCGGCGGTGACAGCATGCAGTCCGACTTCCGCGGAGGAAACCGAAGCCACTGGCGAGGCGACCACAACAACGACCCGCACGCCCCGCATCACAGATGACTCCGGCAGGCCACCCGTCACCTTCGACCCCTGCTACGACATCCCCGACGACATCATGACCGCCGCCGGGTACGACGCGGGGAAGAAGGAAGTCGCGGATATGCCGATGGGGTCGTACACCTTCCTCGGCTGTGCCTACGACAAGCGGGACTATGTCCCGGGTGTGCGTCGCGGTTACGGACTCAACATCCTGTCCGGGAACGTCACCCTTGACGAAGAACTCGCAAAGAACGGGCACGTCGCGTCCCCGATCACTGTCCGCGACAGAGCGGGGTTACGGGAGGTCGGCCCGAGCGGCAATAACGAATGCACCTATGTACTGCAGACGGAGTTCGGAATAGTGCTGTTCAACCGCCTGTACTACACGGATTCGGTCGAGCCAGCGCCTCAAGACGAATGGTGCTCAGGCATGGATGAGTTGGTCGCGTCAATCGAGCAATATCTCCCCCGGTGAGATGGAAGGAGCAAGACCATATGCCGAACTCCGTCAGACTCGAACCACATGTCATTGAGGAGATCCTGCGGGTCTGCGAGATCATGCTGGCCGAGTTCGAGAACTCCTCGCGGACTGCTTCTCGGCTTCAGGCAACTCACGGCTTCGGCGACTTTGAATCCGCGCAGCAACTGGCTGCGGGTTATCGGCGCAAAGCTTCAGGAACACCGGAGTCAGCCGTGGAACGCATCGAACAATTCAGCAAAGCCTTGAAGCAACTCCGCGACGCCTTCGCCACCGGCGGCGAAGCGTTCCTCGACACCGAGTTCGACTGGGCACGACAGCTCGACACTCTCGACTCGGAACAACCGTACGGAAATCAGTCATCCGCGCACGCAACTGCGGGCGCGGATGACTGAAGAAGAGGACTGGAAGAGACAGGGGCGCAGTCAGATTGCGCCCAGACGCTCGAGCAGATCCTCTCCTCCCACCTCGCGGATGAAGTGGGGATCGCCGCAGACGATCAGCTGATCCCGCGCCCGCGACAAACCGACGTACAGACGCTCACGCGAGCGGTCCTGTGGTTTCTTCTCGTTCAGGGCGAGGACCACTGCCCGTCGTTCGAGGCCTTTGAAGCCGAGCACGTGCCCGTAGAACACCTGGTCGGTGTCCCAGAAGCTCTCCCAGTACGCCTTCGGGCCGGCAGCCTGACGCTCGACCTGCTCGGGGTGACGGCTGCCCGTCGCCAGCAGTGCGACGTCCTCGGGACGCCAGCCTTCGTCGAGGAGTTCGTCGATCGCGTCGTCCGCCCTGTCCAACGCATCTTCGGAAAGGCAAGGCACGAAGCGAACTTCGGGACCGTCGCCGCCGAGCAGACGCATCCGCTGGCCGACGAGCGGAATGAACGAGTCGGCGATCTGCCTGGTGTTGCGCATGTTCTGATCGAGTACCAGCGGCACCAGGTCGACAGGTGGCACACCCTCTCGGTCGAAGACGCGCTGCCCTTCGTCGCTGAAGACGTAGATCTCCCCTTCGTCCTCGTCGCGCAGAGCAGCGAGGACGGGCCGCCACCAGTCGTCTGCGAAGTCTTGCGCTTCGTCGACGACGATTGCGTCGAATCGCTTCTTGTCGGGAAGTTCGGCGGCGAGTTCGGCCATGCGAGCAGGGAGGTCGTGCTCCCAGAACTGCACGGTCTGCTCGTTGCGCAGGCTCTCGGGCGGCCCCTCCGGTGCACCCCAGATTCTGCCGAGTTCGTGGAACTCACCGACGTAGGCGGGTCGGTGCTTGCGCGGCCACGTCGAGGTGATCCGCTCCAGATAAGAAGCGAGCCCGTGCGAATAGCAGAGCAGTGCAACGCGCTTGCCGTGCTTGGTGAGCCGACGCGCCTTCTCGAGGGCGAGGAAGGTCTTGCCGCTACCGGCACCACCGCGCACCTCGACGCGAGGAAGCAACCTCGTCGCATCGAGGATGAGCGCCTGCTGAGCGGTCAGCACGTCGCACGTGTCCTCGTTCTCGAGCGCCCGCGCGACGACGTCGCGTTGCGGCATGCCGCGACCGGACAGCACCTCGGCGAGTTCGGCGATCCCGTCGGCATCGATTCCCGTCTTCGCCACCTGCTGTTCGACGAGAACCCGCATGAGCATCGAAACAACCTTCTCGATGTCGTCGCGGTCGACGACCTTCCAGCGCGGGCAGTCCGGGAGAGCGAATTCGGCAGAGAAACTGCTGTTGGGAAAGACGACGACGTGATCCCATCGCACATGCCCCGACGTCCACCGCGGGTCCTTGTCGACGAACCGGCGCAGGGCGTACATGGCGCCTCTCACCTGTTCGACCGGTTCTATGACGGCGGGACCCGAGCGATGATGCTGGTACCAATTGCCGTCCGCGCACCAAACCTCGCCGCCTTTGACCTCGAGGCAGATCACTCCGTACCCCTCGAGCGCGACGACGAAGTCGATCTCGTGGTCCTTGTCGTGATCGGTGACGCGCTGGTTGGCCACGACGAGGTCGTTCGGACCGAGTTGCTCGGCAAGAGCCTGCCATACGATTTCCTCTGTCGCGTGCGCGAACCGAGGCTGCTCCGGAATTCGGATACTCACGACTGCTCCCCCGCCACGTTATTCATCGACATCCACCCCGTAGCGACGTGCGAGGGCCGCGAGGTCGTCGTCGTATCCCTGCCCCACCGCGCGCAACCGCCATTTGCCGGAGCGGCGGTAGATCTCGGCGAGCACCATCGTCCGTTCGGTGGTCCCGGCGTCGAGCACGAACGTCGCGGCAGTGCCGCCCTCGCTGTCGACGCCGACCGACACCGCTCCGAGTTCACCGAAGGTGCGGTGGCCGTCGATCGCGGCGGCAATGGCGATGCGTTCGCATTCGCCGGGAAGCGCCGCGAGGTCGACCCGGATGCAGTGCTCACTGCTGCCGTCGATCGTCAGCTCGACGACGCCGTCGTCATAGAGCGGATTGTTGTAGAAGACGAAATCCTCATCGGTATCGACCTTCTCGTCGGCACCGAGAAGAAAGGCAACGACGTCGAGATCGAATTCGTCTCCGGCCGCTTCGGCCTTCCACGCGACGTTCACCGCCCAGCGGTCACCGTCCGATGGCAGGTCGATCACCTCACCACGAGACAGCACCGGTGCCGTCAGCCGCGACTCCACACGCATGTGCGCGGGAACGACTCCGTCCTGTAGCGCGGCATCCACATCGCCGGGCCGCAGAACCGGCAGCTCTCGCGCCGCGACCCGCGACATCCGCTTGTCCGTGTCTCCGCCTTCGAGGACCAGGACGTCGGTGACGGCGGCCGTGAAGTTCAGGGCCGGACGGGCACCGAGTTGAGTCAGCCGCGACCGCATCATGACGGCCTGCAGATGTGTGCCACCGAGCAGCAGGACCTTGCGTCCGGTCCACAACTTCGGCTTCTGCCCGGTCAGTGCGCGGCTCTGCTGGGCGGGCGCGGCAGCGACCTGCGGTTCGGGCGGCGGGATGATATCGATGACGGTCGCGACCTTGGGTTCGCCGGGCCGCACCCGCATCAGCAGATCCTCGAGCTGTTGCTCGGCGATCACGGGTATGCCTTCGGCCATCGCCTTGCGAACCTTCGCGGTCTGCACCGTCGGGTCGTTGCACACCACGACGCTGGTCTGCTTGCTCGCACTGTTCATCACATCGAGCCCGGCTTCGGTCAGGCGGTTTGCGAGCGTCGTGCGGGGAGTAGCGGTGGACCCACTGATGACGACCTTCATGCCCTGGACGAGACCGTCGGTGAGACGGCCAGGGTTCTTCCACGGGCACGGCACGCGCGGGACCGACGCTGGGTGGACCGACTTGCGGGTGCGGCAGTTCACCACGGGCAGCGGCAACTGGAGGTTGTCGGCCATCGCTGCGCTGCGGAGGAAGATCTCGGACAGTACGCGCGCGTCGTCGTAGGCGTCGTGCTCCTGCAACTGCTGAATCTGCCAGTGCTGCGCGAGAGTGGCCAGGCGGTAGTTGGGGACGTCGAGTTCGAGCCGCCGCGACAACGCCAGTGTGCACAGCCGTTGCTCCGCGGGGAGCGAGATGCCGGCCCGCCTGAACTCTGCATCGAGGAACCCGTAATCGAACGACGCGTTGTGGGCGACGATGGTGGCACCGGCGAGGACGTCGGCGAGTTCGGCGGCGATGTCCTCGAAACGGGGTGCGCCGGCGAGGCGTTCGGGAGTGAGGTTGTGGACGTGCACCGGTCCCGGATCGCAACCGGGATCGACGAGGCTGGAGAATTCCCGCTCGACGGAACCGTCCTCACGCAGCGCCAATGCTGCGACACTCAGGACTCTGTGGGCGTTCGGGCGCACACCCGATGTCTCGACGTCCACCACCACCCACCGGTGGTCGCGGGGCAACGCCACCGTCCCCCTCGCGGGTGCGTGCATTTCGATCACGTCATCCTCCGATCGCTCTCGTTCCCCCGACGAAAACCGATAATCGGACATTCTTAACCTGCCGACCGACAAGGCTGCACCCGACCCGTCCCATGTAACACGCGGGACGACAAGATCGATATGGACCCTCACTTCGCGAGTAAGGTTCAGCGGACCGCCCCGGGTCGAAGGAGCATCATGACCGACCGCTCTGCGACGGACATCGTCGCGCGCCTGACGCTCGAAGAGAAGGCATCGCTCACCAGCGGGTTCGATTTCTGGCATACCGAACCCGTTCTCCGCGAGCACGTCCCCTCGATCATGTTCACAGACGGCCCACACGGTGTGCGGAAGCAGAACACCGCCGGAGACCATCTCGGTCTGGATTCGGCCGAGCCCGCCACCTGCTTTCCACCGGCTGTTGCACTCGCATGCTCGTTCGACCCGGAGTTGCTCACACGTGTCGGCGCGGCGCTGGGTGTGGAGGCCCGGGCACTGGGGGTCGGTGTTCTTCTCGGGCCGGGCATCAATATCAAGCGCTCGCCACTGTGCGGCCGGAACTTCGAGTACTTGTCGGAGGATCCACTGCTCGCCGGCATCCTCGGAGCGGCGATCGTCGACGGCATCCAGTCGCAGGGCATCGGTGCGTCGTTGAAGCATTTCGCTGCGAACAACCAGGAAACCGATCGGATGCGGGTCTCGGCCGACATCGATCCCCGGCCACTGCGGGAGATCTACCTACGCGCTTTCCGACGGGTCGTACAGGAGGCACAACCCTGGACGGTGATGTGCTCGTACAACCGGATCAACGGTGTGTACTCCTCACGTAATCCGTGGTTGCTGACCGACGTCCTGCGCGGCGAGTGGGGATTCGAGGGCCTGGTCGTGAGCGATTGGGGTGCCGTCGACGACCGCGTGGCCTCCCTCCTCGCCGGCCTGGACCTCGAGATGCCGTCCACCGGAGGCCGCACCGACGCCGAGATCGTCGCGGCGGTGAAGGCGGGCACGGTCGACGAGGCGGTCCTCGACCGGGCAGCGACGCGCGTGGTCGAACTGGTGCACAAAGCCGTCGAGGCGTCCGATCCCGACGCGACATTCGACACCGACGCCCACCATGCTCTCGCGCGAGAGGTGGCCGGGCAGAGCGTCGTCCTGCTCCGGAACGAGAACGATCTGCTTCCCCTCGCCGCGGACACGAACCTCGTGGTGATCGGTGAACTGGCACGTACACCGCGTTATCAAGGTGCAGGTTCATCCCGCATCGAACCGACGCGCCTCGACAACGCGCTCGACGAGATCCGCTCGCTGTCCGGCCGCGAAGTTCCCTTCGCCGCCGGTTACACACTCGACGGGTCCGACTCGACCGGTCTGGTGAACGAAGCGGCGACGCTTGCCGGAGAAGCCGATGTCGCCGTCGTATTCCTCGGTGTTCCACCCCAATTCGAATCCGAGGGCTTCGACCGCGATGATCTCGACCTGCCGGTGGTCCAGATCGCGCTGCTCGACGCGGTGCTTGCAGCGAATCAGAAGGTCGTCGTCGTGTTGTCGAACGGCGGGGTCGTGCGGTTGAGCGGCTTCGCCGACCGAGTCCCCGCGATTGTCGAGGGGTGGCTGCTCGGGCAGGCCGGGGGCGGTGCCGTCGCGGACGTTCTCTTCGGAGTCGTGAACCCGAGCGGCCGTCTCGCGGAAACGATCCCGATCCGGCTCGAGGACACGCCCGCGCACACGAACTTCCCCGGCGAGCACGGGCATGTGCGCTACGGCGAAGGGTTGTTCGTCGGGTACCGCTGGTACGACGCGCGTCGTCTCGACGTGTCCTTTCCGTTCGGTCACGGTCTGTCGTACACGACCTTCGAATATTCCGACGCCGCAGCGGAATCCGACGGCGCAGCGGAAACCGGCGGCGATCTGACGGTGGAGGTCACCGTCACCAACAGTGGTGAGCGCGCGGGCGCGGAGGTCGTGCAGGTGTACGTGGGCGTACCCGGCTCAGCGGTGACCCGGGCACCGCGCGAGTTGAAGGGATTCACCAAAGTTCGCCTGGAGCCGGGAGAATCGCGTCGTGTCGCCGTGATCGTGCGCCGCGACGACCTTACCTACTGGGACACCCGCGTGGACTCCTGGGTGGTCGAAGGCGGTACGTACAGCATCGACATCGGCGCGTCGAGTCGCGCCATCCGGCATAGCCTCGCCATCGACGTGAAGGGCGACGCGGTGAGGGTTCCGCTGACGATGGAGTCGTCCCTCGGGGAGTTGTTCGAGAATCCCGTCGCAGCCGAGATCGTCCTGCAGGCCTTCGGCCCGACGGGAGGTGATCTCGCAATCGACGAGAACGCTCTGAAGATGGCGGCGTCGATGCCTCTCGGCCGCATCGCCGGATTCGCCCCGGGGGTCACCCCGGAGCGAATCCAGCAGCTTCTCGACGTCGCGAACAGGCAGGAATGAACGTCGCGCCCGTTACGAACCTGCGGTGAGGAGAATTTTCAGCGCACCGGTCTCACCGGCACGTGAGAACACGTCGTAGGCCTGCTCGAACTCGTCGAGGGAGAACCGGTGCGTGATCATCGGCGACGTGTCGAGCTTGCCGCTGCTCACCAATCCGATCAATGTGGGCGTGGAGTACGCGTCGACCAGCCCTGTCGTGATCGTGAGGTCCTTGATCCAGATGTCCTCGAGATGCAGGGTCGCAGGTTTGCCGTGTACGCCGAGATTGGCGACGTGCCCACACGGCCTGACGAGGGCAACTGCCTGCTCGAAGGTCGCGGGGTACCCCACGGCCTCCATGGTGACGTCGGCGCCGAGACCGTCCGTGAGATCCCGGACGACAGCTGCGACGTCCTCGCGACCGCTGTTGACGACCACGTTCGCGCCGAATTCTTTTGCCGCCTCGAGTCGGCTGTCGGCGAGGTCGACGGCAACGATGTGGCTCGGGCTGAACAGTCTGGCACCGAGGATCGCCGCGAGCCCGATCGGCCCGGCCCCGATGATGACGACGACGTCCGCCGGCCGGACGCAACCGTTGAGGACACCGACCTCGTAGGAGGTCGGCAGAATGTCGGCGAGCATCAGCATCTGCTCGTCGCTCACACCTTCGGGAATACGATGAGTCGAGTTGTCCGCGTACGGAACTCGAACCAGCTCGGCCTGGGTGCCGTCGATCAGGTGGCCGAGGATCCAGCCGCCACCCCTGAGGCACTGCCCGTACCGGCTCTCGTGGCAGAACCGGCACGTACCGCACGCGGTGATACACGAGACGAGCACACGGTCTCCGGGTGCGAGTGTCTGCACCCCGCCGCCCACTTCGACCACCGTACCGACAGCCTCGTGCCCGAGGATCCGGCCGTCGGTCACCTCGGGCACATCACCACCGAGTATGTGCAGGTCGGTGCCGCAGATGGTGACCGCGTCGACCCGCACGATCGCGTCGGTACTGTCCTGGATTGTTGCGTCGGGAACATCCTCCCACGATCGTTTCCCCGGTCCGTGAAATACCAGTGCCTTCATGATGAGGCCTTCCGCTGACGGATTCGGTCCTGTTTCAGGATGACACGGCGGCCGGTGTCGGCGTGCGGCTTCGAGGAGGGTGAAAAATGTACGTCTACATGGGTAAATGTCCGGATTTGTGACACTATCGGATAGCTCGGCTCGTCCAGGATCACCGACCGAAAGCAGACGGCTCATGAAGGCACTCGCAGCGTCGATCCTCACCGTGGGCCTGATGGCCGCCTCCGCATGCAGTTCGGGCGGCACCGGGACAGATTCCGCGCCGTCCCCGGCCTCCGCGGAGACCTCCGCGGAACAGACTCGGCCGGAATACGTGGCAGAGGTGGAATCGACCATCGACCAGCTGATGCGCGACAACGCGATTCCCGGCGCGGTGATACAGGTCAGCTCGCCCGAACGCGGCGACTGGACCGGCACTTTCGGCACGAGCACCATCGATACCGATGATCCGATCGACGCCGGAGACCACTTCCGGATCGGTAGCAACACGAAGACGATGACGGTCACCGCCGTCCTGCAATTGGTGCAGGAAGGACGACTGTCACTCGACGATCCGATATCGAAGTACATCGATGGAGTGCCGAACGGCGACACGATCACGATCGCGCAGCTCGCCGAGATGCGCAGCGGGCTGTACAGCTACACCTTCGATCCGGAATTCAACGCCGTACTCGATCGTGAACCCGACAAGGCCTGGACGCAGGAAGAGCTGCTGCAGATCGCCTTTTCCCACCCGGTCGAGTTTCCGCCTGGAGAACAGTTCGAATACAGCAACACCAACACCGTGCTCCTCGGACTCGTCGTCGAGGAGCTGACCGGTATGCCGATCGCCGATGCGTTCGAAGAGCGCATCTTCACCCCCCTCGGTTTGGAGAACACCTCGTTTCCCGCGATCGACGACGCCTCGATCCCCGATCCGCATCCTCAGGGCTACATGTTCGGCACGAACGTCTCCACCATCGACACCTACGAGCTGCCGGAACAGGAACAAGCCGCCGCGGTCGCGGGGACCCTGAAACCCGACGACGTGACCGGCGACAACCCGTCGTGGGCGTGGACTGCCGGCGCTGCGATCTCCACCGTCGACGACATGACCACCTACGTGAAGGCGCTTGTCGGCGGTGGTCTGCTCGACGAACAGATGCAGCAGACCCGACTCGACAGCGTTCAGCCTGTGGGTGAGGGAAGCGCAGGTTACGGCCTCGGGATGGCCGGCTTCGGCCCGCTGCTCGGGCACGACGGGCAACTTCCCGGCTTCATGACCTTCATGGGTCACGACCCCGAGTCCGACCTGACGATCGTCGTCGCCACGAATCTGTCGACCGTGCCTTCCGGCGAAGGCTCTGCCCTGACCATCGTCAAGGGGATACTGCCGATCTTCTACGGGTCCGAATACCGGCAACCGGGCGATCCTGCCCGAGCGCCCGGAGCCGGAGAAAGCACATCGACGCCGACTCCGGGTGGCTGATCGCGGATCGGTGATCGAACGGACCGGCGAGTTACAGCGTCTTCAGGCCGAGCGAGTCGCGCAGAGTTCTGCCGGGGTACTCGGTTCTGAACAGGCCGCGTTGCTGCAACTCCGGCACCACCAGGTCGACGAAGTCGTCGAGAGAGTCGGGATAGCTGGGACACATGAGGTTGAACCCGTCGCAGGCGCCGGCGTCGAACCATTCCTCGATCTCGTCGGCGACGGACTCGGGGGTGCCGATCATCGGCGCATGACCACCGCCTGCCGCGAGGTAGCCGAGCAATTCACGCAGGCTGGGACGTCGGGTTTCGATGATGCGCTGCACCGTCGCGTACCGCCCTTGTGGACCTGTGAATTCCTCGATGGGTGCGAGGTCGTCGACGAGCGCGTCGAGTTCGTGGTCGGTGTAGTCGCGACCCGTGAAGACTCCGAGTTGTGCGACGGCAGCGTCGACGTCGAGGAGTGCATCGAGCTCTGTCTTCTTTGCCCACGCCTCCTCTTCGGTGCGCCCGACATAGGTCACGAGGCCCGGCAGGATCGCAACCGAACCGAAATCCCTGCCGGCTGCCGAGATTCGTGCACGCAGGTCGGTGGCGTAGTCGAGTGCCGCGGTCAGATCCCACGCAACGGAGTAGACGGCTTCGGCGTGGCGGGCGGCGAGGTTGCGCCCGGTTTCCGACGCGCCGGCCTGGAAGAGCACAGGACGCCCTTGGGGACATCGCGGGACGGTCAGCGGTCCGTCCACTCGGAAATATGTGCCCTGGTGGTCGATACGATGGATGGACTCGGCATCGAGGTATCTGCCGCCTGCCCTGTCGAGGAGAACACCGTCGTCCCACGAATCCCACAGCGCGCAGAGAACGTCGATGAATTCTTCTGCTCGCGCATAGCGTTCGGCGTGCGGCGGTAGAACCTCGAAACCGTGATTGCGCGCTTCGCCGTCGAACATCGACGTCACGATATTGGCGCCGACCCTGCCTCCGCTGATGTGGTCGAGCGACGCAAGCATCCGTGCGGCGTGGAACGGCGTGAAGAAGCTGGCCGAGATCGTGGTGACCAGACCGATCCGTTCGGTAGCGCGCGCCATCGCCGACAGCGCGGTCAGCGGTTCGAGGAACCAGGTGGTACCGGCCGTGTACTTCGGATCGACGCTGTGCCCGTCGGCGAAGAAGACCGCGTCGAAGCATCCGCGTTCGGCGGTGCGGGCCAGTTCCTCGAAATAGGTGATGTCGCCGATGCGTTCGGCAGCGGAATCCGGGTGGCGCCATGCCGACGAGTGGTGGCCCACCCCGTACAGAAAGGCATTCAGGTGGAGGGTGCGCGGACCGGCCATCAGTCCATCACCAGCCCTCCGTCGACCACCAGGTTCTGCCCGGTGACTGCCCGCGACCAGTCGGATGCGAAGAACAGCACCGCTGCCGCGAAATCCTCGGGAGTGGTCACCTTCCGCAGCGGCGTCGACGACGCGATCAGGTCGAACACCTCCTCCGGGGTCGCCGACGATGCGTCGGTCGTGCGGAGCAGACCGCCGGAGACCATGTTGACGCGGATACCGTCGGGTCCGAGATCGGCGGCGAAGGTGCGGGTCAGCGACAACAGTGCCGCCTTGGCTGCGGTGTAGTCGTGGTACGGGACCACCGGGTGCTGGAACAGGTTGGTTCCGATGTTCACGATGCTGCCGCCCCCGGCCTCCCGCATGCCCGGCAAAGCTGCCTGGATGACGTTGACCGCTCCCCCGACGACGCCGTCGAACTGGGTTCCGAAGTCGGCGTATCCGATCTCGTCGGCCTTGGCGCGCGCGTCACCGTTGAACGAGAAGTCCGGCAGGGCATTGTTGACGACCGTCGTGACGGGTCGTCCGAAGTGCTCGCGGGCGCGGTCGAACAACGACACGACTTCGGTGCGGTCGGTGACGTCGGCCCGAATGGCGATGGCGCGGTCGCGTCCGATCTCGTCGGCCAGTTCGTGCGCGCTCTCACCGCTGGTCCGGTAGTCGAGAACGACTGCGGCCCCTTCCTCGGCGAATGCCTGCGCGAGGCTGTAACCGAGGCCACGCCCGGCACCGGTCACGAGGACGATCCGGTTCTGCAATGACGACATTCTTGTACCTTCCCTGGGTCGGGAAGGGTGCGTGACAGCGACAGACCTGTGTCCTGTCGCCGGCTCGGCATCCCTTCGCTCGCATAATCGAGATCAGGTTCGACGGGTGTTCTCTCAGCCGTTTCCGGCACCCCGTGTCGAGTCCTGGGCACAGGCTACACCCGAGGTGGAGCACATTCGACAACCGAGCGCGTGTGCATTCACGAGATCGTCACACGACAGACTCGGGGTGTTAGCCGCACGGAGTTAGAAATGGACCATTCCCGGTCCCGACCCGTGAAAGGAGATTCCGACGCACACGCCGGCCCCTCAGAACGCTTCCTATGTCTCCCGTTCTCAGCACCTCGGAGACGTCTCACCGCGTGAGCGCACCGCGCTCCGCACACCCGCGACCCGCCAGGAGTCCGTGTGGTTCGAGGGTCGCTACGCGATCCCGATCACGACGACCACACCTCACGAGGCGCAGGTCGAGGATCTTTTGTTCCTGCGCCGGGTACTCGACCGTGCGCGGATCGACTACCTCCTCGTGCGCGACGACAGTCCGCGTCCGATTCTGGCGATCGACCGGTCCGATCGGAAGCGACTGCACGCCGCTGTCGCCGAAGGATGTGCCGACGAACCCTTCTATTCGAAGGCCGTGGGGACGAAACGGCGCCCGGTTCCGGTGGCGGACGGGCACCTCTCACGAAACAAGAAGGACCGGGTGTTCCGGGTGTTCCGGCCGCGGTTCGAACCGACCAGCGGGTTGCGCTACGGACCGTCGAACGGTGTGCAGATCGAACTGTGGACCTACACCGACGACGAAGTGATCATGCCTCGCCCGAACGCCCTCACCCGCACGATCGCACTGCGCGACGAGATGCGACGAACGACGGTCGAACGGTACGGACAGCTCTGGCCCACCATCGAAGGCATGTTCGACCGGCATCCGGGAGACATACCGTTCGAGATCGACCTGGTCTTCTCCTGGGTCGACGGGTCGTCGAAGTCGTTCCAGGCCAGGCGCGCGAAGCTGATGCAGAACTATGTCGTCGGTGAAGGCGACGATTCACCTGCACGCTATCGCCACATCAACGAACTCAAGTACGCACTGAGGTCGGTGCACATGTACGCGCCGTGGGTGCGGCGGATCTTCGTCGCGACCGACTCGCCGCGACCCGCCTGGCTCGCCGACGACCCGCGCGTGACGTTCGTACGCAGCGAGGAGTTCTTCGCCGATCCGTCCGTGTTACCGACACACAACTCCATGGCGGTCGAGTCGCAGCTGCATCATATTCCCGGATTGTCCGAGCACTTCCTCTACTCGAACGATGATATGTTCTTCGGTCGCCGGGTGAGCCCGAGCCTGTTCTTCTCCGGCGGAGGCGTAAGCAAGTTCATCGAGTGGGACGTGCGCATCGGGCTCGGCCGGAACCATGCCGCGCGCAGCGGATTCGAGAACTCCGCGCGCATGAACCGTAAGCTTCTGCAAGATCGGTTCGGAATCACCATCACTCGGCACCTCGAACACACTCCCGTTCCGCTGCGCAGGTCGATCATGGCGGAGATGGAGGCGGAGTTCGCGAACGAGTTCGCAGCAACGGCGGCGAGCCCCTTCCGAGCTGCCGACAACATCTCGGTGACGAATTCCTTCTACCACTACTACGCGCTGATGACCGGTCGTGCGGTCCAGCAGACCGCGGCGAGGGTGGAGTATGTCGACACCACGGCGAAATCCGGGCTGCGTCGGCTCGACACGCTCCTGACTCGACGCAACATGGACCTCCTCTGCCTCAACGACGGCAGCAGGCCCGAGGTCGACCTGGAGTTGCGCACCGCGAAGGTGACACAATTCCTCGAGCGGTACTATCCGATTCCGGCGCCCTGGGAAACCGGCTGTCCCGGCTGACCTTCCGACTCGACGGGCGCTTCCCTCCCCCGGCCTGATGTCGTCAGACGCGAACCGTGATGTCGGGGTTGTCGGGAATGCGGATGCCGGCTTCGGCGAGGAGTCGTGCGGCGTCCTCGGCCGTGTGGGGCTCCCCGGTGGTGGCGTAGCTACCACTGGGCACCACCGAATGGACGATCGTGTCCGGATAAACGTGCACCAGGTTGAATCCCTGCGCGCCGTCGTGCCCGCGCTGCGAGCCGACCGGAACGTTGAGGTCCTGCGTGTAACAGGTGGACGAGGCGACGGACACCGGGATGCCCGCGAAGGTCGCCGAGGTCGAATAGTGCAGGTGGCCGCCGAGGATCGTACGCACATCGGTGTCGCGCAGCACCTCGGCGAGGCCGGCCTGGTCGCGTAGTTCGACGAGGACGGCCATGTCGAAGACGCTGGGCACCGGTGGATGATGCAGTGCGAGAACGGTACCGAACGGTGCGGGCGTGGAGAGTTCGTCGGCCAGCCAGTCGAGTTGCTCGGCAGATACCTCGCCGTGGTGATAACCCGGAACCGAAGTGTCGAGCGCGATGATTCGCAGTCCGCCGACCATGTGGACTTCGTCGATGGGCGCGCCGATGGGCGCTGCGTCCAGCAGTTCTTCCCGGAAAACGGCCCGGTCGTCATGGTTACCCATGGCCCAGACGATCTCGGCGCCGAGCGCTGCTGCCAGCGGTTCGACAAGCCCGCGAAGCTTGCGGTAGGCGTCGGGTTGACCGCGATCGGCGAGGTCTCCGGTGAATACCAAGGCGTCGGGACGGACCTGTGACGCACGAATGTCCTCGAGAATCAGGCCGAGGCGGGTGTCGGCGTCGACAGTGCCGTAGAGGAGCTCGTTGCCACCGACGAGATGGGTGTCGGTGAGGTGGAGAAGCGTGTGGGAAGGTCTGGGATATTCGGCTGTTCGCTCAGGGGCTGGAGAGCTGCCCATGATCTCTCACTTCCATTCGCCCGTTTCGGGGGCACTCGACCGTCATCAACCGTAGCGACTCCGTTTCGACTGCTCCACGATTTCTGCATCACATCACGACCTCGAACCCGTGCAGAACGGTGGGCTACCAGGCGGTGACCTGCAGAAACGAGCAGAGGTGCGAAGCCTGGTGATCTAGGTCACAATGGATGATCGTCTGCGGGCCGGTCGTCCTCGCCCACCGCCCGCCCGAGGGCGTCCCGCAGCACGGCATCGACCTCGTCGCCCGGATTCATCGGCACTGTGTGGTGGGTACCGGAGGAGAGGTTGACGGCCCGGCAGGACGGCAGTGCAGCCTGCGCCGCCCGCGCCACCCTCGCCGGATCGTGCACTTTCCCGAACGGAGCAAGAACGACCGTGGTGCCCACCGGCAAGTGGGCCAGGGCCTCGGCATCGGGGCGCCGAGGCACGATCGTCCTCCCGGTCGGGAAACTCGCAGCGCCGAGCGCCATCAGAGTGACCCAGTCGGGATCGAGTTGCGCCCCTCGGGTTTCCCACGCGAGGAAGGCGCGTTCGCGAGCAATGGTGGGCCGGAGGAGGATCGGCAGCGCGCGAAGAAGGTATCCGAATCGCATTCCGGCGAAGCACGAGTTGGGGTCGAGCAGGACGAGTTGCTCCACTCGGCCGGGAGCCCGGAGGGTCGACGCGAGCGCGATCATCGCGCCGTAGGAATGACCGACGAGCGCATACCGAGCCGCACCGAGAGCGTCGGCGACGGAACCGAGCCATTCGAGCAGGTCGTCGACGTTGCGGACAGGATCGCCGGAGGCGACGCTGCGTCCGGCATCGCCGATGAGGTCGACGGCCAGGACCCGATGAGTCTCCCCCAGCGCGGCGACGTTGGCGAACCAGACCATGGAGGTCGCTCCGGCGCCGGGGAGGAGCAGCACCGGAGGACCCTCGGGTGGACCGAATTCGGTGACGCGGGTGGTACCGAAACGAGAAGGAAGATCGTGAATAATGCTGCCGCGCGGCCACTTCGCCAGGAGTGAGTCGTATGCGGCGTAGAAGGCACGGCCCTCGGCCGTGTCGACGAAGGGTATGCGGGGTGACCGGAGCATCGGAACCTCCACCGTCGAATATCTCGATAATCGAGATACTAGGCGGGTGAGTAGACTCTGTCGAGAGGTGAGGTGTGATGGCGGAATACGACAGCAGACTCGACATGGTTCATCGATTGCGCGCGCTCACGCTGCAACTCGACCTTCTCGGTGCCGAATTCGCGCAGGAGCACGGTTTGCACCCCACCGATCTCCGAGCACTGATCGGTCTCCTGGACCGGGAGCGAGCGGGCGAGCTCGCGACGCCCGGGTGGCTGGCCGAACACCTCCGTCTGAACACCGCCTCGGTCACAGCTCTCGTCGATCGGCTCGAAAAGGCGGGCCACGTGCAACGCGACCGCGACAGCAAAGACCGGCGACGTGTCATCCTGCGCGTCACGCCCGCCGCCGAGAAGCTCGGATGGGACTTCTTCGGACCGCTCATCGCCCAGGCATCAGATGCGCTCGAAACCTTCTCCGCGGCCCGGCTGGACGCCGTGCGGGATTTCCTGGTCGCGATGACGGCAGCTGTGGAGTCCGCGCGCTCTCGTCAGCAGGACACCGAGCACTGAGGGAGCCAGAAAGGCTCGATCCCATCGAGGCGGCGCTACTCCCCGAGCGACGAGAATTCCTGTTAACTTCCTGCCCCATCCACATACTTGCAGGGGGATGGGCATGCACATACGTTCATGGGTCGCCGCGGCGCTCGCGGTCGCCTTCACGATCGCCGGGGCGGGAACGGCAGCGGCAGAGGAGCCCGCGCCACCTCCCCTGCCGGTAGGAAAGACATTCCTCGACGGCTTTGCACACGAATTCGGCGATCCGCACGGCAGCGCGCCCGGCACGAACGACTGGGACTGCGAGCCGTCGGAGGAACACCCCGATCCGGTGATCCTCGTCCACGGAACGGTGCTCAACCGTCAGAACAACTGGTCGTACCTCGGCCCCCTCCTCGCGAACGAGGGGTACTGCGTTTTCGCTCTCACTTACGGCAACCACGCCGACCTTCCGTGGCCGCTGAGCGCGGTCGGCGGTCTGCTCCCGATGCAGGAGAGCGCGCAGCAACTCTCCGGATTCGTCGACGAGGTACTCGCCGCAACCGGTGCGGAGAAGGTCGATCTGGTCGGACACTCGCAGGGCACGCTCATGCCCGTCTGGTACGTGAAGTTCCTGGGCGGCAACGAGAAGGTCGACGACTACGTCTCGCTCGGGCCGGTCTACGAAGGCAGCCACGCGTTCCTGCTCGCGGCCTCGTTCGAGTTGTTCGAGCGAGCCGGGGTGCGCCAGGACGTGGAGAATCTCGTCCACGCGATCGGCTGCGGCGCGTGCCCGCAGGTCCTCGCCGGCTCGGACTGGATCCACACCATCCAGCAGGCCGGGGTCTACGCCGACGAGGTGACGTACACGAACATCATGACCCGCTACGAGGAGATCGTGCTGCCGTACACCAGTGGCTACCGCGAAGCACCGAACGCGACGAATATCGTGCTGCAGGACCACTGTGCAAACGATTTCGTCGAACATGCCGGCATCGTCAACGATCCGAATGCGGCGTGGTTCATGCTCGAGGCACTCGATCCGGGCTCGGCCGGACCGCTGGAGTGCGTCTTCGTCCCGCCGATCCTGGGGTGGAGTCCTGATCCGACGATCAGCGATCCCACACCCGAGGGAACGGTGGTCGCGGGTCGATTCGGCGCCTGACCACGAAACAACCTGCGGCCGACAGAAAAATGGTGCAGAGTGTCCGGAACAGTCGGAATCGACACCGAAGCAGGGGGACATATGGCAGGACAGACGGTCCGGCGTACAGCGGCCGCGTTGCTCACCGCCGGCGCTGTCGGGACAGCGATGATCGCAGCGGCGGGCGTCGCCCAGGCTGCGCCGACATCCACGACGATGACCTGTTCCAGTGCGAATCCGCTCTTCTGGGCACCACCGTTCACCTGGACCGTTCACGCGGCGTCCGGCGAATCGGCGCCACCGGACGGGCCACTCGAGCCGTCACTCCTGCTGTCCGGCGGCAACGAACTTCCGATTCCACCCGGGGGCCTGCTCCCCACGCTCGGCATCAACTGGTACGGCACCCAGGTGCTCGTCGACTGGCACAACCGCAATACAGGGCAGTCCGGCCGGAGCGTCAGCGACCGGGAAGCATTGCAACAACATCCGCGGATACCAGTGAACCGCACCTGGACCGGCACCGGAACGGTGGATTTCACGGTCACACTCCAGACAGGTGCGGGCTGGTGGTTCGTCAACACCCAGAACGCGGTATGCAAGGGGACGATCGACATCGTGCAACGCTGAACAAGCGCTCTCATGAGCGCGGAATCTCGCGGCTTGCCGCCGCTATAACACGCGCGCAACTCTTTTCGGCGCGCAAACTTCAGCCAAAGCCTCGTCATGCACAGTCCCGCGATCGATCCACAGGTGTACCGAACCCGGACTTGTCAGGGAGTCGGCCGACACCACGCCGGGCAGGATCGTTCTCGTGACAGACCCGAACATCCTGACCAATGCTTCGCTCCACGCTGGGGGTTTCTCCGAGACCGACATCCGCAATGCCGTTCGCGCAGGTTCGCTCGTGCGGATTGCACGCGGTTGTTATTTGCACGGGCGTGACGTCGGCACCATCGGACCGGTCGGCGTTCATCGCGTGCGCGCACGATACGTCGGAGCGACGCTCGGGCCCGGTGAGGCTCTCAGCCATGCGTCGGCGGCGGCTCTGCACGGTTTCGAACTGTGGAACGTGTCGCTCGACCACGTCCACATATCCCGGCCGAGCACCCGACGCGGTCGGGTCACCTCGCAGATCCACGTGCACCCCACCGAACTCGCCGGGGAGGTGGTGACGCTCGACGGAGTGCCCGTGACGTCGATCGCACGCACCGTCACCGACCTTGCCCGCACGCTTGCCCGCAGTGAAGCGGTGGTCGCCGGCGACTCCGCTCTTCGCCTGTATCCCGAAGTGCGTGATTGCCTTGCGGAGGCGCTGGCATGTGCCGGAGCTCGACATGGCATCGCTCGTGCGCGTTCCGTGGTGCCTTTCCTGGACGGGCGCAGTGAGAGCGTCGGGGAATCGTTGTCGCGGCTGCGCATCGCGGAAGCCGGACTACCACGTCCGATCCTCCAACATGAGATCCGGACTCTCGACGGCCGGCGCTATCGCGTCGACTTCTTCTGGGAGAACGGTGTGATCGGCGAGTTCGACGGCCGGATCAAGTACAGCGACCCGCGCGACCTGTTCGACGAGAAGCTCCGGCAGGACGCCATTCGCGATGCAGGTTTCGAGGTGGTTCGGTGGACCTGGGCCGAGCTCGAGCACTTCGACGCCGTCGCCGACCGACTACGGCAGGCTGCGCGTCGTATCGCAAGGCTGACGCGCTGAACCGGGGCTCGCCACCGCTCCAGCGGTAGCGAGCCCCGGTTCGGAAGGTGAACTACACCGCGACCGGCTGCTTCTCGAGGACCGGCACAGTGACCGGCGCCTGCACCGGCGTCGGCGTGGGACGCCGCACCAGCGCGACGATCACGTATGCCGCGAGCGAGACCAGGAATCCGATGAAGGTGCTCCAGCCGTCGACGGACGAGGTCACCATCGAGTTGGGGATATACAGCAGAGTGTTGTCGACACCGTAGATCGTCGGGGTGAGGACGAAGAAGCCGGCACGGACCGTGATGCCGGCGATCGCGGCAGCCGCTACGGCGCGACCGTCACCGCGCGACCAGAACAGTCCGAGGATGAACGGCACGACCAGCGAGGCAAGCAGCAGGTCGAAGGTGAGGGTGAGCAGGATGCCGGTCTGCGGAACACGCAGGGCGACGATCGCTCCGAAGGCCGCCATGGGCAGCATGAGCAGGCGTGTGGCCTTCATGACGTCCGACGACATCGCGGCGTTCTCGCCGCCGACACGGAAGACGTTGCGCACCAGCACCGTCGCGGTGGAGAGCAGCACACCGCTGATGGTGGTCAGCGAGGCCGTCACCAGACCCGAGAGCACCAGGATCGACAGCCATTCCGGGGTGTACTGGCCGAGCAGGACGTAGAGGATCGGCCCGTCGGCGGCACTGTCACCGACGATCGACACCGCCGCAAGAGCGACGAAGGACAGCGGCACGCAGAGCAGGAGAATGCCGGTCGCGGCCGAGAAGCAGGCGCGCTGGGCTGCGTGCGGCGACTTGGCGGAGAACACGCGCTGCATCAGGTCGATCGCGACGAGGTTACCGAGTCCGAGAGCGACGATCGTCGCCCAGTTGATCGCAGCCCCCTGCGCCGGATCGGTGAGCTGCCCGAGATCACCGATGCCGAGGCCGTCGCCGTGCGTGAAGCCCGGACCGAAGGCAACCCATGCGAGCAACGAGACGATGCCCACGGCCATGACCGCGAACTGCACCACGCCGGTGTAGACGCTGGCGAACATGCCACCGGCCATCGTGTAGGCAAGGACGAACGGGATGATCACCAGCACGGCCACCGTGTAGTTCAGCCCGAGGAAGTACTGCAGGAGGTAACCGAGTGCAACGAGATTGCCGGCGAGGAGGATGCCGAAGCTGCCGACGGTGAGTACGGAGGCGGTGATCTCGGTGCCCCGGCCGAATCGGCGTGCGAAGAACTCGGGCAGGGTCACCACACCGGTCGCTCGCAGACGCTTCGCGAAGAACAGTCCGACGAGAAGAACACTCAGCGCGACCCCGAGCGGCATCGCTGCCCCCGCCCAGAAACCGAAACCGGCAGCAAGGTCGGCGGAACCGAGGGTGGCGTTGGAGTCGATGACCTGGGACATGAGCAGGACCGCGAGCACGGGGGCGCCCAGCGAGCGACCTGCGAGCAGGAAGTTCCCGGCCTGTCCGCGGACCTTGCGGGTGGAATAGAAGCCGGCCCCGAGAAGTACGACGAGGCACACGGCGACACCGGTGATGATCATGGCAACTCCGTATGGAGAGGGTCAGACGGCAGGAGCGCTGCGTTGGGCTTCGCGTCCGAGCGAGTAGAGGGGGCGTGCGTTGTCGGGAAGCGTGATCTCGCCTGCGGCGAGACGGTTGCGGAGGTAGGTGAAGCTCTGGGCGGTCTGCGCGAACAGATGCTCGCCGGCCGTCACTCCGCCGTATCGCGGTCCGTCGCCGTCGACGAACCTCTCCAGCGGCTCGACCCGGGTGTTGTAGTCGACGTTGAAGAACAGCGGGAACGAGTAACGCTCCTGAGCAACCTTACGCACCCGATGTGACGTCGCTGTAAACACACCGTTGGTCCAAATCTCCAGCAGGTCACCAATATTCAGAATGAATGCATCGTCGCGGTAGGGGACGTCGATCCAGTCGCCGTCTGCATTGACCACTTCGAGCCCCGGCGCGGTCGGCAGGAGCAACGTGAACACCTCGTAGTCGGTGTGAGCGCCGATGCCGGGCCGGTCGGCGGCCTCCGGATCGTACGGATAGTGGATCATGCGCAGTTGGGCCGGAGGCGTGGTGACGTAACGATCGAACAGATCTGCGGGTTCACCGAGCGTTTCTGCGAAGGCTCGCAGAAGCACGCGCCCCAACCCGAATACGGCCTCGTAGTATGCGCCGACGGGCTTCTCGAAGTCCGGCAGGTCGGGCCACTGGTTGGGCCCGAGCAACGGATTGCCTGCGAGGTATTCGGGATGGTCGGCAGGAAGATCGATCGACAGGTCGAAGGCTTCCTTGTGATCCGGTGTGGCACCGGCGAATACTTCCTCACCTGCCGGTACGTAGCCCCGGTGATTCGAGGAGTTACCTATGTAGACCGACATTTTGGCTTCTTCGGGTAACGCGAAGAATCGTTCGGCGGCAGCCTTCAGGCCGTCGGCGAGGGTGGAATCTATACCGTGCCCGATGATCTGCGCGAAACCGACCTCACGTGCGGCCCGCCCCAGTTCTGCGACGACTACGCCCCGACGGTCCCCGTCTCCTGAAACCAGTGCGTGTACGTCGATGACCGGGATACTCGTGAACGTCATGATCTGCTCCTGAAAGTCGGGTCGACCGAACGCCACCGTCTCGTGACGGCCGTTCCGTCGAATGCCCTGTCACGCGTGTGGGTTTCGTCGCCGAAGCTCGGATCGAGGGCGTCTCCGACGCGGTACGGAAGGGTCGATGCGGTGATGCTCCACCGGCCGTCGTGCACCCGGCCGACCGCGATCTCACAATCCATCAGCGCCTGTGCGTCGGCAAGTGTTGCGGCACCACGTATCTGTTCGATCAGCGGCTCGGTCCCGATCACGCGGTCACGGCCACGTGCGAACGCGAAGGTGTCTCCGACACGTACGAGCACCGCCGTCGCACCGGTGTCGACGTCTTCGAGCAGGTACTCGTCGACGTGGGGTGAGACTTCGGCGATGTGCCAGTGTTCCGTGTAGTCCTCGAACACACCGTGTTCGACGAGCGTGCCGGCGTCGAGGATTGCCAGCCTGCCGGCATCGGGCGTCGGCCCGAGCGGATGCAGGGTGACCGCTCGTTCCCACTCGACGTATTCTCCCCGGTCGAGCAAGCGGCCGGCGAATCCGTCCTGGCCTGCGAGGGTCACGAGGTCGTCGATACCCATCCGGGCAAGCGTCGGCGCCGCGACCGTCTGCAACTGTGCAGGCTGCCTCAGATCGCAGTACAACTGCTCGCCCTGCAACCAGGTGACCCGGGTGGTGGTGTCCGGCTCGACGCCCGGCCGCGCCAGCAGGGTCCGCTCGAACCGGGTTCCCACCGTGCGGATCCGTCCGGCGACCGTCATGCGCCGCTCGCTTTCCAACGTGCCCGCTCCTGTCCGAAGGCCACGGATTGCATCGCCTGGAAGTCGGCGATCGATGCCGCGTTGTCGGCAAGGAAGCGACGGTGGTCGGCCAGCGAGAAGGTGCCGTCGGTGATCTCGACTCCCCCACCTCGCCCGGCCGCGAGGTCGGCACGCAGGTCGAGAAGTTCGTCGGGCTCGACGGGATACCAGGAGATGCGGTCGAAGAACCGGAGCAGCCAGGGAGTTCCGTCCTCGAAGGGGCCGGCGGACTGCGGGTGCCGGTGGTTCCACACCTGCGTGGTGCGGCCGACGAATTGGTAGCCGCCGGGGCCTTCCATCCCGTAGATGCACAGGTACGCACCGCCGATGCCGACGGCGTTCTCGGGCGTCCACGTCCGGGCGGGGTTGTACTTGGTGGTGACCAGTCGGTGCCGCGGATCGAGGGGTGTCGCGACCGGCGCGCCGAGGTAGACGTCGCCGAGGCCGAGCACCATGTAGTCGGCGGCGAAGACGGTGTCGAACACGTCGGCGACGGTGTCGAGGCCGTTCATGCGGCGGATGAACTCGATGTTCCACGGGCACCACGGGGCGTCGGCGCGTACGCCGTGCATGTAGCGCTGAATGGCCTCGCGGGTCGCGGGGTCGTCCCAGGACAGCGGCAATCGCACCTGCCGACTGGGTACCTCGAGTTCGTCGCTGTCGCCGATCGTGTCCTCGACCTCTGCGAGCAGACCGAGCAGGGCACGCACCGGCAGGATGTCCGGATCCACCTTGATCTGCAGGGATCGTATGCCCGGAGTCAGTTCGAGCAGACCCGCGGGGCGATCCGCCTCGAGGCGCTGGTGCAGCGCGTGCACACGGGCCCGCAGTGACAGGTCGAGCGTCATGTCCCCGTACTCGACGAGCACGTTGTCGTCACCGCTGCGCCGGTAGGTGACGGCGGTGTGCCCGTCGCGGCGAGCGAGGACTCCGTCGTCGCCGTCGCCGCCGGCCGAGGCGACGAGCGAGAGCCCGGCACGACGGCCGACACCGAGTTCACGACGGGAGGCGCTGCGCTGCGACCGGACCGGCACGAATCGAACGGTGTTGCCGGGTGCGAGCTGACCGAGTTTCCAGCGGTCGGCGCTCACGACGGTCACCGGGCACACGAAGCCGCCCAGGCTGGGGCCGTCGGGCCCGAGCAGGATCGGGGTGTCGCCGGTGAAGTCGAGCGCCCCGACCGAGTACGCGTTGTCATGGATGTTCGACGGATGAAGACCCGCTTCCCCACCGTCCGTCCGCGCCCATTCGGGCTTGGGTCCGATCAGCCGGACGCCGGTGCGGTCGGAGTTGAAGTGCACCTCGTAGTCGGTGGCGTAGAGAGTGTCGATGTCACTGCGGGTGAAGAACTCGGGGGCACCGTGCGGGCCTTCGGTCACCGCGATCTCCCATCGCGTCACGAGCGCCGGTACGTGCTCGGACGGGACGGGTGCGCTTTCTCCCCGGATATCCTCACCCACGACGAGGAAATCACCTTCGCGCAACGTGCGACCTTCGTGACCGCCGAACGTTCCGAGGGTGAAGGTGGATGCGCTGCCGAGGAACTCGGGGACATCGAGCCCGCCCCGGACCAGAATGTAGACACGCAGACCGGGACCGGAGACGACGCCGACGTCGAGCAGGCCACCGGCCGGGACGGTGACGGGCCGCCACTGCGGAACGACACGTCCGTCGACGCGCACGGTGACGGGTGCGCCCGTCACGCACACCTCGGTCTCCTCCGTGAACCGCAGAGCCGGACCGGCCATCGTGGTTTCGAGGCCCGGAGCGCCCTCGTCGTTGCCGAGTGCGACATTGCCGAGACGGAAGGACAGGTCGTCCATCGGCCCGGAAGGCGGCACACCGATCTGCCAGTATCCGGTGCGACCTGGGTAATCCTGGATGGTGGTGAGCATCCCCGGACGTTCGACGCCGATCTTGACGGTCATGGCTTCCTCACTCCCCGCGGGTGACGATCATCCGCACAGGCGTGGGATCGAAACCGTTGCACGGGTTGTTGATCTGGGGACAATTCGAGACGAGGACGAGCACGTCGCGTTCTGCGCGGATCGCGAGTCGCTTTCCGGGCGCGGACAGTCCGTCGACGATACCGAGGGTGCCGTCCGCTTCCACCGGCACATTCATGAAGAAGTTGATGTTGGAGACGAGATCTCGTTTGCCGAGTCCCCATTTCGCACCCTCGATGAGGAAGTTCTCGACACACGCGTGCTGGTGCTTGGTGTGGTGCCCGTAGCGGAGGGTGTTCGATTCCTGTGAGCAGGCACCTCCGACAGTGTCGTGGTTGCCAACCTCGTCGGCGACGAGCGTCATCAGGGGCGCACCGTCGGCGTCGCGCAGGACCGAACCGGTGGTGAGGAACAGATTCCGTTGGGCCGCAACGGTAGTGGCGGCACTGTATCGGCGGGTGCGGTCGTGTGCATCGTAGATGAGGGTGTCGACCGCCTGGTTGCCGTGCAGGTCGACGATCGTGAGGACGTCACCGGCGGCGACGACAGCCGACCACGGGCCTCGGAGTCCGACGATCTCGTCGAGGACGACCCGGCCGGGAACGAGGGCGAGTTCTGCGGTGTCTGCGGTGAGAGTCATCGGCGGGTCTCCGTTTCGGACGTTGCTGCGGCCCAGGCGTCATCGGTGTTCAGTACGGCGCGCTGGTACTCGGGATCGGTGTTCGGCAGCGAGTTCAGCTCGCCGGGTGCTCGCCATGCGAGGACTTCGAGGCTGCCCGTGGTGAACTCGGGATTCGGGTCGAGAGGGTGTGCGGTGTTGGCGATCAGTGCGATGACCGGCAGATGGATCAACAGGTCGACCACCGTGCCGGGTCCGGCATTGCCGGTACTGACGAGACTTCCGTCGTCCGCCACCTGCACACCGTGGAAGAAGGACAGGGAGGGCGGCAGGTCGCGGGGCTGCAGGTCGTGCTTGGCGGCGGCGACGGTGAAGAGTTCACGTCCGGCGGGCGATGCCGAATGAAGCTCGCCTGCACCGTATTTCTCGGTGTTTCCGGCGAGGTGCGTGGTGCCGCACAGCGCGTCGTGCCGGCCCGACGTGTCGGCGACGATCGTTGCGAGGACCCGGCCCTGGTCGGACAGCAAGGGATGCCCGAGACCGAGATAGGCCTGCCACGGCACCTTCACGGTGTCGGCGACGTTGAGTCGCTCGTGCGGCGCGTCGGCACGGAACAGCAGTAGGTGGGCGCAGGCGGCGCCGTCGACATCCCGTAGACGCAGGCGGGTGCCGCGTGCGAGGACCTTGCTGGTGTAGCGGCCGCCCGGGACGGTCTCGGCCCAGGTCATGGACGCCGCACGACCGCTCGGCGGGGCCGGCCACGACGACGCGGGAACGATCGGCATGGCGTCCGTGACGGTGCCTGCCTGCGCTCGGGCATGGGCGCGAGCAGCGTGCGTGGTGGCGGTCGCGATGGTCTCGGTCATGGTGCTCCGATCGGCGGTCCGGGGAAACTGTCGATCGACAGTTTTCCGTGCGCGCATCTTCGGCGAATGTCCACCACGTAACGAGTCGGTGACGCATGTTTCATCCGTGTGACGAAGTTTTCACTACTCGAACAGTGGCGTGCTGCAGGGCCTTTCGTCGTGTCACAGTGGGGAGGTGACCCATGCAGGACCAGGACGACCCCGCCTCCACGCGCCGCGCCGCCCGGGCTCGACAGCACGTGCCGAAATCCTCGATGCCGCAGCGGAGTTGTTCACCACCCGTGGATTCTCCCCCACATCGACACGGTCGATCGCCGAGGCTGTGGGGATCCGCCAGGCATCGCTGTACAACCACTTCGCCACAAAGAACGACATCCTCGTCGCACTGCTCGAGGACACCGTCGAACCGACGCTCGACTTCGACGAGAAGCTCGACGACGCGTTGCCCGCCGACGTGCGCCTGTGCGCGCTCGCCTGGTTCGACACGGCCCAATTATCCGCGGGGAGATGGAATCTCGGCGCCCTCTACCATCTCCCGGAGGTTCGGACCGCACCGTTCGATCGATTTCGGCACGAGCGCCTGCAATTGATGGAGCGATACCGGCTCCTCGCGGCGGAGATCGTCGGCGACGGTGATCCCCGCACACACCTACCGTTCCGGATCGTCGAGTCGGTCATCGGAATGCGTGCCGACAACGGCGACATCGATGCAGGACTGCCGGAAGCGCTGGCGACGGCCTCGCTGGCGGTGCTCGGTGTCAGCGACCTTGCGGCAGTGTCGGGTGCTGCTCGGGCTCTCGTGGTGGGAGTTCCCGACGATCTCCTCGAGTCGATGAACCCACAGGCTGCCCCACATGCGTGAACTGCAGCGCCGGATGGTCGATCGGGTCGCGGAGTAGCCGTTTGCGGTCGAGATAGTAGTTCTGCTCCATCGACCACGGCCCGTCTGCACCGGACGTGGGAAACGCATCGGCGGATCGCCGGAGATAGTTCGATGTGAGATTCCAGAACGGCCCTCCACCGACTACCCGGTCGTCGCGGACCGGGGTCACCACGTCGTAACCGTGACTGTCCGTGTAATCGAGCAACCGGCACAGGTAATGGCCGGTGAGGTCGACTTTGAGGGTCCACGACGAGTTGGTGTATCCGAACGCGAACGCATAGTTGGGGACGCCGGTGAGCATGGTGGCATTGAAGGTGATGCATTCGTGCAGGTCGACGGGAACTCCGTCGACATCGAGCGCGATCCGCCCGAAGGGCACCATCTTCAGGCCTGTCGCGGTGACGATGACGTCGGCGGCGAGTTCGCGCCCGGATTCGAGGGCTATCCCCGCCGGAGTGAACCGGACGATCCGGTCGGTGACCACCGAGGCGGAACCGTCCGCGATGGCCTCGAACAGGTCGGCGTCGGGGGCGACGCACAGGCGTTGATCCCACGGATCGTACGACGGGTTGAAGTGCACGTCGACGGGATAGTCGTCGGGCAGCACCCTCGTCATCCTGCGGCGCAGGATACGTCGGAAGGTGTTCGGTGCCCGTCGGCTCGTCCGGTACATCTCGTGCAGCAGACGGATGCTCAGGGACCGGACTGCGCGGTCGGCCATCCGTGTCGGCAGTGCGCGTCTGAGCACATTCGCGACCTTGTTCTCCTTCGGCCAAGCCAGAACGTGGGACGGCGAGCGCTGCAGCATCGTCACGTGCCCAGCCTCTTCCGCGAGCGCGGGCACGAGCGTCACCGCGGTGGCACCGCTGCCGATGACCACGACCCGCTTGCCGGCACAGTCGAGATCGTCGGGCCAGTGCTGGGGATGGACGATCCTGCCACGGAAGTCGTCGCTGCCCTCGAACGCCGGGGTGTAGCCCTCGTCGTAGTCGTAGTAGCCGGTCGCGGAGAAGAAGAACTTGCAGGTCACGGCGAATGTGGCGTCGTCGCTCGTGCGCTCGAGGACGACGGTCCACTTGCCGGTGCCGGAGGAGAAGGACGCACGAACCACACGGTGCCCGAAATGCAGATACCGGCGGAGCCCGTGTTCGTCGACCGCCTCGTGAAGATAACCGAGGATCTCGCTGCCGCCGGCATACGCGTGCTTCTTCCTCCAGGGCTTGAACTCGTACCCGAGGGTGTGCAGATCGGAGTCGGAGCGGACCCCGGGGTAGCGGAACAGATCCCAGGTGCCACCGAGGGCGTCGCGAGCCTCGACGATTGCGAAGGTCGTCGCCGGTCGTTTGGTCTTCAGGTGGTAAGCCGTTCCGATACCGGAGATGCCCGCGCCGACGATCAGGACATCGAGATCGGCGGGTAGTTCCTCATCCGATCGGTCTCCGGTCATATCCGCTCGACTCCGTCCCTGTGGCGGGCTCTTCCGGTGCGTGCTCAGATCCTCCGCTCACTCACGGGGACGATCACCCGGAGTGCGATCGGCACCCTCGAGCACATTGACCGCGTGCTTGTCGCTGCCCGGGCCGACGTGCGCCTCGGCACGCATCTTCTCGACCATGTGCGGATAGTGCAGCTCGAAGGCCGGACGCTCCGAACGGATCCGCGGCAGTTCGTAGAAGTTGTGCCGCGGAGGCGGGCAGGTGGTGGCCCACTCGAGCGAGTTGCCGTAACCCCACGGGTCGTCCACCGTCACGACCTGGCCGTAGCGGTAGCTCTTGAAGACGTTCCACAGGAACGGCAGCGTCGACGCGCCCACGATGAAGGCACCGACCGTGGAGATCGTGTTCAAGGTGGTGAACCCGTCGGAGGGTAGGTAGTCGGCGTAGCGACGCGGCATGCCCTCGTTACCGAGCCAGTGCTGCACCAGGAAGGTGGTGTGGAAGCCGATGAAGGTCAGCCAGAAGTGCCAGCGGCCGAGCCGCTCGTCCATCATCCTGCCGGTCATCTTGGGGAACCAGAAGTAGATGCCGGCGTAGGTCGCGAACACGATCGTGCCGAAGAGCACGTAATGGAAGTGCGCCACCACGAAGTACGAGTCGTGCAGATGGAAGTCCAGCGGCGGGCTCGCGAGGATGACGCCCGACAGGCCACCGAAGAGGAAGGTGACGACGAAACCGACAGCGAACAGCATCGGCGTCTCGAAGGTGATCTGACCTTTCCACATCGTGCCGATCCAGTTGAAGAACTTCACACCGGTCGGGACAGCGATGAGGAAGGTCAGGAAGGCGAAGTACGGCAGCAGCACGGCGCCGGTGGCGTACATGTGGTGTGCCCACACCGCGATGGACAGCGCGGCGATGGCGATGGTCGCGTACACGAGGCCGCTGTAACCGAAGATCGGCTTACGGGAGAAGACCGGGAAGATCTCCGAGACGATGCCGAAGAACGGCAGCGCGATGACGTACACCTCGGGGTGCCCGAAGAACCAGAACAGATGCTGGTAGAGGATCACACCGCCGGTCGCGGGATCGTAGACGTGCCCGTTGAGGACGCGATCGACGAAGGCTCCCATGAACGCCGCGGCGAGCAGGGGAAAGACGAGGAGTATGAGGATCATCGTGATGAAGATGTTCCACGTGAAGATCGGCATCCGGAACATGGTCATGCCCGGTGCGCGCAAGCAGACCACGGTGGTGATCATGTTGACGCCACCGAGGATGGTGCCCAGGCCCATGACGACCAGACCGAGGAACCACAGATTGCCGCCGATTCCGGGTGAGTGGGTCACGTCGGCGAGAGGCATGTAGGACGTCCACCCGAAGTCGGCGGCACCGCCGGGCGTGATGAAGGCGAACGCCACGGTGAGCGCACCGAACAGGAACAGCCAGTAGCTGAAGGCGTTCAGGCGCGGGAAGGCGACGTCAGGAGCACCGATCTGCAGCGGCAGGATGTAGTTCGCGAAGCCGAAGACGACCGGGGTCGCGTACATCAGCAGCATGATGCCGCCGTGGTTGGTGAACAGCTGGTTGTACTGCTCGTTCGACAGGAACTGCAGGCCCGGAAGCGCGAGCTCCGCGCGCATCAGCAAGGCGAGCAGACCACCGAACAGGAAGAACGCGAACGATGTGAAGATGTACATCAGTCCGAGCTTCTTCGGGTCCGTCGTGGTGATGGTGTCGTAGAGGAAGGCACCCTTGGACAGCTTTCGCGGCGGATACGGCCGTGTGGGCTTGACGGGAGCGACAACCGCGTTCATCTGGCCTCCTCGGGTTGCCGTGCAACGGCAACGGTGCGGCGCGGACGGATCGACGTGCAGTGCGGCACACGAAGACCACACCCAAATGCATGCAGGTGCACCCAGAGTAGGCGCTTCGTCTCCCCCGCGCACCGGGTTCGCGGACCGATTTCGCAGCCGCTTCACACCTGCCGCCCGGACACGACCCGTCCCCGGAACGGCACGTGTACACAAAAGTGAACGTGTTCTACATTGTGACCGTCATCACTGTCGGCGGGTCTTCGGATCGCGCCGGCGCCACACCGTCGAAGGGAAAGCATGTCGGCACCTGCCACCGCGGTCATCGGCGCCGGTATCAGCGGGCTGACTGCCGGGAAGATGCTGTGCGACTACGGGGTGCCCTATACGTGCTTCGAAAGTTCCGACCGTGTGGGAGGGAACTGGGCCTTCGGCAATCCCAACGGCCACAGCAGCGCATATCGTTCGTTGCATATCGACACCTCCAAACACCAGCTGTCGTTCAAGGACTACCCGATGCCGGAGTCCTACCCCGACTTTCCCCACCACACCCAGATCAAGGAGTACCTCGACGGCTACACGGACGCCTTCGGCCTGCGGGAGAGCATCGAGTTCCGCAACGGCGTGCGGCACGCGAGGCGCCGTCCCGAGGGCGGTTGGCAACTCGAACTCGAGGACGGAAGCACCCGCGAGTTCGACTTCCTCGTCGTCGCCAATGGTCATCACTGGGATCCACGCGTGCCCGAGTTCCCCGGAGTCTTCACCGGCGAGTGGCTTCACTCCCACCACTACATCGACCCCCGCACCCCGATCGATTTCGCGGGCAGACGCATCCTCGTGGTCGGGCTCGGCAACAGCGCCGCCGACATCGCGGTGGAACTGTCGTCGAAGGCGTTGCAGACCGAGGTGACCCTCTCGACGCGCTCGAGCGCGTGGATCGTCCCGAAGTACATCGCCGGACGCCCGGCCGACAAGTTCTACCGCACCGTTCCCTATATCCCGATGTCGTGGCAACGGAAGGTCGCGCAACTGGGACAGCCACTGTTGTCGGGACGTCCCGAGCGATACGGGCTGCCCACTCCGAACCACAAGTTCTTCGAAGCGCACCCCACGCAGTCGGTCGAGCTCCCGCTGCGCCTGGGCTCGGGCGACATCGTGCCGAAGCCCGACATCGAGCGGTTCGACGAGCGCACGGTCCACTTCGTGGACGGAACGAAGGGCGAGTTCGACGTCGTCATCTACGCGACCGGCTACAACATCACCTTTCCGTTCTTCGACCCGGAGTTCATCAGCGCGCCCGAAAACCACATCGCGCTGTACAAGCGGATCTTCGCGCCGGGCATCCCGGACCTCGCATTCGCCGGTTTCGCCCAGGCCACGCCCACCCTCTTCCCGTTCGTCGAATGCCAGGCGCGACTGATCGCGGCGTACGCGATCGGCCGCTACGCGTTGCCCCACGAGGACGAGATGCGCCGGGTCATCGTCGAGGATCAGCGCAGATACACCGGGCACATGCTCGACCGTCCCCGGCACACGCAGCAACTCGACTATTTCGCGTACGAGTTCGACATCCGGACGCAGGAGCTGCCTGCAGGAATCGCACGCGCCGCCCAGGCGACGAAGGAGACCTCCCGATGACACGGGTCGAAGGAGAGAGCGTCACGACGCCGAGCCCCCTGACATTCCGCTCGGATGACGAAACTGTCCACGCATGGCATTTCACACCCCGCTCCGAGCTTCTCACCGACGCCGGCCGAGCTCCCGTCGTGGTCATGGCGCACGGGCTGGGCGGAACGAAGGACTCCGGGCTCGCTCCGTTCGCCGAGCGCCTCGCTGCGGCCGGCATGCACGTACTCGCCTTCGACTATCGCGGCTTCGGTGAGTCCGGAGGCACCGCCCGTCAGCGGGTCGACCTCGCCGGGCAGATCTCCGACTACCGCGCCGCGCTCGCGACTGCGCGTGGGCTCGACGGCGTGGATCCCCGCCGCGCCGTGCTGTGGGGTGTGTCGTTGTCCGGCGGCCACGTCCTGGCGGTTGCGGCGCAGGAACCCGAGGTCGCGGCCGTCGTATCGGTGACTCCACTCGTCGACGGCCTCGCGGCGGGCGCACTCGCAGCCCGAAGCCACGCGCCTTCGGTCCTCATGCGATCGACAGCAGCCGGGATCCGTAGCCGCGTGGAATCCGCGACGCGCCGTTCGTCCACCACCATCCCGATCGTGGGACCGCCGGGCACGGTGGCCGCCCTGTCGCTGGACGGCTATCAGGAGGACTATCTCGCCCTCGCCGGACCGACCTGGCGCAACGAGATCGACGCCGACATCGTGCTGTCGCTCGGTATCTACCGGCCGGCCCGGCAAGCGTCCGCGATCGAATGCCCCGTGCTCGTGCAGATCGCGGACTTCGATCGAAGTGCGCCTCCGCAATCCGCTGCGCGAGCGGCCTTCCGCGCCCGCGCCGAGGTACGGCACTATCCGTGCGACCACTTCGACGTCTGGCCCGGGAAGAAGTGGTTCGACACAACGGTACGACACCAGATCCATTTTCTGACAAGACATCTCGTCGATATGTAACCCGCCGTTCCCGGCCTCCGCCTCTACCCCTTCACACATCGAGGTATGCATGGCAGACACCGTCCAGCAGGCACTGCGCGAACTGCTCGAGAACGACACCACCGCCATCGTCCACGACAGCGGAATCTGGACGTGGCGTGAACACTTGGCCGAAGCGTCCGCACAGGCATCGGCCCTGCTGTCGCTGATGGATCGCGACCGGCCGGTTCATGTGGGCGCACTCCTCGGCAACACTCCCGACTTCCTCCATGCAATCGCCGGCGCGGGACTCGCAGGCTTTCCACTCGTCGGCATCAACAGCACCCGTCGCGGTGCGGGCCTGGCACGCGACATCACGCGGGCAGACTGTCAGATCCTGCTGACCGACACCGAGCACGCCCCTTTGCTCGAAGGACTCGACCTCGGCGGAGTCACCGTCTTCGACGTCACCGGCCCCCGATGGCGGGCACTCGTCGACGACGCCGGCCCGCTCGAGCCGTTCGGCGAGACCGGTCCGGCCGATCCCTTCATGCTGATCTTCACCTCGGGCACGAGCGGAGACCCCAAGCCGGTGATGCTCGCGCACATGATGGTGCTGTTCTCCGGCAGCACCCTCGTTCCGCGGTTTTCGATCACGAGCGACGACGTCGTCTACCTCTCGATGCCGCTGTTCCACTCGAACGCGATCCTCGCGGGATGGTGCGTGTCGCTGTGCAGCGGCGCGGCGATGGCACCGGCGACGTTCTCGGCCTCACGCTTTCTCGACGACGTGCGCCGCTACCGCGCGACCTACATGAACTATGTCGGTAAGCCCCTTGCATATATCCTCGCAACCGTCGAACGCCGCGACGACTCCGACAATCCGCTCCGGGTGGCGTTCGGCAACGAAGCGACAGACCGTGACATCGAAGAGTTCGGCCGACGCTTCGATGTCACCGTCTGGGACGGATTCGGATCGACCGAGGCCGCCGTGATCATCACCCGCGACGAGGGCACCCCACCCGGCTCGATCGGTCGAGGTTTCCCGGGAGTGGACGTCTACGATCCCGACACCGTAACCCCTTGCGCACACGCGGAATTCGATGAAGCCGGTGCCCTGGTGAACGCCGACAAGTCGGTGGGCCAACTCGTGAACACGCAAGGTGCCGGATTCTTCACCGGCTACTACAACGACAAGGCCGCCACCGACGAGTGTCTGAGGGGCGGTATCTTCTGGTCGGGCGATCTCGCCTACAAGGACGCGGAGGGCTGGATCTATCTCGCCGGCCGCACCGCCGACTGGATGCGTGTGGACGGGGAGAACCTCGCAGCGGCTCCCATCGAACGCATCCTGCAGCGGCTCCCGCAACTGAGCCGTGTCGCCGTGTACGGAGTGCCCGACGAGCATGTGGGTGATCAGGTCATGGCCGCGATGGTGCTTCGCGACGAGACCTCCCTCTCCCCAGAAGAATTCGAGCACTTCCTCACTGAGCAGGCAGATCTTTCACCGAAGGCATGGCCGAAGTACGTACGGATCGCCGCGGATCTTCCGTCCACCGCCACCAACAAGATCCTCAAGCGGGCCCTCGAGGAACAGGGCCCCACAGCCGGCGACGGCGTGCTCTGGGTTCGCGAGAACGAGCGCTACGTCATCGCCTGACCGGGAGCCGGGTGCGCCGGAAAGGCTTCGCCGGAAACGTCGGTCTCACCCGAGAGCTTCGTGGCGCCAGAAGGTCTGGGCGTCGGGGGCCGTCTCGTGGTCGTCGAAGAAGGTGACCAGTGCCCGGGCCGCTGCCGTGGCGTCCGGGAAGCGTCGCCCCTCCATCGGCCCTCGGGTGATCTCGAGGGCTCCCACCACGGGATCGACGCGCCCTTGTACGCGGTAACCTCCGATATCGGTCACTACCGAGAGTCGGCTGTCGGCGCCGTCGGATTCGACGACCTTGCGGGCAGCCGGGCGTTTCACACGCGTGGTCGGCAGCGGCACGACCGTCGTATCGTGCGCAGGATCCTTGACCACGGCGAGACCGAGCAGGTCCCACCGATTATGACCGTGCACAACGTTGCTGCGCTGAATCGGATGACTACCCGTCGGCGTCCGGCCAGGCCGGTCGGCGAGCCAGAGAGCGACTTCTTCCTCGATCCCCGCTTCGACCTCCTCCGAATCCACCACGTAGAACTGCGGCCTCGGGGGCGTGAGATCGACGAAGACCCAGTACGCCACACCCGCACCGTCGACCCCGGGAACTCCGTCCCGGCGTCTCGCGAGCCACGAGTCGCGCGCAGTCGAGCACACACGCACGACTCGTTCGGAACCGTCCGCGCCGCACACCCGGACGTCCCGCTGTCCCGGAATCGGCTCGGCGTGACCGCCCCGCGACCGTACATCGGCGACGAACGCCGTCACTCCCCGTCGAACGGTGTCACTCATGTCGACTACTCCTTCTTCGTGCACGCATGGATCGATGGAGCGGACGCAGCACGAGGCGCCCACCTCCTGCGCCGCCTCGTCGAGGCCGGAGGTCTGCAGCGACCATACGTGGCTAGGAGCGAAAGAAGAACGGACTGTGACCGATCACCGGAAAGCATCACCCTTCGTCGTGTATGCCTTCACTCGTTCGACGATTCGGTCCTGCAGTTTGGACGGGGTGCGCCAGCGCATCGCAAGTCGGTCGTAGTCCATGGCGTGCTCGGCGATGATGTCCTTGAGTTGCTCGACCTCGAGACCCGACAGCTTTTCCCGCAGCGCCGCCTCTCCGTCCTCGCGGTAGACCACGAACGGATCGAACACCGCGGGTGCACGCCGGGTCCGGCGCGTCGACGTCCGAGGCACGGCAGGACGTGAGGCAGGGGCGTGAACGGATTGCACCGCAGTTTCCGCAGTGTGCGGGACCGCGGTCAGTGCCGCGGACAGCGCCTTCGCGAAACGCGGGGTGCGTGCCGCCTCGTCGGCGATGACCTGGACGAGGGCGACGAGCGCGTCTGCCGTTCCGGGCGCGGCCTCGTCGAGCCGGAGCAAGGCCGCACTCGCGGCTCCGATGCTCACTCGCAGGCGGGCCTGTGCCATGCCCGCGGCGGTGTCGGGGTTCGTCACAGGTACACCTGCGCATTCATCATGATCGTCTCGGTGAGAATCCTCAGGGCGTCGTACTGACCCGAATTGCCGTACTTGCGTTTCAGGGTGCCGTAGGGCACGAACTCTGCGGACGCCGCTATCTGATTGGCTTCGGGCACCCAGGCGGGGACTACATTCGCGATCCGATCGTCGCGCTGAAGCTGTTCGATGATGCTCCGGTGCAGATTCGACGCGCTGCGGTACTTCGTGATGACAAGGCCGATTTCGCGCACCGGGTGTTCGGTCCGCTGCGCGAACTCTCGAATCTTCTTCTGCAGCGGCGGGATTCCGTAGGTCGACAGGATGTCGGGGATGGTGGGGATCAGGTAGCCGTCGGCGAGGCGCAGCCCGTTGAGAGTGAGCATTCCGAGATTGGGCGGACAGTCGACGAGCACGTAGTCGTATCGGTCGATGATCGGCCGCACTGCCGAGAGCAGCACCTCGACGGGACGGTGCGAACCGGGGTCGGCGTACTGCTGGTGGCTCAGGCCTTCCTGGATCTCCATGAGGTCCAGGGACGAGGCGAGCAGATCCAGATCGCGGACCGCACGCACAGGCGAAACATCGTGCTGGACGGCCTTCTCGATGTCGAACTCGGCGGCATCGGGCTCGATCGCCTTCCGGAACAGGGTGGCGAGGGTGAGACCGAGCTCGTTCAGTTCCGTCCAGCGCTCCTCGCCCACCATCATCGTGGTGAGGTTGGTCTGCGGGTCGAGATCGATCAGGAGCACACGCTGCCCGAACTCCGCTGCCATGAACTCGCCCAGCGCGGCCGTCGTCGTCGTCTTGCCGACGCCACCTTTCAGGTTGATCGTCGCGATTACCCGTGCCAAACCGCACCTCTTCGGGAGAACTCGTCACTCGCTTCATGAGAAAACTACCCGAAGGCGGACATACGAGACAGCCGGGTCAGCGTCCCATGGACTCGACAGCGAGACGAGGAATACCGGCACCCGAATCCGCGTCGACGGTCGAGTCCGATGTCGCGAACCCGCTCAGGTACAGCGGAGGCTCCCGATCCGAGACCGCGCGTACGACCTCCCCCTGCGAGACGAACACCATCAACCCCTTGGCCTCGGCGCCCGGCAGGTTTCGCCAGGTCACTCCCGGGGTGTGCATCATGCGGTTGATCTCGCTCATCAGTACCGGCACCCGGAAGTAGTACATCCGATCCCACGACTCGACTCCTGCGGCGGCCGCGATCTCCCCGAGAGTGCGGGACTCGCCGGAGACGAGGACCGACTCGAACTCGGCTTCGAGCCTCGGGTCGTCGACCACCGAAACGGTGGGCCCACCCCCACACCCCGACACCCCGAGAACTGCAGCGAAAGCCAGCACAATGCTTCTTCGCACGAATTGCGACGCCACCACGCCCCCTGTGGATCGACCCCCGACCGGACGCGAGGAAGCTACCACCGTTTCGGACAAATGCACCAGGGCCGCCGGTCCCATGCTCGAAGTTCGAAGATCCCACCCGAAGCGCGTTCGAATCGATGTGACGGATAACAACCCCGGCGGGGTCACTCCTTTGCGGTGAGCTCCGCGATGTCCGTCCACAAGGCGCTCCGCAGAGCGACCATCGGTTCGGCCGCAACCCCGAGCTGGTCACCGACGAAATCGGTGTTCTCCGCGGACAATTCGCGTGCGCCCGACCTTCCGATCAGATCGTCGATCCGCTGGTCGAGGTTCGCAGTGCGTTGCGCCAGACGCGCGAGGTGTACGTGATCCTCCGCCCGCGTGAGCAGATCTCCGATTCGCGCGAGCGCTGTGACACGCGCGAGTATCTGATCCCACACCGGTTCGAGCGCGGCCACACGGGATTCGAGACTTGCTCGCGCCTGCGGGGTCGTCCCGATCGCCGTGTGCAGGTCGTCGAGCAGGTCGCGGAGCGCGACGGCGTCCACCGCGATCTGGGTGATCTCCTCGGGCAGATCGAGCTGAGCGCGTTGAACCTCGAAGTACGCCGAGCGCCACGCCACCGACGCCTCGATGCGGTCGTAGAGGGAGCCGGCAAGGAACAGGAGGGTGTCGTAGCGGTCGACGAAGTGGTCGTCGCCGTCGGGCAGCTCACGGGCGAGCCGCTCGGCTACGCGGCGCCCCGTCTCGGCGAGCGGAGTGCGTTCGGACCAGCGGGTCACGCGGTCGACCGCGATACCGAGCAAGGCGACCCGCGCCTGCTCGACGGGGACAACGGGCAGCGGCGTGGGGGTGCGCTGCAGGGCGGCGAACAGGGCTTCGCGTTGTTCGATCTCGAGATGCAGCCCGTCGCGCCGGTCGCGGCGCACGGCACGGACCCCCTGCGCATAGTGCAGCGGCGAGTGGACGACGGTCTGCCGCGCCACCCGGAGGCGCCTGGCCAGTTCGTTCGCCCGGTACTCGACCGCGAGTCGCGAGGCACCGGGACGCTGCCCGGCGATGCGAGCACGGAGACGATCGTGCTCGTCGGAGAGCAGGCGTAGCTGACCGAATCCTTCGAGCGCAGGCAGTCGACGCCCGGCGCGTCGGCGGTTCGCCAGCACGACACGAGTGGGTTCGTCGAGCCGGCCCGCAGCCAGAGCCACGGCCGCCGCGTCCGAGAGCGGCGCATGCCTGCCCTCGATGCTGCTGCTCTCGCACCATCGGCGCACCTGCCCGGCGATACGCGCGCGCCGATCCGTCGACGGGCCGTGGTGACCGGGCGTGTCGTCGCCCTGGAGGTGGGGTCGATCGGATTCGGACACGGATCCTCCTCGCGGCTTGTCCGCAGTACACTCTCCACTTTCCCAGATCCGGCGAGGGTCGGAGGAATGTCCGGGGTCGACCCGGAGTATCACCCTCTTTCACGGTGACGACCGGGCCGCCGACTTCACCTTCCGGTTCGGTTGAGAACTTCACCTTTTCGCGCTTCGTGACGGATGTCACACCAGCTCCAGGTGCCGCCGCGGCGTTGTGCCCGATTCCGAAACCGACCCCGATCCCGGACTCTTGAAAACCCCTGTGTACCAGCAGGAATGACGCGTCACCCGATTCGACCCGCACGCAGTCACAGAAGTTACCGATGGGTGTTACTGCACAGTACCCGCGGAAGCTCCGGCCGGACCTCCCGGCCTGGACGTCCACAGCCACACGAAATCGACTGCACCCGAGGGATACCGAGAGATGAGGCGTCGCCGGGGGCGCACTTTCCCGATACCCGGGAGCAAAACGTGACAATCCCTCATGTTTCGTCCATGCTGTTAACCGAACGGAGCCTTCGCCCCTGGGGGACGTGACGTCGCAACCGACGGCCGTAGCTGCGAAGACCTGTTCGAAACGGTCCTGCGGACACCGCGGACGTTGCCCGCGGACCGACGACGAACACGCACGCCCATGCCAACCACGAGGAGCCGACCGCCAGATGTGCCCGCTCGCGCCGCCAGCACGAGACGTGGGACGTAGAACCGGCTAGGTTTTTCCTCCTCATTGGGGTGGAGCTTCGAGACGCGCGCCCGATGCGCGCACAAACGATGGAGAACGGTGGCAACGAGTATGTTCAAGCGGATCGCAGTGGTCAATCGTGGTGAGGCGGCCGTCCGCCTCATCCGGGCAGTCCGGGAGCTCAACTCCGAGCACGGCTACGACATCAGGACGATCGCTCTGCACACCGACGCCGAACGGCGGGCGATGTTCGTCCGTCAGGCCGACGAAGGAGTGACCCTTCGTCCGTCGACCACGGCGGCGACCCCCTACCTCGATCACACGGAACTCGAGCGCGCCCTCCTCGAGGCGAATGCAGACGCCGTCTGGGTCGGCTGGGGCTTCGTCGCCGAAGATCCCGCCTTCGCCGAGCTCTGCGCGCGCCTGGGGATCACCTTCATCGGCCCCTCGGCAGATGCCATGCGGCTACTCGGCGACAAGGTCGAAGCGAAGATCCTCGCCGAGAAGGTGGGGGTTCCCGTCGCTCCCTGGTCCGGTGGACCGGTCGAGTCCCGCGCCGATGCCCGCCGCCATGCACAGGCGATCGGCTACCCGCTGATCATCAAGGCCCGCTCCGGCGGCGGCGGCCGCGGCATCCGCAAGGTCTATGCGGAGGACGAGCTCGAGCTCGCTCTCGAGCGCACCCAGGGCGAGGCCGAGCGTTCGTTCGGCGATCCCGTCGTCTTCATCGAGCGGCTCGTCACCGACGCGCGCCACGTCGAGGTCCAGATCATCGCCGACAAGCACGGCAACGTGTGGGCCCCCGGTGTGCGCGACTGCTCGATCCAGCGCAAGAACCAGAAGGTCATCGAAGAATCGGCGTCTCCCCTGCTCACCACCGAGCAGTCCGACCACCTGCGCAAGGTCTCGGCGGACCTAGTCCGCGCGGCCGGCTATGCCGGCGCCGGTACGGTCGAGTATCTCTACCAGCCGGACCTGAAGATCTTCACGTTCCTCGAGGTCAACACCCGACTCCAGGTAGAGCACCCCATCACCGAGGCCACGACCGGCATCGACCTCGTGAAGTTGCAGATCCTCGTCGCTTCCGGCGAGAAGCTGCCCGGCGAGTGCCCCGGCGAGTTCGGTCACGCCGTCGAGGCACGCCTGAACGCCGAGGATGCTGCGAACGGCTTCGCGCCCGCCCCCGGCACCGTGCAGTTGCTGAAGTTCCCTCTCGGGTCCGGCCTGCGCGTGGACACCGGAATCGCTCAGGGCGATGTCATCCCGCCCGACTACGACTCGATGGTCGCCAAGATCATCGCGTGGGGACGTGACCGCGACGAGGCACTCGCCCGTCTGCGGACCGCCCTGCGTGAGACCACCGTCGTCCTCGACGGTGGCACCACCACCAAGTCGTTCCTGCTCGACCTGCTCGACCGGCCCGAGGTGATCGACGCGTCCGCCGACACCGGCTGGCTCGACCGCACCGGCGCCGGCACCGAGACAGGGCCGTCCAAGGTCGCCGACATCGCCCTCATCGCGACGGCGGTCGACGTCTACGACACCGACGAGGCCCACGAACGCGCCGCCTTCCTCGCCTCCGCCCGTGGTGGTCGCCCCCGCGCCGGGCACGCCGTCGGACGCAAGATCGAACTGAGCTACCAAGGCCAGTCGTACGAGCTGGTCGTCGGCCAGGTCGGTCCGCACCGTTACCGGGTCGACACCGGCACCGCCGAGTTCGACATCGAAGTCGAGCGGCTCAGCGACTACGAGTCGCGTCTGACCCTGGACGGTCGCCGCCACAACGTAGTGTCGATCGCCGGGCCCGCCCACTTCCTCGTCGAGGTCGACGGCATCAGCCACCAGATCAGCCAGGACGAGGCAGGTGTGGTGCGCACGCCCGCCCCGGCGGTGGTCGTCGCGGTGCCCGTCGCCATCGGTGACGAGGTCGAGGCCGGACAGACACTCGTCGTGCTCGAGTCGATGAAGATGGAGACCGCGGTGCGGGCGCCCTTCGCCGGCAAGGTGCGCGAGATCCTCGCCGTCGTCAACGCTCAGGTCGATGCAGGCGCCCCGCTCCTGCGGGTCGATCAGATCGCCGAAGAGGTGGTCACCGAGACCGTCGAGCGTGTGGAGTTCGCAGCGCCGGCACCCTCGCTCAGCGACGACGTCGCCGCCGACGCCCTCGCCCGGCTCGATTCACTGGCCGCCCTGGTCACCGGTTACGACGTATCCGCCAAGCGCACCGCCGCCCTGCTCGCCGAGTACGAGCGCCTTTCCGGCGCCGTCGACTCCTGCGCGCTCGTCCGTACCGAGCTCGCGCTGCTCACGACCTTCGCCGACGTGTGCGAACTGTCGCGCAATCGCCCCACCGAGGAGGAGAAGAACAGCGACGACCGGGTGCACAGTCCCCGCGAGTTCTTCCACGGCTATCTGCAGTCGCTCGACGTGGAGGTCGGCGGTCTGCCCGACAGCTTCCGTGCTCGTCTCGCTCGCGCATTGCGGCACTACGACGTTCTCGAACTCGATCGCACCCCGGAACTCGAGGAAGCGGTGTACCGCTTGTTCCTCGCGCTCGAGCGCATCGAGGCCCACGTTCCCGTGGTCACCTCGCTGCTGGACCGCTGGGTCGAGCGCGACGACACCGAGGTGGGGATCTCGCACGAGCTCAACGAGGTCCTCGACCGGCTGATCGTCGCGACCCAGGTCCGCTTCCCCGTCATCGGCGACACCGCACGCAATCTCCGGTACCGCTACTTCGAGGAACCGGTCATCCGCAAGGCCCGCGAGCAGGCCTACGACGGGGTCCGCGGCTCGCTCGCGTACCTCGCCGAGCACCCGCAGGCACCGGACTACGCGACGCGCATCGATAGGCTGGTCGCCACTCCGGAACCGCTGATCGACCTTCTCGCGCAGCAGATCACGCGTCCCGAGACCGTTCCGGGCCCACTGCTCGAGGTCATCACACGACGCGCCTACAAGATCCGCACTCTCGAGGACGTCCGTTCGTGCACTGTCGGCGGACACGAGTTCGTCACCGGCAGGTTCGACCTGCGCGACGCCCGCCTGTACCTGATCTCGGCGGGAGCGCCGCACGCCGAGTTCGCCTCCCTGCTCGACGCCGTCGCGGAGGCCGCAGCATCGATTCCGGACACGTCGAATCTGGTGATCGACCTGTACCTCGCCTGGGACGACGCTCCCGCCGATACCGATGCGCAGGCCGATGCCCTTCGCGAGATGCTCGCAGACCGGGTGGTGACCGCAACGGCCCGGCGCGTGACCGTGACCGTCTGCCATACCGACATGGCCGAGGAGCACGTGTTCACCTTCCGCTCCTACGAGAACGGGTACGCGGAAGAGGCCAACATCCGCGACATCCACCCGCTCACGGGACAACGCCTGGATCTGTGGCGTCTGAAGAACTTCGACGGCACCCGCCTGCCCGCCAACCCCGACACCTACCTGTATCACTTGGTGTCGCAGGACAATCCGTCCGACGAACGATTCATCGCACTCGCCGAGGTACGCGACCTGACACCGCAGCGCGACGACTCCGGAAAGATCGTCGGATTGCCTGCATTCGAGCGTGCCCTCGCCAGTTCACTCGACGGCATGCGCCGTGCCCAGGCGAACCGGGGTGGGCGACGTCTCGACGCGAACCGCGTGGTGCTGTACGTGTGGCCCGTCGTGGATCTCGACATGGAGGACCTGCGCCGCATCGGCCGCAATGCCGCACCTCTGACCGTGGGGGCGGGCCTCGAGGAGATCACCGTCATCGGCTCGTGGCGTCAGGATCAGGATGCGCCGGCACGTGAAGTGGCCCTGCGCTTCTCGTACCGTTCCGGTGCCGGAGTCATCGTGCGGGTCACCGAACCGCCGAAGGAGCCGCTGCAGCCGCTCGACGAGTACACCCAGAAGGTACAGCGATCGCGTGCCCGCGGGACCGTCTACCCGTACGAACTGATCCCGTTGCTCACCGGTGGCGAGGGAACCTTCGTCGAGTACGACTTCGACGAACAAGGCACCCTCGTGCCGGTCGACCGGCCGTACGGCCGCAACACCGCGGGCGTGATCGTCGGTGTCGTCGACACCCCGACCCCGCGCTACCCCGAGGGCATGAAGCGGGTCGCGCTGTTCGGTGATCCCACGAAAGCCCTGGGCACCGTCGCGGAGGCGGAATGCTCCCGTGTGGTCGCTGCGATCGACCTCGCGGAGACCCTGGGCGCACCCGTCGAGTGGTTCGCACTCTCGTCGGGCGCGACGATCTCGATGGACTCGGGTACCGAGAACATGGACTGGGTGTCGCGCGGGCTCCGCCGCATCATCACGTTCACGCAGAACGGCGGCGAGATCAACGTGGTGGTCACCGGCATCAACGTCGGCGCCCAGCCCTACTGGAACGCCGAGGCGACGATGCTCATGCACACCAAGGGCATCCTGGTGATGACCCCCGACAGCGCCATGGTGCTCACGGGCAAGCAGTCGCTCGACTACTCCGGCGGTGTGTCCGCGGAAGACAATTTCGGCATCGGCGGGTACGACCGCGTCATGGGCCCCAACGGCCAGGCGCAGTACTGGGCGCCCAACCTCAGCGCAGCAATCGAGACGCTGTTCGCGCACTACGCTCACGCCTATGTCGCACCAGGCGAACGGTTCCCCCGCAAGGCAGAATCCGCCGACCCGGTGGATCGGAACGTGTGCGTATACCCGCACGTGCATCCGTCCAGCGACTTCACGACGGTGGGTGACATCTTCTCGTCCGAGACCAACCCGGATCGCAAGAAGCCGTTCGACATCCGCACGGTGATGCGCTCCGTGGTCGACCAGGACCACGCGGTGCTCGAGCGCTGGGCCGACATGGCCGACGCCGACACCTCGGTCGTCTTCGACGCGCATCTGGGTGGAAACCCGGTGACGGTCATCGGCATCGAGTCCCGCGCGATCCCCCGTAAGGGCTGGTTCCCTGCCGACGGACCGGACCAGTGGACGTCGGGCACGCTGTTCCCCAAGTCGTCGAAGAAGACGGCGCGGGCGATCAACGCAGCGAGTGGCAACCGTCCGCTCGTAGTGCTCGCCAACCTGTCGGGCTTCGACGGCTCCCCCGAGTCGCTGCGCAATCTCCAGCTCGAATACGGCGCCGAGATCGGCCGGGCCATCGTCAACTTCGACGGACCGATCGTGTTCGTCGTGGTGTCCCGTTACCACGGTGGTGCCTTCGTGGTGTTCTCCGGCGCACTCAACGAGAACATGGAGGTTCTCGCGGTCGAGGGGTCGTTCGCTTCGGTTCTCGGTGGTGCTCCCGCAGCAGCGGTGGTCTTCACCCGCGACGTCAACAAGCGCACCGCGAGCGATCCGCGGGTCGTGGAACTCGAGGCCCAGTTGCGGGCCGCGGAGGACGGCGACAAGGCGCGTCTGGGTGTCGAGCTCACCGCGCTGCGTACCGCGGTCCGATCGGAGAAGCTCGGTGAGGTGGCAGCCGAGTTCGAGGCGATCCACAACATCCAGCGTGCACAGCGGGTCGGTTCGGTCGATGCGATCGTGCCGGCAGCCGAGCTACGACCGCAGATCATCGCGGCCGTCGAACGTGGCATGGCACGCACGCTCGCGTAACGACGCACTCGGGACGGGCCCCACCGGAACTTCCGGTGGGGCCCGTCCTCGATGTCCTCGAAGCGATCCGGGAAGCCGGCGTCTACGTTTCGGGAAATGAGCAGCTCGGGCGAGGGTGGCCGATGCGGAGCGCCGTCGAGACCTGTGCGCTGCCGAACTCGTCGACGAGCTCACCGCGCGTGTGCGCGGGCCGGAATACGTCCTCGTCTGCCTGCACGTCGAGCAGAGGGGACGGTGACACCGTCCACCACGATTCCTTGTCCGTGGCTCTCATCGCGGCACGCTGCGCCACGATCGCCTCCGGCCACCATCCGTCGAGCCACGCCGTCGCGTCGTGCCCCTCGGCGAAGATACAAGTTCGGGCCGATCGGCGGCCGGCACGCGCGCCACATAGTGACCGAAGGCGTGACCGGCCACCACTGCGGGCGCCGCGTCGAACCACTCGATGACGACGGCGACGTCGCCGGCGAGGTCGTGCGGGTCCAGGCCGGTCAAAGCCCCCCGGCCACGGTCGTGCTGACGATGCGAGTGCTGCTCACGTAGCCACCCTCTCATCCGCGCTCGGAACCGGCTTCGGGCACAGTCCGTGCTCGGGGTGGCCAGAATCACATCACCGTCGCACGTCGTGCGTGACCTACTGGGGAGTAGCACGGCGACAACCGCGTAGACCACGCGATGGCACGGAGTGCATCCCGACTCATCCGACCCCGCAGGATGCCGACCGATCATGGACTGCGACGAAATATTGTTCCTGCAAACATATTTCGAAACCGCTTGGATCAATGGCGATACTCGATCCGCATTCCGATGCAGGCAACTGACCTTCCGGTAGTACCTTGTGTCAAATCGACATCGCCGGCCGGGCGTATCGATTCCGGCCACCTGCGCTACGGACATTCAGCATGTTCGTACCGACCGGTAACGATGCTTACCGCTCGAAATCGATTGGTATACAACACTTTAACCGACTACTGGACAAATCACCCGCAGGATTAGGTACGTAATGCTCCCGGTGACAACACGATCCAGCTGTTGCATCATTGTCATCGCAGGGAATTGCGAGCCGGAAGAGCTCGCCACAGGGCACGGGTTCGGATCAGGGGGTATCCGAAACGTGTTCCTTCACCGGAAATCAGGGGGCAGGGATTAATCGAGACCGGCGATTCCGTCGGCCCGTCACCCTCCCGCACAGCGAGGAGATGAGAATGACCAGCACTGTCGAACCCACTTCGCAGATCGGCGCAGGCGGAAACAAGCTCCGCGGACGAGTCGCCTTCGTCACCGGCGGAACACGTGGGATCGGCGCGGCCATCAGCCGCAGCCTTGCAAGCCAGGGCGCAACGGTCGCGGCCGGATACGGCCGCAACACGGCGCAGGCAGACCAGTTTCTCGCAGACTTGAACGAGAACGGCCGCAAGGATGTTCGTTACTCTGTCCACCGCGGCGATGTCGCGAACCCCGAAGACTGCCGTCGCACGATCGACGAGGTCATCGAAGCACACGGTCGCCTCGACATCCTCGTCAACAATGCCGGCATCACCATGGACCGCACGGTCCTGAAGATGCAGGACGAGGACTGGAACAGCGTCATCGGCGTGAACCTGTCGGGTGCGTTCTACCTGGCGCAGGCCGCCTTGCGACACATGCTCGAGCGGGGGACGGGACGCATCGTCAACGTTTCCTCGGTGATCGGCGAGACCGGCAACATCGGTCAGGCCAACTACGCCGCCTCCAAGGCCGGCCTCTTCGGCCTGACCAAGACGCTTGCCAAGGAAGCCGCCTTCTACCTCGCCAAGGGCGACAAGCAGGATCCGAATGGCATCGGTGTCACCGTCAACACGGTCACTCCCGGCTTCGTCGCTACCGAGATGGTCGAGTCCATCCCCGACAAGGTACTGGGGCGGATCACCGACAGCATCCCCGTGAAGCGACTCGCCGACCCTCAGGAGATCGCCCGGGTCGTCCACTTCCTGGCAGCCGATGCCTCCTCGTACATCACCGGACAGGTGTGGGGCGTCAACGGCGGCCTGGACATGTGACCCGGACTTCAATTCCACTACTTCGAATCGAACGGTCCTTTCTTCCGATGCAACCTTTCGAACTCAATCGGCACAACCGACTCGTGTTCCCTTCCAATTTCATTCCGGAGCTGGACTTCTCCACTTTGACCAGCATCGATCATCTCGACTCGGTGATCCGCCGCGATTTCGACACCAAGGCGCCTACCGTCTCCGAGATCCTGTCCCGTCACGCGCAGGGCGTCTACCGGTCGAAGTTCGAGATCATGCGCGACATGGCTCTCAATGTCTTCTGGGCGGATAGATTCGCACTCACCATGTTCGACAGAAGGGTCACCCGCTGGGGCGATGTGCCGCGCAACCGTGACGACATCTACATGCCCCGTCTCACACCCTGGCCCGAGGCGGACGAGCGGAACTCGGCAGTTGCCGACGCCTACCGCACCCTCCCTGCGGCATGGGAGAATTCGGCCGAAGATCGCATCTTCGACCGGCTGTTTTCGGTGTTCGGGGCACGTCGGCATTACGCCGGCGACCTTCCTACGGTGAAACCGACAGTGGCCCAACTTCTCTCCGATCCGGAGAGCATCACCCTGCGGGTGCGGACCTTCGACCCGAACTATCCTGTATTCGGCTACGACCAGATTCTGGACTGCCATGAGGATGTCGCCGAGCTCGAAGCGCTGAGCCGGTGGTCGATGGTGCTGCACAACCAGCAGCTCTGGGACCGCAACGAGATCGAGCTCGCCCGGGTCTCGGATCTCGAGGACGACGATTACGTTGTCGTCTCACACCCGCGCAACCGCGAGGTGCAGCGCTTCATCAACCGTGTGGCATCGGGCCGCACCCGCCCGGCCACGTCGTTCACCCGGCCCGAGCCGACCGAACCGTCGAAACCGTACCCGGCTGTCGATGTGCGGGCGGAGTTCGCGGTCGCTCCCCGCATCGACGCGATCGCGGTTGCTCACGGCGACCAGGTGTGCACCAACGAGGATCTGATCCGTAACACGGCGTACAACTGGTCTCCCATGTCCGCCGATGAGATCACCGCGAAGACCGGGATCGAGCAGCGCCGTTACACCTCGGGCACTTTCGAGGAACTGGCTCTGTCCGCAGCGAGGCAGGCGGTCGCCCACGCCGGTGTGGGCCCGGAGGATATCGGCGCGGTCATCACCTGCACGTGCACGAGCGGCCGGCTGATCCCGTCCCTGGCGACGTGGATCTCGGGAGAACTGGGCATCAGCCAGACTCATGCCTCGTTCGACCTGGTCGCGGCGTGTGCGGGCATGCCGTACGGACTGGCCGAGGCGACCCGCATCATGCAGCAGCTCCGGCGCCCGGTTCTCGTGGTGTGCGTCGAGAAGTTCTCCGACAAGATCGGAAACGTTCGTCCGTCCCGGATGATCTTCGGTGACGGCGCCGCCGCACTCGTCCTGTCGCCGGCAGCCGAAGGCGAAGAACCCGACCTGGAGTTCTTCAACACCTACGCGAGCGGACCGACGAGCCAGGTCAATTCGATCATCTGGCCCAACCCGGATTTCGACAACGCCATCACCGTCTACGGTCCCGAGGTGAAGTCGCTCGCCGGACGTTATCTCGCGCAGATGCTCGACGAGATCAAGGCACTACCCTCCCCCGACGACGCCGAGCGATCACTGCTCGACGACATCGATCTCATCGTGCCGCACCAGGCGAACAAGACGATGATCGTCGAACTCGCGGCGGACGCCGGCCTGTCCGCGGACCGCCTGTACTTCAACATCGAAAAGGTGGGAAACACGTCGTCGGCGAGCATCCCCCTCGCGATCCATGACGCCGTCCGCGACGGAGTGATCACCGAACCGGTGCGCATCTTCGCTCCCGGCTTCGGTGCCGGAGCGGTGGCGGGATACACCGTCATGCGGATCGCCCCGGAGGTGGTCGTGCCGTTCGAGACGACGGACGCCGGCTGACCGGCGTACGACAAGACGTCCGGGCCGTCCCCCGGCAGGCCCGGAGAACGTCGGGGTCGGATGCGAGCCACGCAGACGGGCGAAGGCCCTTCCGTCACCGGGACGGAAGGGCCTTCGTTGCATCGCGAACGTCGGGGACGTTCAGAGCCACCTCGGTGGGGTGAGCTCGCCCCCGGTGACGCCGACGGCGCCGCGACCGGCTGCCCAGCGGACGACGCCGGGCAGATCTCCGCGCACCGTGTGGGTCGTCTCGGCGTCGTCCTGCACGAGGACCGGTTCACGTCCTTCGACCTCGAGGGCGAGGCCCGCTCCGAGGTCCTTCTTGCGCCACATGCCGACGATGTCGTCGAGGAGCGAGTCGAGCACGACCGGCGGGAAATCACCGAAGCGTCCACCATTGTCGAGATCGACTGCGTGGATCCACACTTCCCGAGTGCGCATCCAGGCGACCTCCTCGGCTGGGACGAGCCGCCCCTGCGCGGTCCGGACCTCCGCCGCCCAGGCGGCATCCGGGAGGTGGCGCCATTTTTCGTCGAGTCGAGCAATCGTGTGGGAGAACAGATTCCGGAGAGCAGCAGGATTCAGCGTCGCACCTTCGGCGATCTCCTGGGCCCGCTGTTCGGTGGAGGCATACATCGGCGTCTCGACGCCGCTCGCCGCCCAGTCCATGAGGCGGCACAGCGCCGCGGCGTTGTATCCGATGTGCGCGACCAGATGTCGGCGCGTCCATCCCTCGAGCAGGGTGGGACCGTCGAGTTCGTCGTCGGTCAGCTCGGCGAGGCGCTGCGAAAGATAGGCGGTACCTCGCCGTGCGATCAGGAGTCGCTCGGACAGGTCGAGATCGTTGAATCCCACGATTCGGCTTCTCCTACTTGATGATCGTCTTGTTCTTGACGGTGCCGAGACCCTCGATGGTGACCTCGCAGACCTCGCCGTTCTGGATGTACCGCGCAGGCTTGCGAGCGTGGCCGACACCGCCCGTGGTGCCGGTGATGATGACGTCGCCGGGCTGCAAGGTGACGATGTGGGAGATGTAGTCGACGAGCTTGGCAGGGGTGAACACCAGGTCGCTGGTATTCGACGACTGCATGACTTCACCCTCGACCCGGGTCTCGATAGCAGTACCGAGCTGGTAGTCGGTGTCGAGGAACGGCCCGAAACCGCTGGTCTTCTCGAAGGTCTTGCCCTGATCCCACTGCAGGGTGCGGTACTGGTAGTCGCGCATCGTGTAGTCGTTGATGACCGAGTAGCCGGCGATGTACTCGGCGGCGTCGGACTCCGAGACCTGGTAGGCCTGCTTGCCGATGATGACGGCCAGCTCGGCTTCCCAGTCGAGCTGGGATCCGGCGTAGGCGGGGACCACCACGTCGTCGTACGGTCCGGTGAGGGCTTCCTTGAACTTCGAGAACAGAGTCGGGTACTCCGGCAGGTCGCGGCCCATCTCCTTGATGTGGGTCGCGTAGTTCAGTCCGACGCACACGATCTTGCCCGGCGCCGGAACCACGGGGGCATAGTCGGCAGAGCCGAGGTCGATGGTCTTGCCGGAAGCCTTCTCGGCCACCGACTTCCAGTTCGGATCGGCGAGCAGCGCAGAGAGATCGGCATAACCGTCGATGACGGTGGCGCTGGAGTCGCTGTCGACGCGGACAGCGGCCGTGCCGCCGTCGAGACGGAGAGTGGCGAGACGCATGGGTCAGGCTCCTTCGGAGATGATGGTGCGGTTGAAATGCAGACGTTCGACGATCGGCGCGTCGGAGAAGGCGAACAGGTCCACGCCCTTGTCGGTCTCGAGCGACCATTCGGTCCAGGACGGCACGACGATCATGTCCCCCTTGGCGACGTCGTGGCTCTTGTCCGCGAGATGGAAACGGCCCTCACCCTCGAAGACCTGGAAGACCACCGAACCCACATCGCGGCGAGCGCGGGTGTGCGCTCCTGCGCGGAGACGGTGGAACTCGGCACGGATCGTCGGCATGACGTCGCCACCGGTGGTGGGATTGGTGTAGCGCACGGCAGCGTGACCCGGTTCGGGGGTGGCCGCGTAACCCTCGTCCTCGAGCGCGAGTTGCTCGTTCAGAGCACGATCGGTGTGCTCCCAGCGGTAGCACGCGATCGGCGAGCTGGTCTTGCGGTCGAGGCCGACCAGCGGACGCAAGCCCGGGTGGACCCACAAACGCTCGGAACGGGAGAGATCCGGGGTGCTCTCGTCGGTGACGCCGTCCGACCCGAACTCGAAGAAGCCGGTGTCGGTGTAGTGCACGAACGGGATGTCGAGACCGTCGATCCACGCCATGGGCCGATCGGTCTCGTTGTGGTGGCCGTGGAAGTTCCAGCCGGGCGTGAGCAGGAAGTCGCCGCGACGCATGGCAACCGGATCGCCGTTGACCACGGTCCACACGCCCTCGCCTTCGACCACGAAGCGGAAGGCATTCTGCGAGTGCCGGTGCTCGGGTGCGGTTTCCTTCGGTCCGAGGTACTGGATCGCCGCCCACAGGGTGGGAGTGATGTACGGGACACCTCCGAGACCCGGGTTCGCGAGTGCGATGGCGCGTCGCTCTCCCCCACGGCCGACCGGCACCAGGTCGCCCGCGCGCTGCGCGAGCGGGTAGAGGGTCGACCACTTCCAGACGAAGGGGACAGCCTTGGAAGTCGGGACCATCGGCATCAGATCGCCGATCTGGGTCCACAACGGATTGAGGTGTTCCGTCTCGAAGTCGTCGTACAGCTTCTGGAGCTCAGGATCGACGGGCTCGGTGGCAGTCATGAAATCTCCTTGTCCGGCGTTAACTCCCAACCTAGGGTCCACGGACAAGCGGAGGCCAACTATTTCTGCTGCGTGGAATTTGAAACGTCCGGACCGTCGATGTGAGCTATATCCACCTCGATGCCACGCACCGCTGCCTGCATCTGCGCGACCAGCTTTCCGCGCAGATGCTGGCGGTAGCGGGTGATGGGCACGGCGGCGGTGAGGGCACCGATCGCAGTGCCCCGGCCGTTGCGAATCGCCACTCCGATCGCCGCGACACCCTCCTCCGTCTGCTCGACGTTGACCGCGAAACCGAGCCGGCGTGCAGCCTCGAGTTCGTGGACGAACTCCTCGAACTCCCCGATCGCCATCCGCCGATCGCTCTCGTAGGCGGGACTCGGCCCCTGACCGATGTGAGGCTCGTCCGCAGGCCGGAGATAGAGCTGTTCGAGAACCGAGCGGGGAAGTTCGGCCAGGAGGATCCGTCCACCGGCGGTGAGTTCGGCAGGCAGTACCTGACCCCGGCGATCCCCCACACGCAGGATCGATGTGGTCTCGGCGGTCCACAGGAATCGCGCCTGGGAGCCCACTCGGATCACGAGGTTGATCGTCTCGTCTGCGAGGGTTGCGAGCGCCTCCATGTGCGGCCGGCAGAGTTCGGTGAAGTCGCGCGTCCACCCCTGCCGAGCGGGACCGACACCCAGTGCTGGGCCGGGGTGGTACATCCGCTTCTCGTCCTGCACGGCGAATCCCCGGTAGACGAGCATCGCCAGCAGACGGTGCGCCGTCGATGGCGCCGTGCCGAGTTCCGCGGCGGCGTCCTTGAGTCGGATCGCTCCCGCATCGCGGAGCAACTGGAGAAGCCGCAAGGCGTTGTCGACCGACTCCAGCATGTAGGTGGGCTTACGAATCGTGCCGATCGGCTTGTTCTGCATAGCAGAACTTTATTGCATCGAAGAGCGCTGCGCGCCCACCGTTGAAGGATGCATTCCCCCAATGAGGCTTCATCGACGCGGGCCGGAGGCAACATCACCCTCCCTCGGGCTCACGTGATCGCGGTGATCGTCTGCTGGCTCTTCGTCGTCTTCGACGGCTACGACCTGATCGTCTACGGCAACGTGATCTCGAGCCTGCAGGACGAATGGGGCATCAGTTCCTCCACTGCAGGCACGCTCGGAAGCCTCGCGTTCGTGGGCATGATGATCGGCGCCGTGCTCGCCGGTCGGCTCTCGGACGGAATCGGACGCAAGAACGCTGTCATCGGATGCGTCGTCGTTCTCTCCGTCTTCACGGCACTGTGCGCCGCGGCTCCCGGACCGGTGATCTTCGGCCTCCTGCGCCTCATTGCCGGCATCGGCCTCGGTGGGCTCGTGCCGACCTCGAACGCCCTGGCCGCCGAACTCGTACCCGACAAGTGGCGCGCCGCCGTGGCCACGATGATGATGTCGGGCGTACCGATCGGTGGCTCGATCGCCGCCCTCGTCGGCATCCCGGTGATCCCCAACTGGGGATGGCGGCCGATGTTCGCGTTCGCTCTCATCCCCCTGGTGGTCCTGGTTCCGCTGGCGATCAAGGTCCTGCCGAAGCACGCCGCGGCGCGCACGCATCCGGACCGCTCCGAGGGTGGCTTCAAGGAACTCCTCGGCTCCCGGTTCCGGACCATCAGCATCATGTTCGCCGCCGTCACCGTCGTGACGTTGCTCGCCTGGTACGGCCTGGGCACCTGGTTGCCCAAGCTCATGCAGGGCGAGGGCACCGACCTCGGTAGCGCCCTCACCTTCTCCCTGGCCCTGAACCTCGGTGCGGTCGCCGGATCCTTCGTCACCGCCTGGGGCGGCGTGCGATGGGGGTCGGTCCCGACGAGCATCATCGCCGCGCTCATCGCCGGTGTCGCGCTGCTGGCACTGTTGCTCGACCCGCCGGTTGCCGCGGTGTACCTGATCTTCGTACTCGCCGGTGTGGGCACGCACGGCACGCAAGCCCTGATCATCGCCGCCGTCGCGTCCTACTACCCCGACCATCTGCGCGGCACCGCGCTGGGCTGGGCGCTCGGTGTCGGGCGCATCGGCGCTGTCGCCGCTCCGCAGATCGGTGGCTGGCTGCTCGCGGCCGGTCTGGGCGCGAACTCCAACTTCGTCCTCTTCGGTATCAGCGCGCTGATCTCGTCGCTGCTGCTGACTGTGGTCTGGAAGAAGTTCCCCGCCCGTCACGATTCGCTTCGCCCGATCCCTACGCCCTGATCGCGGCCCCTCCCCTTACTTCACACGAACCGAAGGAGTGTCATGTCCGACCTGAAGGACGCACGAGTTCTCATTGCCGGTGGCGGTATCGGCGGTGTAGCCAACGCCCTCGCTCTCGCCCAGAAGGGTGCTCAGGTCACGCTGTTCGAGCGCGCTCCCGAGTTCGGCGAGGTGGGCGCGGGTCTTCAGATCGGCCCGCACGGTTCCCGGATCCTGCAGTCGCTCGGCGTGTACGACGAGGTCATCGCGAAGGGTGTGCTGCCCAAGAACCTCGTCTTCCGGGACGCCGTGACCGCCGAGATCCTTACGAAGGTCGACCTGGGACACGACTACCAGCGGCACTACGGTGGCGTGTACTTCGTGGTGCACCGTTCCGATCTGCACTCCGTGCTCGTCGAGGCGGCTCGTCGGGCCGGCGCCGACCTCCGCACGAGCTCGACGGTCGCCGATGTGATCACCGAGGGCGACACCGTGCGGGTCGTGCTCGAGAACGGCGAGGAGCACGTCGGTGACGTCGCGCTCGGCATGGACGGACTGCATTCCCGCCTGCGTCCGAAGCTCTCCGACGACAAGCCGGTCGGCTCCGGCTATGTCGCCTTCCGCGGAACCTTTCCGATGAACGAGGTTCCGCTCGAGGAGGAGATCGAGGACGTCGTCGGCTACATCGGACCGCGGTGCCACTTCATCCAGTACCCCCTGCGTCAGGGTGAGATGCTCAACCAGGTGGCGGTTTTCCAGTCCCCCGCCTTCCTGCGCGGCGAGGAGAAATGGGGCAGCCCCGAGGAACTCGCGCACGCATACGACCATTGCCACGAAAGCGTGCAGGCCGCACTGAAGTACCTGTGGACCGATCGCTGGTGGCCGATGTTCGACCGCAACCCGATCGACAACTGGGTCGACGGGCGGATGATCCTGCTCGGCGACGCCGCTCACCCGCCGCTGCAGTACCTCGCCTCCGGTGCCGTCATGGCCCTCGAGGACGCCCGGTGCCTCGCCGACTATGCCGCCGAGGATCTGCAGGGCGATACGAAGAACTGGCCGAAGATCCTGCAGGACGTCAACGCAGAACGCGCACCGCGCTGCAACCGCATCCTCACCACCGGACGGATGTGGGGAGATCTGTGGCACCTCGACGGCGCCGGCCGTGAAGCCCGCAACGAGCTGTTCCGCATCCGCGACACCTCGAGCTACAAGTACACCGACTGGCTCTGGGGATACAGCTCGGCCCGCACCCGCTGAGCAGTTCGTCCCGTTCCCTCCGAATGCCGTCTCCGATCCCACCGATCGGGGACGGCATTCGCCGTATATGCGGAGTTCCTGCCGCGCCGAGGGGTATCGAGAGAGCCGTGACCAGCACATACTGAGAATATGGCCGCGGCACGGCAGGCAGGGGCGCTTCGTGACGAGGTGCGAGACGTCGCGCTCGGAACCGCTGAACCCACCGAGTTCCGGCGCGCCGCCCTCGACGCCATCCGCCGGCGCATCCCCTTCGACATCGGCTGCATCGCGCTCGTCGATCCGGCGAGCCTGCTGTTCACGGGGGCAACCATGCTCGATGTCGACGAGCCCTCCCGTCGGGCTGCAGAGACGGTGGCGCACATCGAGTACGGCACGTCGTGCTTCGCCAACACCTACGGCCGGCTCGCCCGGACACGAACCGGTGTCCAGACGATCCGCGAGGCCCTCGACTGCGACATCCGCGACGCGCTGCCCTACAACAAGCTCCTCGAGCCTCGAGGAATGGACGACGAGGTGCGCCTCGTCTTCCGAGGTCGTGACGGCCGTGTCTGGGGTGGAGGCACTCTCATGCGCGGTCCCGGCCGTCGCTTCGACGCCGAGGAGGTGGCGACGCTCGCGGGATGCGTGAGCCAGATCGGTGACGGACTCCGATTGTCGCTGTTGCGTGAATCCCCTCTACTCGCATCCGACGAATCGCTTGCCGGTTCCGGACCGGCGGTCGTGGTCGTGGGAGCGGACAACGAGATCGAATCGGCCACTCCCCAGGCGACGGAGTATCTCGAGCGTCTCGGCTACGAAGGTTCCTTCATGCTCCCCGCCGTGGTGATCGCTGTTCGATTCCGATACGAGGGCACCGCAGCGCGTGCTGTACGTGCCCGCACGCGGGACGGTCAGTGGCTCGTCCTCCGGGCCGGGACGCTGGACGGGCGAGGCGATTCGGCCCGGATCGTCGTCACGATCGAACCCGCACAGCCCGCTCAGCTCGTTGCCCTCACGGCTGCGCTCCACGGCCTCACCGAGCGGGAGACCGACGTCCTCGCGTGCATTCTCGCGGGAGAGTCACGCACCGAGATCGCACGTGGACTGTTCATCAGTCCGTACACCGTGCAGGACCATCTGAAGAGCATCTATGCGAAGACCAATGTGGGCAGCCGTCAGGAACTCGTCGCACGGTTGTTCTTCACCCACTGCCTGCCCCGGATCGGTACGACGGTCGGACCGGACGGGTGGTTCGTCGAGAAGCCGGACCCGAAGAACGTCCCGGTCGATGCGCAGCGGAAGAGGTGAAACGTGGCACGCATCCTGATCGTCACGTTGGAGGGTGGCGGGAACTACCCGCCCGAAGCAGCGCTCGGACGCGAGTTGCATCGCCGCGGACACCACGTGCGGGTTCTCGGACACGAATCGCAACGGAAGGTCGCCGAGGACGCCGGTCTCGCCTTCTGCAGCTATCGGCACTCGCCGACCTGGACCCCGCACGTCGAGCTGAGCACCGCGAAGGTGCTGACCATGGCCCTCGCCATGACGACCGACGCTGCGGTCGCCCGGGACGTGAACGACGAGATCACCAGGGAGCCGACCGATCTGGTGATAGTCGACTGCATGTTGTTCAACGCCCAGGACGCGGCGGCGCGCACCGGAGTGCCGCACGTGGTGCTGTTCCACACCTTCTTCTCCGCCTTCGACGGCTCGTTCCGTCACGGGCCGTTCGGGATCGGAGCGCGTCTGCGTGGCCTGGGCCCGAAGCGATTGTGGGAGCAGGCCGACATGCGGTTGGTGTGCTCGGATCGCATGCTCGACCCGGCCGGGCGACGGCACTCGAACCGCGCGCTGATCTGGACCGGTGCGATCCACGACGCGAAGGCCGCCGCGGTCGGACGAACACCGCCGCGCGTACTCGTCAGCCTGAGCACGGGCGGTTTCCCGGGCCAGCGCCGTACCTACCAGAACATCTTCGATGCGGCGGCCGGGATCGACGCCGAGTTCGTCGTCACCACCGGGCCCGCGATCGATCCCGCAGGATTGCGCGTACCGCCCAATGCGACCGTCCACCGGTACGTTCCGCACCACGAGTTGATGCCGACCTGCTCGGTGGTCGTCGGGCACGGCGGGCATGCGACGACCTTCCGGGCACTGGCCCACGGTCTTCCGATGCTGATCATGCCCATGTCCGCAGTGACGGATCAGGCGATGATCGGTCGCGAGGTGGCGAAGGCCGGTGCGGGCATCCGCCTCCGGAAGACCGCGTCGCCCGAGCACGTGCGCGCTGCCCTGAACAGTCTGCTCACCGAGGACGGGTATCGCACGGCGGCAGGGGAACTCGGTGCTCGGCTCCGGGGTGTCGACGGGGCATCGGCAGCGGCCGATCGAGTTCTGACGCTCGTCGACCACTGACGAACAGACCACTGACGTGTGCACGCGAAGCGACCGGCACCCCCTGACAGGTGCCGGTCGGGACTTCACGTCACCCTTCGTCCGCATCCCCCTCCTCCAGGAGCTGTTTCGCGTGTTCGAGGTTGTTCCGCACATCGCGTGCGTACAGTTTCTCCACCACGGGCTGAGTGAATTTGACGAAGAAGCTCCCGACCTCCTCGGTGTCCTGACGGAAGGTGACGCGGGTTCCTGTCTCCACCGGGTCGAAGCGAAAGACGGTCTCGTACCGGATCGGGCTCTTCACGCTGCGGCGGTGCTGGGCTCTGCCGGGCTCGACCCGAGCCAGTTCCTCGGTAAGTTCGATTTTCCGTCCGGCGACCTTGACGGTGGCGCGCGCGAGCGATCCCTCCTTGCCGCCTTCACCCGAGACCAGCTCGTAGTCCATCACGTTCGTCATGTACACCGGGGCGTTCTCCGCGGCGGCGAAGAAGGCGAAGACCTCGTCGACAGGCTTGTCGATGATGATGGATTCCTCGGTTACGGGCATGACATTTCCTCCGTTCGGATTGATTTCGCACTGAACGATTCCTGTGTCTCCGCAGGATTTTTCACGGGCATCGCGATCAGGACGCCTGACGCGGAACCATCCCTTCGAGGGCGAGGTCGTATTCCTGTGCCTGCTCGTCGAATCCGACGCTGTAGACGGTGGGATAGTAGGCCGAGTGCTGATAGGCGGCCGGCAACTTGATCTGTTCGCGGATCGCCGGACGTGTGAGCAGCCACTCCCGTGTCATCATCGGTTCCATGAATGTGGAGTCGCCGTCCCACGATCCGTTGATGAAGGTCTCGGTGAAGTTGTAGACGCCGGGGACCATTCCCTCCGTGACGTCGAGCCAGTGCACACCCATGAGCGGCACCGCCAACTGGGAGGCGAGCATGCCCGGCGGGGTCACGTAATCGACGGGCATGTACTTCGGGTCCGGAAGCCGTGCCGCGCGGTCGGCGTAATCGGGTGTGGCAGGGTCGATCCGTTCGATCGACGCCATGTCGGTCATGTAGAAGTGCACGTCGAAATGCGGCTTGCCGAACAGCACGGTCGGGTCGTGTCCACGCGGATTCCAGTTCAACATGACGTGGTCGAACACCGTGTCGGACGCCTGAACGGGCAGGTGCAGCATGTACATCCCGTCGGCATCGGGCAGTCCGTCGAGGACAGTCGGCGAGAGACGGATGCCGACGGCAGTCGGAGCGCCGTTCGCGTCGAGGGTGGCATACGCACGCGCAGTTCCGTCGCCGACGCTCACGGCCCGACCGAAATGCAGGTGGGCAGGAGCGGGCACCGCCGATGCCACGCCCGCCATCGCCACGGCGAGGCAGGTCGCCACGAGCAGAGCAATGGAACGACGTGATCGATATTTCTTCATGGTGATTCCGATCGACGAGGGTTCTCGATGAACCCCTCTCTTCCGTGAATTCAGTGTCGGCCGGGGTCGGGTGCCTCGACCATCCCTCACTCGGGGGATTTCGCCGAGTGTTCCGGTCAGAACTGCTTCGAACAGTGTCGGTTCCCCTGCCCGGATCGTGCTTGTCGGCGAGGCGTCGCGGCATATACTCGCCGAACTGCACTCGGACCCACGATCCGCAGAGAACAGGGAGCGGCCCTTGAGTATTCGCAACCTTCGCGTCGCGGTGGTCGGTGGGGGCATCATCGGTGCCGCGACCGCCCGGCGACTGGCCATGATGGACGCCGACGTCACGCTGTTCGAGAAGGAAGACCGGCTCGCCGCACATCAGACGGGACACAACAGCGGCGTCGTGCACGCGGGTCTCTACTACACGCCCGGGAGCCTCAAGGCGCGGCTGTGCAGGCGCGGGGTGGAACTGTTGCAGGCGTTCACCACGGAGAAGGGCCTGCCCTACGACGAATGCGGCAAGCTCGTCGTCGCCCTCGACGAATCGGAACTCGGCCGACTCGACGCGATCTTCTCGCGGGCCACTGCGAACGGCGTCCCCGACCTCCGCCGTATCGACGCCGACGAGATCACCGAGATCGAGCCACATGCAGTCGGGATCGCCGCGCTGTACTCGCCCCACACGGCGATCGTGGACTTCGTCGCGGTGACCCGCGCACTGGCAGACGATGTGATCGCCGCCGGCGGCATGCTGTGCACCGGGACTCCCGTTACCGCCGTCCGTGAAGCCGGCGACCGGGTCGTCGTCGACACACCGGCCGACCAGGTCGCTTTCGACCTGGTGATCACGTGCGCGGGCCTGCAGTCCGACCGCCTCGCACATTCCTCCGGCGACACCCGCCACCCGCGTATCGTCCCGTTTCTCGGTGACTATCTGTTGCTCGAGACCGAGGCGGCGGCGAAGGTGCGCGGGTTGATCTATCCGGTGCCCGATCCCCGCTACCCGTTCCTCGGTGTGCACCTCACCCGCCGGATCGACGGGGAGGTGATGGTGGGGCCGAACGCCTTCCTCTCCCCCGGTCGCGAAAGCTACCGCGGCCGACGCGGATCGTGGCGGGATCTGCGTGACGCCGTCGCGTGGCCGGGCTTCTGGCGTTTCGCCGCCCACAATCTGCCTGCGGCGGGCCGGGAACTACGCACCGCCGCCAGCACTCGACGGTTCGTCGCCGATGCAGCCGCATACATGCCCGGGCTGACCGTCGACGACGTGCGGCCGGGACCGCGCGGCATCCGGGCCCAGGCAATGAACTCCGACGGGAGTCTCGAGGACGACTTCGTCGTCACGGGGCACGGCCGGATCGTGCACCTGCGCAACGCACCGTCACCCGGGGCCACCTCGTCGATGGCAATCGCCGAATATCTCGTCGACCGCGCGCTCGAACGTATCGGCTGATCACGCGGTTCGCGGTGGACGTCACGGTTCGCGGGGGCCGGCGCGGGGCATGCTGCACGGGAATCACTTCATCGTCAGGAGGGCTCCATGGCACGAATCGCACTCTTCGGAGGACACGGCAAGGTCGCCTTGCATCTCGAGCGACTGCTGGCCGATGCCGGTCACGAGACCAGTGCGTTCATCCGCAATCCCGATCATGCCGAGGATGTGCGCGGTGCCGGCGGCACGCCGGTGATCGCCGATGTCGAGAAACTGGGCATCGCCGAGATCACCGATCTGCTGCGTGGCCACGACGCGGTGGTCTGGTCGGCAGGAGCCGGAGGAGGCAACCCCGCTCGCACCTACGCGGTGGATCGTGACGCAGCGATCGCGTCGATGACCGCGGCGCAGGAGGCCGGGGTCCGCCGGTACGTGATGGTCTCGTATTTCGGATCCCGTCCCGATCACGGCGTCCCGGAGGACAACAGCTTCCACGCCTACGCCGAGGCCAAGGGTGCCGCTGACGCTCACCTGCGGGGCACCGGCCTCGACTGGACGATCCTCGGCCCGAGTGCCCTGACCCTCGATCCGCCCACCGGCCGCATCGAGATCGAAGGTCACGGTGCGAGCGACAGAGGTCAGGTCTCACGTGCCGACGTTGCCGCAGTCATCGCAGCGGTGCTCGAGCGCCCGGAAACGGTCGGCCGCACCATCGAGTTCAACAACGGCGACCTCCCGATCGACGAAGCGCTCGACGCTCTGCGGTAGCACCGAGTACGTCGGAAGTCGTACATCGATCACGATCTCGAACGGACGACCGCAGCGTGTTCGGCTCCTAACGTCGGTGCCATGTCCACACTCGGTATCGCGAAACCCGGAATCGCGGTGAGCACGGCCTACTCGTGTGTCGCGCTCATCGCGTTCGGGGGCATTCTCGCGGAGACGATCATCCTGTATCCCAACGTATTCCACGACCCGCCAGGATCTCTCGATCTGGCTGTCCGGTTCTTCTCCCAGACCGGGCCGGCCGACTTCTTCCCACCGATGGGCGCGCTCACCGTCGTTCTCGGTCTCGTTGCACTCGTCGCCGTCCGCCGCGACCGGGTGGCACGCAGGTGGGTCGCCGCGAGTGTGACCGTCCTGCTCCTGGGTGAATTCGCGTTCTCAGCCCTGTACTTCTGGCCACGCAACACGATCATGTTCGACGAAGGAATCGCGGTGCATTCCGCGGACACACTGCGTCGCGTGGCCGCAGAATTCGAGAACGGGCACCGTATCCGGCTTGCGATGAGCGCGGTTACTGCCACGCTCGCATTCGGTGCCCTACACCGAGTGCTCACCATTCCCGCTCCCTTCGAGACCGACGGGAAGAGTTCCACTCGCAGCGTTCGGATCCCACCCACCACCTCCGAGCGGTAACGTCGCCGTCGTGGGATCTGCGCATGCGCAGGATCGAGGAACCGTGGCAGTGGTCCCGTCCGAGAGCCCCGATCGCGCCGAGCGCCGCGCCCGCGCGATCGACGTTCTCCTCGCGGCGGTGGTCTTCGTCGTCCTCGTCGGTGGGATCGTCGCGAACCTCGGAAGCGATACCACCGGCCCGTCGCCGCTCGCCTACGTCCTCGCCGGTTTCGTGGCGGGCGCGATCGTCGTGCGCCGGACACATCCGGTCGCGGTACTGCTCTTCACCGCCTCGGTGCTCGTCGCGTACTACAGCCTGTCGCTGCCACCGATCGGTCTCGCCGTGCCGTTGGCGGTGGCGCTGTACTCCGCCGCCGAGCAGAAGCACGTGCGCTTGGCGGTGGGAGTCGCCGTCGCGTCGGTCGTGCTGTCGACGAGCGTGCGGTGGACGGAGGGCGACGACCTCGCTTATGTCCTCGGTTTCGAGGTGGGAGGGCAGGTGGGCCTGATGGCCGCAGTGATCGCGTTGGGCGACAGCGTCCGGTCGCGACGCGCCCTGCGGGCGGAGATGCTCCGGCGGGAACGAGCAGCACACTTCGAACGCGAGCACGAGGCCGCGCGACGGGTCGAACGAGAACGAGTGGAGATCGCGCGCGACCTGCACGATCTACTCGCCCACACCGTCTCGATCATCTCGCTGCATGCCGGGGTTGCAGCGGAGGCGATCGAGGACGATCCGCCTCTGGCCCGCCGGTCGCTGGCCGCGGTACGCACCAGCTGTTCTCGCGCCGTGGACGAGCTCCACGCCACGGTGGAGGCGCTGCGCTCCACCGACGACTCCGGTCGCGCCCCGACGCCCTCCCTCGCCGGGCTCCCCCATCTCGTCGATACGGTCAGCGCCGCCGGGATCGAGGTGCACCTCGACCCCGACCACCCGATCGACGACCTTCCTTCGGTCGTGGCCGCCACTGCCTATCGGGTGGTGCAGGAGGCGCTGAGCAATGTCCTCAGACATGCGGATGCCACGACGGCAGTTGTGCGACTGCTCGTTCGAGATGGTGATCTCACCGTGAGGGTGGAGGACGACGGTCGGGGTCCGGGCGAGGACGGCTCCACCGGCTGGGGGCTCGCCGGCATGCGGGAACGTGTGGGACTGCTCGGCGGGACGATCGAGACCGGCCGGTCCGACAGCGGGGGTTTCCTGGTGACGGCACGGATCCCCACGGGAGGGCGGTCGTGATACGGGTTGTGATCGTCGACGACCAGGTCCTCGTCCGGGAGGGGCTGCGGGCACTGCTCGCTCGCACCGACGACATCGAGGTGGTCGGCGAAGCATCCGACGGAGACGCAGCCGTTCGGGTGGTCGCGCGTACGGCACCGGATGTGGTGCTCATGGATATCCGGATGCCGGGGACGGACGGGATCACCGCTACCCGGCGGATAGTCGGCGCCACGCCGTCGACCGGGACGCACGTGGTGGTGCTGACCACCTTCGACGGCGAGGACAACATCCTCGACGCGATCGGCGCGGGCGCTGTCGGCTTCCTCGTGAAGAACTCCGCCCCCGAGGAACTACGTGCCGCCGTCCGCAACGTCGCGAACGGCGACGCGATGCTCTCCCCTGCGGTCACCCGCCGCGTCATGCAGGCGGCGGCGCGCAGTCCCCGCACGCGGGAGACGGAAGTGCTGAAGGTTCTCACGGATCGTGAGCGCGAGATCCTCGTGGAAATCGGTTCGGGGCTGTCGAACGACGAGATCGGACGCAAGCTGTTCATCAGTCCCGCGACGGTGCGCACCCACGTCACCCGAATCCTCGCGAAACTTCATGCTCGGGATCGAGCGAATCTCGTCGCCATCGCTTTCCGCACCGGGCTCGTCTCCCCGACCGACCCGTGACAGCCGTCCGTCCCGGCAGCGAGAGCCACCGGGACGGACGACGGATCGAAGCGATCGATCAGGACTGCGCGGCGAGTTCCTCCACGCGCAGCGGTGAGGTGTCCGCGGCGGCCGCGATGGCCTCCTCGAACTGCCGTCGGTCGACCTGGGAGCCGAGCACCAGCGCGAGTCGTGCCAGGAAGCCCTCCCGGTCGTTCTCGGCCGCCTGGTCCAGAGCCGTCGACAGGCCGAGCCACACGTTCTCGCGACGCTGCTCGTCCGCGGTCGCCTGCTCGGCGGGCCGGGCCGGGAGTTCGGCTCCGGCCGGGGCGGCGCCGGAGCGCACGGAAGCCGCCACACCGGTCAGTTCCGCAACCGGTACCCGGCACAACAGCAGACCGTCGGGCCGGATCACGAAGGCCTCACCCGCCGTCGCACCGAGTGCCTCGGTGAGATCAGGGGCGTCGAGAAGGGTCACACCGTCCACCGCAGCGCTGTCGACCGCAAGGGCACGGACGCTCTCGGGCGCGAGTGCGCGCGCCAGTTCCGTCGCGGCGGCGGCGAGGGCGGCGACGCCTGCTTCGTCGAGTCCCACACCGAGGACGGCGAATCCGGTTCCCCGCGCCTCGTTCAGCGACGTCTCCTCACCGGCGATGCGGATCCGGCGGTCGTCGACGGGATCGCCGGACAGCACGCCCTCGGTTCCTGGCGCGACCGACCAGGTGAGGGGCGACAAACGTGCGTGCGTGGCGCTGGACTGACGGGGATTGATCAGGTGCCCGAACTCGGGTCGTCCCACCGCGAGCGCGAGAATCGCGTCGCGGGTGGTGCGGTAGCCATGGCTGCCGGGGCTCATGATGAGCGTGGACTTTCCGGCGTTGGCGACGTTCTGCTCCCACGCGTTGTGGCGCTCGAACGAATATGCCTGCAGAAGCGCGGGATCGGCGTTGCCGTTGACGACGGCGGCGAGCTGCCACGCGAGCGTCTCGGCGTCCTCCATACCCGAGTTGAGTCCGCGCACCCCGAAGATCGGCACGAGATGTGCTGCGTCGCCGGCGAAGAGGATGCGGCCGTGGGTGAACTCGTCGAGGGCGAGCGCGCGGGCGCTGTAGAAGCCCTTCCATTCCAGGGTCCACGGGAGGTCGTTCTGCAGCCAGTCGAGGTGCTTGGCGATGCGGGCACGGATCGCCTCCTCCTGCGTCTCGATCTCGGCGTCCTCGGACGGGTCGAGCTGGTAGTCGATACGCCAGATGTTGCCGGGCTGCTTGTGCATGATGATCGTCGAACCGGGATTGCTCGGCGGGTCGAACCAGACCATGCGCTCCGCGGGAAGGTCGGACTCCCAGTGGATGTCGGCGATGACGTACCGGCCCTCGTAGCTCGTCCCCTGCAACCGCAGTCCTGCCAGTTCGCGCATGCGGCTGCGACCGCCGTCGGCGGCGACGACCCACCGCGCCCGCAGGTGACGCTTACCGGCAGCGGTGTCGATCTCGAGGGTGACCTCGTCGTCACCGCGCAGGATTCCGGCGATCGGTGCCTGCCAGTGCAGGGTGATGAGCGGATTCTGCTCGATGGTGTCGACCATGATCTGCTCGAACTCCGACTGGGAGACGTTGATCATGGGCGGCCGGACGTCGAAGTCCCGTTGCGGCATCTCGAAGTGCAGGACCTGCTGGTCACGGTAGAAGCTGCGGCCACCGACCCACGGCAGCACGATCTTCTCGAGTTCCTCGCCGAAGCCGAGTCGCGCTGCGGCCTCCAGACTGTGGCGGGAGATGCAGATGGCGCGCGAACCGAAGGAGACCTGATCGGCCGCTTCGAGAATCGTGACGGGAATCCCGCGCTGGGCCAGGCCGAGGGCGACGGCCATGCCGACCGGGCCGGCACCGACGACGACCACGGGCAGCGCCTCGTCGGTGGGAGTCATCGAGTCGAATTCCGAAGCGGGGTACTTGGGAGGCTGATAGTAGGTCGACATGTTCAGGCAACTTCCTCGGAAGAACGGCGAGAGTCGGCGGGGCTCGTCATGTGCCCGGCGGAGGGCACGCGCAGCAGCAGGATGCTCATGAGGCTGACGAGTGCGATCAGCACGAAGTAGCCGGTGATGGACATCGAGGTGCCGGTGGCAGCGAACAGCGAGGTCGCGATCATCGGTGCGAGACCGCCGCCGAGGATTGCGCCCACCTGGTAACCGAGAGACGCACCGCTGTAACGGATCTTCGCGGGGAAGAGTTCGGCGAACAGCGCGGACTGCGGACCGGCGCAGCAGCCGAGGACGAACCCGAGGCCGATCATCGCGACGAGCATGACCGGAAGGATCGCTGTGTCCATCAGAGGGAAGAACACCGCGGCCGCGACGACCAGTGCTACCGACGACTTGATGTAGATGGTGCGGCGTCCGACCAGATCGGAGCGCCACGCGGCGAAGGCCATGCCGGCCATCCAGAACGGGCAGGAGGCGATGAGCAGCGCGAGCATCGTCGTCTTGTCGAAGCCGAGCGTGGCCTCGCCGTACTTGAGGACGTAGACCATGTAGGCGTACGCGATGCCGTTGGTGGCGATGAAGGTTCCGCCGGCGAGCAGCACGGTCTTCCAGTGCTGCGTGAGAACCTCGAGGATCGGCATCTTCTCCTCGGTCGCGGGCGCGTCCTTGGCCGCCTTGAACTCCTCGCTCTCCTCGAGACCGAGCCGGATCCACATGGCGACGAAGACGAGCACCGCCGAAGCCAGGAACGGGATGCGCCAGCCCCACGCGTTGAACGACTCCTCGCTGAGGAAGGCGGTCAGCGGCAGGTAGACGAGGTTCGCGAGCAGGACACCCGCCGGGACACCGATCTGCGGTGCTGCCCCGTAGAGGCCACGCTTTCCGGCCGGGGCGTTCTCGGTGGCGACGAGCACCGCTCCGCCCCATTCGCCGCCCACGCCCAGGCCCTGCACGAAACGCAGGGCGACGAGCAGGATCGGAGCCGCGACGCCGATGGCCGCGTAGTTCGGGAGCAGACCGATCGCCACGGTCGCGAAGCCCATCAGCAGCAATGAGACGACAAGCATGGACTTGCGGCCGATCCGGTCGCCGAAGTGCCCCATCACCACGCCGCCGATCGGTCGCGCGATGAACCCGACCGCGAGGGTGGCGAAAGCTGCCAGGGTTCCGGCCACGTCCGACGAACCGGGGAAGAACTGAGGTCCGAGCACGAGCGCTGCCGCCGTGCCGTAGATGAAGAAGTCGTACCACTCGATGGCGGTACCGACGAAGCTGCCGAGCGCGGCTTTGCGCGCGGCTCTTGCCGACGACTGCGGCGTCGCGTCAAGGACGGTCATTTTCGTGCCCTCCGGCGGTCGGTCTGAGGTCGTCCGATTAACGAGCGTTCGGACGCAGTGGACCAATAATGAGAGGGGTCACATTCGTTTGGAAAGCGCACAAAGCCGGTGAATATCCACGGAAAACCCGCGAATAGGGACGTTCGGCCACGTCAGAGGGCCTGCGAGGTCCTCGCAACATCGACGACGAAGTCCGTGAAAGTCTGGGCCACACGGCTTGGCAGGGCGTCCTTGCGCCATGCCACCACGATCCGCACCGGCTCCGGTGAGGGATCGACCACGGGTAGCAAGACGAGTTTGCGGCCCTCGTAGGTGACGTCCACGGCCGGTCGCTGCACGAGAAGAGTCCAGCCCAATCCTCGGCCCACGAACGATCGCGCCGTCTCGAAGGTCTGGGTTCGATAGGCGATGGACGGAGTGAAACCGGCCTCGGCGCACACGCGGAGGGCATGACCCGAGCTCGGTGGAGCGTCGAGCAGAACCATCGGTTCGTTCGCGAGATCTCGCAGGCGCACCTGCGAGGCACCGGCGAGAGGGTGGTCTGCCGAGATCAGCACCATCGGCTCGCGGACGTCCAGGGTGACCGTCTCGAGACCCGGTTCTAGGTCCAGGTCGTAGAGGAAGGCAACGTCGAGCTCGTGCGAGTCGAGCAGCATCCGCAGACGATTCTGGGTGTCCTCGCGGAAATCGACGTCAGCGCGCGGATGGGCCCGCGTGAACTCGGCGATGAGGGAGGGCAACAACGTCGGCGCCAGCGAGAGATAACATCCCACGGCCACCGGGCCTACGACTTCGCCCGCCTCCGAACGCGCATCGCTCTCGAGTTCGCTCGCGTGATGCAGCAACATCTTGGCCCGCTCGAGCACCGCGTGCCCGGTCGGTGTCAGCTTGACCCCACGCGCCCGCTGACGGACGAGCAACTTCACCGCGAGTGCCTTCTCCAGGTCGGTGATCGCAGCCGACAAAGCCGAGTGCGACATGTGCGTCGCGTCGGCCGCTGCGGTGATGGAGCCCCACTCGGAAACGGCGACGAACGCCGCAAGTTGCCTGATCGTGTAGGAGGGCACCGCGTCCGTCCTGGCCATGGTCCTACCGTTTCTCCTCGGGCTCGCCGCGGCTTCCGGATTCATCCGAGCGACTCCACGTCTCCGCCACCCGCGCCCGGCCACGTTCGAACGCGTCGCCGAGAGCGCCTCCGACCGCCTTGAGCGGACTGTTTATGGAGTCCAGAGCCTCGGCGACCACCGGATCCTCGTCGTCGAGCCATCCGGCCTCGTCGGCACGGCACGCCCACCGGAAATCGTCGAAGTCCTGTCGCAGCCCCGTGAGCACCTTCGTCGTACGCCCCGAGGACAGTCGGCGGACGACCTCGATCGGGGTGCCCTCCGCGAACCGGGCGAGCGCGGTTCTGGCGCGGCGCAGCAACGACGCGTCCTGTGTGAAGTGTTCGGCGAGGACCTCCCGGGCCGACGCCAGCGCGTCGTTCATCTCGTCGTCGCGTGCCCGCGCCAGGTGCAGGCGATGCCACAGGAACAGACAGTCCTCGACGATCACGAGCAACTGCAGCGTCTCTCCGAGCGCCTCTTCGACGGCGACCTTCTGCAGCAGTTCGACATGCTCCCCCACCGTCGCGTCGAGCCCCAGATCGTCGAGCGACGACGAGACGTGGTCGCGAAGGCGCGTCACCGTCCGGGCGAAGACCGGCCCCGACCCGGATATCGGCGACCAGTCCCGGTCGGGTAGTCCGCCGGTGTGCTCGACGATAGACACTGCCCTGGTCAGGTCGTTGTGGGTCGCGACGATGTCGCCGGCCCGGGGTGCGCCGGCGAGGTCGAGCACCCGGTCGACCGTCCCGGGTGCCGCATCGTCGCCTTCGAGCCGCACGATCGCGGCCTCCACCGAAGCGATGGCTCCCTGCAACGCCTCGAGGACCGATTCGGGTGCGGTGGAGACTGCGGCGGCGGTTTTCGGAGTGTCGGCCATTCCCCAATCGTGCTACGTCCGAGAGCCGGATGCATCTGCGTCCCGGCAGTCGGCCGGCTCAATTCGGAACGCGAACCCACGCCTGTTCGAGCAGCGCCACGACTTCGGGCTCCCGGCGTCCCCGGTATGCCGACAGGATCCGCCGCGGTCTGGACTCCCCCTCGATGCCGAGCGCCGACGCGAGCGCTGCTGCGATCCGTTCCTCGGGCACGGTCTCCGGTTCCGTGTGGCCGATGAGCGAGAGCGCCTTGCGCAACGGTTCGGCGTTGTCGGCGACCGTGCGCAGGGGCAGGACGTCGAAACGGCCGTCGGCGCGGACCTCGAGCAGCAGCTCGTTGTCCTCCTCTACGCCGATGTCCTCGAGGAACCGGCGGATCGAGGACAGGCGCGGCACCGGTCCTGTCCACCTCAGGGTCTGTCCGCCCAGCCGGGAAGGGAGCACCACGTGCCCGCCCGGCGCACATCCGGCGAGGCCGGCGACCGCAGACGGCACCGTGAACTCCGCGCCTCGGAGATGGTCGCGGGTCACCGGAAGCCGCAGACGCCAGGCGTCACCCAAGCGGTACAGGCGACGGGTACGTTCCGGTACGGCGATCGGTACGTGCGAACGCGCGCGACGCCGCACGCGACCGTCCGCGATCTCGAAATCTCCTCCGGCAGCGAAGGTTCGGGCCGAGCCCTCGGATATGCCGAATCTTTCGACGAGCGCGTCGGCCACCACATCCGGATCGACACCTCCCTCGCGGCCGTCGACCAGTCGCGCTATGCGATTACGGATGGCCGAGACGACATCGGTCTCCCACTCGGCCAGCGACCATTGTTCACCGTCGGACGAGAAGCGCTCGTCGTCGGCGAGTTCGGAGACGAGTGTGTGGACGTCGGCGTTGACACCCATCCGGGCGACGAGCGTGTCGGCCGTCATCGGGTCGCCGAGCACCTCGAGGACCTGAGCGGCGCGACCCGCGAGCCCATCCGGCTGTGACAGCAGGCGCCCCTCGAAGGTCGTCGTTCCGCAGTATCGGGTCCACGCCTCGAACTCCCCGTCGGGGAGCGACCACACCGCCTCGACGGCTGCCGGTTCGACCACACCGTTGGGCGATTCGAACTCCGAGAGCAGCGCGCGCGTTTGTTTCTCGGCGTCGGCCAGGTCGGGTACCGCTATCCACCCGTCCGCCACCTCGAAGCGATCGTCCAGTCGATGCAGCACGCGCCACAAGGGCACGTCCAAGCCCGGGACCGTCCTGGTCAGCACCGGATGGGCACGCACGATCCGGTCGAATGCCGCCACCGGGCGCACATCGACGCGCAGCGCTGCAAGCAGATCGCCCACGGCCGTCCCGAAGGGGAAGGTCGACGGAGCGGCCGAGTCGTCGACATCGTCGTGCACGCGACGCCGCAGTTCCTCACGCTCCGAATCGGGCAGGCTCTGCAGATACTCGGCGAGTTCGGCAATCGGGTCGGATGGTGCCGCCACAGGTAGATCGCGTGCGGTGAGGGCTCGTAACCTGGCTGCTGCGTCCTGGATCTCCTCCGGCGCGCCGTCGCCGATGTCGGTCGGGAGCAGCGGGACGTCGTCCCGTCCACACACCCGCTGCCAACGCGCCAATACGGCGAGATCCTCGAGCAACAGCGCCGCGGCCGGCACCCGCGGGGCGCGCGGATCGGCTTCCAGAGTGCCGGGCTCCCGGAGCACCGTCGCGACGAGCGCGGCGCAGACGATCTCCTCCACGGCCTCGCGGTCGGCTCCACGGACTCCGAGGAGATCGGCCGGACTACGGCTGAACAATTCCGCCGTCGTGGGTGCGTGCGGAAGACGAGTGACCAGCGTCGCCGCTGCCGGCCCGAGGTCGAGTGCGGCCACAGGCACCTCGTCCTCACGCAGCAGACCGTCCGCGAACCGCAGCTCCGGATGGTCGGCGACGTAGAGATGGGCCAGTTCGGCGCACAGTTCCGGTATCTCGGCATGCCCGGCCGTCTCGGCAGGCGACTCGATCTCCCACCATCGAGGGCTCGAGACCAGCGCTCCGAGGGCGACCGCGCGCGCCGAACCGTACCGGTCGAGCCACGGCATCAGATCCAGCCAACGGCGGCTGTCGAGTTCGTCCACCGACAAGGCGCGAGACCACAGCGACACTGACCGTTGCTCCTCTTCCACGCCCGGCGGGAGGCCCGCGGGCCCCCTTCTCCGGCTTCGACGCCGCGCTCGTGAAGCGCGTGCGCGCGAGGCGCCTCGACTCGGACGCCGGTTCTCACCCTACAGTCCGAGTGCGCGACCGCCGGTCAGGTCAGGGCGACGTCGGAGTCCGATTCGTCGTGCGCTTCCGGTCGCAGGCGCAGCAGCACGAGGCCCGTCACCGACGCGACGATCAGCGAGGCCACCACCCCGTTGACGTGCAGCGTCCAGAGGGCGATCACCGCCCCGGCGAGTCCCCCCAGCAGAGCGATCCAGAGCAGTACTTTTCCCAGGACCGAAGCCATTTCTCCGCACCTTCCGGCAAGTCACGATTCGAACGGTGAGGATAGTGTCATCTGTCACAGATATCGGGAAAGCCCTGCGGTGTGTCGACCGATCGTGTGCGCATGGTGACCGGGGCATACTGGTGCGGTTCGTGCCGGTCGGCCGGGCCGGGAACGACCGGGACGCGGGAAGTGACAGAACCGGGGAGGCGGAGAAGTGACAGGACCGAGTGACGGAGCACCCACGGATGTGGTCCTGCGGGACGTGACGCTGCGCGACGGCTTGCAGCTCACCGGCAAGCTGTTGCCCACCGAGCGCAAGGTGCAGATCGTCCGCAGTCTGCTCGCGGCCGGGGTACCCGAACTCGAGATCGGATCCCTGGCCCGCGCCGATCTCGTGCCGCCGATGGCGAACACCCTCGACCTCGTCGGGGCACTGACCGAGGAAGAACTCGACCGGTGCTGGATCTGGGTCGCCACCCCGCGACACGTGGAGAAGGCGATCGCGGCCGGGGCCCGTCGGTTCCAGTACTGCTTCTCGGTGTCGGACGCCCACAACCGCGCCAATATCGGCCGCGACACCGAGGACAGCATCGCTGCAATGCCCTCGGCAATCGAACGCGCCCACGCCGTCGGCGGCAGTATCCAGTTGTGTCTGGCCACGGCGTTCACATGCCCGTTCGACGGACCGGTCGACCCCGACCGGGTGGTGGAGATCGCGTGCGACCCTCGCACCGAGGGAGCCGCCGACATCGTCGTCGCCGACACCCTGGGGCAGGCCGTGCCCGGGCAGGTGTCCTCGCTGGTCGCGCGACTGGCCGCCGAGTCGCCGGGCCGGCGGATCGTCTACCACGGGCACGACACCTGGGGCCTGGGTGTCGCCAACAGCCTCGCCGCGATCGATGCCGGGGCCACCGTCGTCGACGGCGCGCTCGCCGGTCTCGGTGGATGTCCGTTCGCGCCGGGCGCGAGCGGCAACACCGCGAGCGAAGATCTGTTGTTCGCGACCCGTCCGTCGTGGCTCGACCCCGACGTCTTCGGCGCCCTGGTCCGCCTCGGCGAGGACATCGTCGCCGAACTGGGCGAACCGAACCGGTCGCGTGCGCGCCAGGGCGCGCGCTCCGAAGCCGAAGCCTTCGAATGGGTGCTTCGATGACACGGATCCTGATCGCCCCGGACAGTTTCAAGGGCACCTACACCGCCGCCGAGGTCGCCGACGCGATCGCGTCCGGTGCCGAGAGCGTCGGGCACACCGCCGTCCGGATGCCCGTCGCAGACGGCGGCGAGGGAACACTCGAGGCGCTTACCGCACCCCTCGGTCTCGACCTCATCGACGTCGACGCCGTGAATCCGTGGCGCGCACCGTGTCGCGGATTGCTCGGCATGTCGCCGGACGGAACGGCAGTCGTCGAACTCGCGACCGCGAGCGGCATCACCACCCCGCACGACGGTCCCCGTGACGCCGTGGCGGCCGACACCTACGGCACCGGCATGGTCATGGCGGAAGCCGTCCGACGCGGCGCACGCCACATCGTCGTCGCCGCCGGCGGATCTGCGACGACCGACGGCGGTGCCGGCGCGATCGCCGCGATCGAGGAGCGTGGAGGGCTCGGCGGCGCGCGGGTCACCGTACTCTCGGACGTCACGACCCGATACACCGATGCGGCACGGATCTTCGGTCCGCAGAAGGGCGCCGATCCCGCTGCCGTCGAACTGCTCACACGACGCCTCGAAGCGACGGCCCTGTCGCTGCCGCGCGATCCGCGGGAAGTCGATGGCACGGGTGCGGCCGGTGGTTTCTCCGGTGGCATGTGGTCGGTCTTCGGCGCCGAACTATGCTCGGGTGCCGACTTCGTGCTCGACGCAGTGGGTTTCGACGACGCCGTGCGAAGCGCCGATCTCGTCGTCGTCGGCGAAGGACGACTCGACGGCCAGTCGCGGGCGGGCAAGATCGTCTCGGTGATCCTCGCGCGAACCGGCGACTTACCGGTGGTCGCGGTGGTGGGTTCGGTCGGCGACGATCTCGGCGACTACCGGACCCGGTTCGCGGACGTCGTCGTGGCCTCCGATGCTGCGGCCCTGTTTCGCGCGGGACGCGAACTGCGGCCCTGATTCGCGCGCGGCGCGAACTGCGAGCCTGAATCGCGGCGACCTGCCCGGTCGTACTTACGGCGCCGTGGGCGGTGAACTGCCGCAGGGCGGCGCGGCGGGCGTCGTCTCGGGCGACGGCACCGACCCGGGAGCCGGATCGGATGCGCGAGCCGGCCATGAGGCGGGCCTGGCTTCGGAACACGGGTCCGCGGCGCGTGGGCGGTCGGGTTGTGGCACCGGGGACGGTGGTGGCGCGACCGCGGTCTGCACCCCGGGTGCGGATCGCTCCGCTTGCGCACCGCTGCCGACCGCGACTGCCAACCCCCCGCCCAGCAGCGCGACGAGCGCGACGAGTGCGGCGAGCAGGGCGGTTCCGCGATGCCGGCCGGCAGGTGCGGCAGCGATCGCCGGAGCACGACGGTCGGCGGCGACGAGCGCCGCGCCGGTCGCACGATGCCAGGGCACACCGTGCGGAGTCACGAAGGGGACGCCGAGGACGGTCGAGAGTTCTCGCGCCGGACCGGCGTCTAGCGGGCGCAGATCGAGGAAGACCACGGCATCGGGCGAGACTCCGGCGCGGGCGATCGCCTCGTCCATCGCTTCGGGCAGAGACTGTGTGTGAGGACCGAATTCGTCACCGTCGGGGCTGACCGTGGAGAGCACCTCGCGGGAGGGAACGTCGACGATGGATGCCGATTCCACTCCGAAGGTGCGTGTGTGCAAGGCAAGCACGAGAAGGTCCGCCAGTTCGGGCGCACCGGCGAGGAACGCCAGGCGCGCGTCGTCGAGCAGGACCGATTCCACGTCGATACCGAGGACGGCCCGGACGGCTTCGGTGACCGGCCCCGCGTCCTCGTCGTTCTCCGGACCTGTCACCACGGCTGCTGCGGAGAGGGTCAACGACGCCGCGGCGGCCCGTTCCGACATGGCGGCGGCAGCAGCGGCGGCGACCTCGGCAGGCGTGTCACCCGGAGCGCCGAAACCCCGCTGGGAGTCGAACGGGCCGAGATTCGGCACGTCGGCGTCCACGAGGACCGCACACACCTCCCCGTCGTCGACGGAGATGCCGAGCATCGGGCGCATCTGTTCGTCCTCCACGGCCACCTGCGCGAATAGCGGCGGCCGGTGCGGCCGTCGCCCGGACGAGCCTAACCGACACGGTCGCTCACTCGCGGTAACAACCGACGGTGAGTCCGACGGTCGCGGCGACGTAGCTGCCGAAGGTGATGTACGAACCGTCGGCCGCGAACATCCGGAGGGCGAAGCCGGTGTCGGGAGGAAGCACGTACCGGCCGTGGAAGCCGGCTCGGGCCGCCGTGTTCTCGAACACCGTGGCGGCACGGTCGAGTTCGTCCACCGGCACGGGGCGTCCCGAACCGTGGATCGGGAGGTGTGCCGTCACGCCCGATGTGCCGTCGGGCAGCGTGCATCCGGCAGTGGTACCCGCGTACTTCGGTTCGAAGCGCACGCCGGGAAACTCCGCTGACAGGGCTGTGAGGACGTCGCGCTGCACGGCCGTGTAGAACTCGACCGCGCCGGCACTGGTGGTCGCGACGGGTTCGGGCTTCGCGATTGCCGCCACTGTGCTCGCACATCCGGCCGCCGCTGGTGAGAGCAGGGCGACGAGCAGCACGGCGAGGAATCGTGGAGAAGAGGTCACGGCGTACTCCGCTCTGCGGTGCCGGCGACGACACCCGCGACGTGATGGGAACTCGACGTTCCTGGAATCAGATACGAACTGTGTCCGGTGATGCCGGCGAGCGGGGCACCCGTGGGTGTCGTACCCGGGCCGGACGGAAGGTGAGTGAGGCCGTCGTGGAAACTCGGGTCGCCACCGAAAGTGCCGGCGTCGGCGACCGGGTCGCAGTCGGCTTCGACGAGATAGGCAGATCCCGGAGGGATTCGCAGGTCGTTCACGTCGTCTGTCCCGATCCCCGGCGCACCGAGGAATACTGCGGCGTCGACCGAGTCGGTGCCCCTCAGCGCCATGCCGGTGACGAGTGCTCCGTACGAATGCCCGACAGCGGTGATACGAGGGTCGTCGTGCCGCGAAGCCGTGATGCCGTCGAGGAACTCGGACAGCCGAGGCGCCGCGATCCGAGCCGCGAGGTCGGAAACCGGACTGCGCTCGGTGAACGCCATCCCCCACCCCCATTGGGGCGCTTGGTAGTTCATCCACGTCACAGCCGCAACCGAGGTCTCGGCGCCGGTGACGCCGGCGAGACGGAGACCGGCGGCATCACGCAGTGCTGCGACCTGGGCGTCGTAGCCCTCCAGATTGCCCTGCACGGTCGACCCCGCGCCCGGCACGAAGACGGCCACCTGCCCGGCGGTGTCCACGTCCCCGACCGCGACGGCCGCCATCGCTTCGCGTCCGGACATGTCGAGGGCGAGAAGTTGCCGATCCCCGAGAGCGAGTGTCGCCTCGATCGCGTCGAGAGCCTCGATCTTCTCGAGAGTTTGTTCGAGCCCCGCGTCGGCGTCGGTGAACAGACCGACGACGCCGATTCTCGCGAGCACGGTGCCGCCGAGGAACATGGCGTCGAGTTGCGCTCGAAGTTGCGATGCGACCGCCTCGAGCCGGCGACGTTCACCGTCGAGCACGGCGCGATTGGCGAGATCGCGGGCCGCCGCGGGAATCCCGTCGAGCGCGCCGATCTGCTCGGGACGCTCGGCTATCAGCGCGGTGCGCGTGGCATCGTCGAGACCTCTCCACCATCGCGCGACGTCCGCAGGGTCCGCGTCCGGTTCCGGCAGATCCGGAAGCAGCACCGGCACGGTTCGCGGGAATGCCGTGAACATCGGGACTGGCTCTCCTGCAACCACATCCGTGGAGAACGATTCGACAGCAAGCCGGGCACTCGCCTCGCGGTCGAGAAGTTCGGCCCGAGCGAGCAGCGCGCGCAGCGGCACCGCGAGCCGGTCGTCGTCCTCGAGGTCATGACCTCGCGTCGTGGCCCGGGCATGCAGATCGGCCAGTTCCGTGCGCAACACCCGCAGGCGCGGAACGACGAACTGCGCGCATCCGCCCACCCGCCGATAGGACTCGGCTTGATCTACGAGATATCTTCCCTGCACAGATAATTCGGACTCTGCGGAGTTGTACGCCGCACCGCGCCAGGCGCCCTCGAAAGCTGCCCGTCGCAGTACCTCCCCGGACACGGCCTCGACCGCGTCGGCGGTGCGACCGAGTTCGGCCGCCAGGCATTCGAGCGCATCGGGATCCCATCTCGCCAGATCGTGCAACTGCACGGCCACCACCCCCTGCCGCCGGAGCATATGGGTGCGCAAACGACTGCCGGCCCGCGGAATACTCCGCGGGCCGGCAGCTGTGGACAAGTCCACCGCCTGTGGACAACCTCTGTCTACACCTCGGTGATCGCTTCGAGCGGCGGCGTCTTCGCGGCCCGCTGGCCGGGCCACAGGGCCGCGAGCACACCGATGATCCCGGATGCGACCAGCATGCCCACGACCTGCGACCACGGTACCGAGATGATGTCCAGTCCCTGGTCTGCGAGCGTCCGCACGAACGCCCAGCCGAAGGCGATACCGAGCACGACACCGACGACCGCACCGAAGATCGCGATGAGCAGCGACTCGAGGTAGATCGTGCGGCGCACCTGGGCCCGCAGCATACCGACCGCACGGAGCATGCCGATCTCCCGCCGCCGCTCCACCACCGACAGTGCGAGGGTGTTGACGATGCCGAGGATGGCGATCACCACGGCGAGGGCGAGCAGACCGTAGAGGATCGCGAGGAGCGTGTCGATCTGCTGCGCCTGTTGTCCCTTGAACTGCTCGCGGTCGAGCACCTGCACGATGACGTAGTCCTTGACGGCGTCCTCGATCGACGTGCGCACGGCATCCGACTCGTCGACGGTGTTCATGAGGACCACCAGCGCCGTACGGTTGGTCGGCGGTGTGAACTGGTCGAACAACTGCTGCGAGATCACCCACGGACCGATCAGCTGATTGTCGACGAAGATGCCGCCGATCGTCGTATCCACGGTGTCGCCGTCGCGATTGGTGAGCGGAACCGTGGTACCGACCTGCCAGCCACGGTCGGCCGCGGCCGACTGCGAGACCAGGATCTCGTTGCCGGACAGGTCGACGCTGCCGGCAGTGATCTGCAGGTCCACGACGTCCTGGAGGGGGCCTCCGGCCGCGGCACCGAACTCGTAGTCCTGATCGATCTTCGCCTGCACGCCGTAGACGGGCACGACCTCCTCGACCCCGGCGACATTGCGCACGGCGTCCGCAGCGGGAGCGGGAACACCGAACATCTGGGGCCCGGTGAGCATGAAGTCCGCTTCGACGCCGTTGTCGACGAGCGCGTCGACACTGGCTTTCGCCGACGACCCGAAGACACCGATGACGGAGACGAGCATCAGGCCCAATGTGAGAGCGAAGGCGGTCGCGGCGGTCCGGCGTGGGTTGCGGGTCGCATTGGTGCGTGCGAGACGTCCGATCGCCCCGAAAGGTCGTGCGAAGACTGCACCGAGAGCGTTCACGAAGGGCCGGGAGAGCGCCGGAGCCGCGAACAGTACTGCGAGGATCAGCAGGAACGCACCGGCGCCGACGGACGCCGCCGCTCCCCCGCCGACTCCCTGTGCCCCCACCACGACGAGGACGACTCCGACGATCGCGCAGAGCACACCGATGATCGTGCGGACCCGCAGCGATTCGACGGTCGCAGTCGATTCTTCCCGCATCGCGGCGACCGGCGGGACGCGGGTCGCACGGCGGGCCGGCGCATAGGCGCTGATCATCGTCACGACCACACCCACGAGCAGTGCGACGATCACGGTGCGCGGGGACAACTGCAAAGGCCCGGAGGGCAGGCCTAGATCTGCAGCGTTCAGCGCGGCGCGCAGACCGTAAGCGAGAGCGACTCCCGCCCCGATGCCGATGATGCTGCCGATCAGGCCGACGACGAAGGCCTCGAGGGTGACGGACCGGCCGACCTGCTTGCGGCTCGCACCGATCGCGCGGAGCAGAGCGAGCTCACGCAGTCGCTGGGCGACGATCATCGAAAAGGTGTTGTAGATGATGAACGTGCCGACGAGCAGTGCGATCGCGCCGAACGCGAGCAGGAAGTAGTTGAGGAAGTTCAAGGCCTCCGCGACCTGCGACTTGGTTTCCTCGGTCACCTCGGCGCCTGTCTGCACCTTCAGGTCCGGTAGGGCCGCCGCGATCTCGTCACGCAGTTGTTCCGGGGACAGGGAGCCGTCGCCCGCGACGTCGATGAACGCGACGTGCCGCCCGTCGGTGAACAATTGGGATGCCTGTTGCTCGGTGAACATCGCGCCGAGATAGCCGCCGGTGTCCGTCTCGAGCTGGTAGATGCCACTGATCGTCACCGGCACCGTGCCCTGTGCGATGGTGAGCACCTTCGTGGTGTCGCCGACGGACAGCGAACCGCGTTCGGCTGCGCTCTCGTTGAGTCCGATCTGCCCGTTCTCCTGCGGCGGGCCGCCGGTGAGGAAGGTCTGCGGGACACCGACGAGCTGGTCGGGTGGAATATAGGCGAAGCCCTCGGCGGGTGCGCCTCCGGTCTGGATCGCGGCGCCCTCGGAGTCGAGGACGATGATGGACCCACTGATCGACGGGGAGGTCCGTTCGACGCCGGGCAGAGCGGCGATCTTGTCGAGGTCCTCGACCGGTACGCCACTGGTACCGGATTGCTCGGTGCTGACACGGACGTCCACGCCTTGGGCGACGTCGCCGAAGATTCCGTCGAAGGTGCGCTGCAAAGTGTCGGTGAACACGAACGAACCCGTGATGAAGGCCGTGCCCAGTACGACCGAAAGTACGGTCAGGGCGAGCCGCACCTTGTGGGCGGCGAGGTTGCGCAGGGCAACTCTACGGATGGGATTTCCACTCATCGCGGCGTCTCCTATTCCGCCACGGGTGCCGCGGAGGCGGGATCGAACTGCTTCATCCGGTCCAGCACGCGGTCGGCCGTGGGGTCGCGCATCTCGTCGACGATGCGCCCGTCGGCGAGGAACACGACACGGTCGGCGTAACCGGCGGCGCGCGGGTCGTGAGTGACGATCACGACGGTCTGATCGAACTCGTCGACGGCCGCGCGGAGGATGGACATCACCTCACCGGACGAGCGGGAGTCGAGGTTGCCGGTCGGTTCGTCGCCGAAGATGATCTCGGGCCGCCCCGCGAGCGCACGCGCACACGCGACGCGCTGCTGCTGGCCGCCGGAGAGTTCGCCGGGGCGGTGCCCGAGGCGGTCGGTCAGGCCGAGACGCGTGACGACGGTGTCGAGCCATTCCTGGTCGACCTTGCGGCCCGCGATGTCCACCGGAAGTGTGATGTTCTCGAGCGCGGTGAGGGTGGGAACCAGGTTGAACGACTGGAAGACGAAGCCGATTCGGTCGCGCCGCAATTGCGTCATCGCCTTGTCGGAAAGGCTCGTCAGATCGGTGTCGCCGATGAAGACCGTTCCGGAGGTTGCGCTGTCGAGACCCGCGAGGCAGTGCATGAGGGTCGACTTGCCGGATCCGGAGGGACCCATGATCGCGGTGAACTCACCGGCGGCGAAGTCCGCGGTCACGCCGTCGAGTGCGTGTACCGCGGTTTCTCCGGTGCCGTAGATCTTCTTCAGGTCCTGGGCGCGGGCTGCTGGGGCCGTGTGCAGTGGCATGTCCCCATCTTCCAGGTGGCGGGACCTCTTCACCATCGGGGACGTCCCCGATCTTCGATCAGGGATACCGACATATGCGACGGGAGGACCTCAAGCCCAGCGCGCCTGGCCCCCGTCCAGCGGGATCGTCGCCCCGGTCAGATATCGGGCGTCGTCACTGACGATCCAGGCCACTGCACGTCCGATGTCCTGTTCCGGATCCCCGATTCGCCGAAGAGGGATCGACCTCACGAACTCGGCGGCTTCGTCCGGGTTGGTCTCCGTCCACCACTTCAGTCCGGGTGACAGGGCGTGCGGAGCGACGGCGTTGACCCGGATACCGTCGATTCCCCACTCGGATGCCGCAGTGCGAGTCAGGGAACGCAATGCCTCCTTGGTCGAGGCGTAACCGCCGTACCCGCTCGTGTCCCACCGCACCGCGGCGGAGGTGACCATGTTGACGATCGCACCGCCGCCGCGCTCCTTCATGATCGGATGGACGAGTTGCATGGCGTGCAGCGCGGACAGTGGGCCGGTCCGGTACGCCTTCTCGAGCACGGCCGGCTTCAGTTCGAGCAACGGTCCGAGCGGATTGAAGCTGGCGTTGTTGACGAGGATGTCCAGGCCTCCGAACACGCCGACCGTCCGATCGACAGCCGAGGTGATCTCTTCCGGATCCGCGATGTCGCATACGACCGGTTCCGCTGTGCCTCCGAGAGCGCGGATCTGCTCGACCGTGTCCACCAGCTTCCCCTCGGTCCGGCCGGTGACCGCGATCGACGCTCCTTCGCGGGCGAGCGCGAGCGCCACACCCTGACCGATTCCCTGGCCCGCTCCCGTGATCAGCGCGACCCTGCCTTCGAGTGTTCCCATAGGTGATCCGTCCTCGTCCGTACCCGTCGTATCGCTCGAACGCCCCGAGTCGAGCAGATCGCGGACAGGTCCGGGTGTTGCGGTCCCGGTCGGCGGGACACTGCCCTACCCTGTGGCACATGCGGATAGGCGCGCACGTCCGGCAGGACGACGATCCCATCGGTCAGGGAGAACACCTCGGGGCCGATCTGGTGCAGGTGTTCCTGTCGGACCCGCAGAAATGGACGAAACCCGGTGTGCATCCGCGCACCGAGCAGATCCTCGCGTCGGACGTCGACGTGGTGGTGCACTCGCCCTACGTCATCAACGTGGCGAGCCTGAACAACCGGGTGCGGATGCCTTCACGCAAGGCCGTCGCGGATCATGCCGACGCGGCCGCGCGCATCGGCGCGCTCGGTCTGGTCGTCCACGGGGGGCACGTGCGGGAGGGCGAAGACGTGGCCGCCGGAGTCGAGAACTGGCGCAAGTTGTTCGAACGGCAGGAGGAAAAGGGCGGATTCGGGGTGCCGATCCTCGTCGAGAACACGGCGGGCGGCGACTTCGCGATGGCCCGGTACATCGACGCGATCGGACGTCTGTGGGATGCCGTCGGCGACTACGGGCCCGGTTTCTGCCTGGACACCTGCCACGCCTGGGCGGCCGGGGAGGAGCTCGCCGATGTGGTCGAACGGGTGCGGGCGGTCACCGGGCGAATCGATCTGGTGCACCTGAACAATTCTCGCGACGAGTTCGGTTCGGCGCGCGACCGGCACGCCAATCTCACCGACGGGCAGATCGATCCGCAGTTGCTCGCGGAGATCGCGCGGCAGGCCGATGCGCCGATCGTGCTGGAGACCCCGGCCGAGGGTATGGCCGGCGACATCGCATTCCTACGCGAGCAGTCGAGTTGACCGGGTCCTCTCACTCGGGCCGCGACGCGCGAGCGGAGCTTTGCGCTCACATCTCATCCAACTCGCCGGTGAGATAACGCTGCAACGTGGGGGCGATGATGTCGACGAGCCGTTCGGTCGGCAGCGACGCGAGGGGTTCGAAGCCGAGAAGGTAACGCGTGACCAGAATTCCGGTCATCTGCGCCGCCACGAATTCGGCACGGAGTCGACCCGTCCCCACCGGCCGGTCGATCTTCTCCAGCAGCGGTTCGAGTGCGAACTCGAGCAGGAAGGCTCCGATCAATCCACTGTGGTCCCCCGAGAGCCGCGCCCGGAACACCGCGATCACGGCGTCCCGGTGCGGCGAGTCCCACACCCCGATCACAGCGGTGGCCAGTGCAGCCCCCAACTCACCGACGGGAGCCTCGTAAACGGGGGCAAGGACGGTACGTGGATCGACAGGCAGTGCGATGGCCTCGGTGAACAACTGCGTCTTGTTCCCGAAATAGTGGTGGACGAGAGCTGGGTCCACCTCGGCGGAGGCCGCGATCGCACGCATGGTGGTCCGATCGAAACCGTTGGCGGCGAACATTTCCCGAGCACAGCGGAGGATCCGTTCACGGGCACCGGAGTTGCCCGGACGCCGCCCCGGCCGGCGCGCGCCGGACGAGGCCGTCACGGTGTGCGCCGGCGCAGCGTCGCCGCTCCGAGCGCGAGGGCCGTCGCGGCGAATACGGCCACCACGACGAGATCCCGCACCATGACCGCCGTGGTCCCGGGATTCCGGGTGATCTGTTGCAGGGCTTCTACTGCGTAACTCAGCGGCAGCACGTTGCTGATCCACCGCAACCAGTCGGGCAGGTCCTCCCGCGGGACGAGCAGGCCGCACAGCAGGAACTGCGGAATGACCAGCACCGGCATGAACTGCACGGCCTGGAACTCGGTGCGCGCGAAGGCACTGCACAGCAATCCCAGAGAGACGCCGAGCACGGCGACGAGCACCGCCACGACGAGCACCCACAGCACCGAGCCGGAACTTCTCACGCCGAGCAGCCCGAAGGACACCGCACACGCGAGGCCGGCCTGTACCGCTGCGGCGAGGGAGAACGCACTGCCGTAGCCACCGAGCAGGGCCGTTTTCGTGAGAGGCGTGGTGAGGAGTCGCTCGAGGGTGCCCGAACTGCGTTCGCGTTGCATGGCGATCGAGGTGACCAGGAACATCACGACGAAGGGGAGGATGCCGAGCATCGTGACGGCGATCCGGTCGAACAGCGTCCGGCCGTCCGGTCCGGCCGGAGAGTTCTGGTACATGAAGTACAGCAGCGTCATCAGCAGGCTCGGTACCAGCACGATCATCGCGACCGTGCGGTGATCGGCACGCAACTGGCGCAGGATGCGGGTGGTCGTGGTGGCGTAGGCCATGGCGTTCATCGTGGTACTCCCGCGGGAGGACGGATCAGGCGGAGGAATGCGTCCTCGAGGCCGTCTTCTCCGGTGCGTTCACGCAGTTCGGACGGGGTCAGCTGGGCCACCAACCGACCTTCGCGCAAGAGGACGAGTTCGTCGCAGTGGTCGGCCTCGTCCATGACATGGCTCGAGACCAGGAGCGTGGTACCGCGAGCCGCCAGCGAGCGGAAGTGCTCCCACAGTTCGGCGCGCAGAACGGGATCGAGGCCGACCGTCGGCTCGTCGAGGACGAGCAGTTCGGGTTCGCTCACGAGCGCGCAAGCGAGTGACAGTCGCCCGAGCTGACCGCCCGAGAGCGCATTCGCGCGATTGCGGGAGTGGTCGGTGAGGCCGACGGCCGCGATCGTGTCGGCGACCGCCCGCCCCTTCTTTCCGTACAGCGACGCGAAATAGGAGACGTTCTCGGTGACCGTCAGGTCGGGGTACACGCTGGGCGCCTGGGTGACGTATCCGATGCGACGGCGCAGGGAGGCCGAGCCTGCCGCTTCACCGAGGACCGTGACGGTACCGGACGTGACGAGCTGCGTGCCCACGATCGCGCGCATCAAGGTGGTCTTGCCGCATCCGGACGGTCCGAGCAGGCCGGTGATCGACCCGTTCCGAACCCGGACGGTCACACCGTCGAGGGCGTGATGGGAGCCTCGCCGGACGTGCAGTTCCCGGACGTCGACGGCAATGGCGGAGGGGGTGATGGACATGGTGCACTCGATTCGCCGAGTGGAAACTCATCGTCTGTTGAATTGTGCGCCGACGTCTCGATCCGGTCAACCCCCCGCGCGTCGCGAAGAACGCCTGGAATCGCGACGTAACATGAGCCCCATGGTTCGCACCCGTATTGCCCTGGTCGTCACCGCTACCGCGTTGGTTCTCGGGGGGTGCGCCGCAGGCGCAGACGAACCCGCGCCGTCCCCCGCGGTCTCGGTGAACACTCCGACATCGTCCGCCGAGCCCACGGTGTCCCCGAACGTTCCCCGGGACGCGGCCGACAAGGTCTCCGCTGCCGGCGCCGACGCGAAACTCACGGTCGTCGACATCCGCACCGGCCGCCACGACGGATTCGATCGCGTCGTCTACGAACTCGGTGGCGAGGGTGCGCCGGGCTGGCGGGTCGGCTACGTCGACGAGGCGATCCAGGACGGGAGCGGCAACCCCGTCACCCTCGCGGGCGACGCCGTTCTGCAGGTGCTCATCGACGGTTCCGCGTACCCCTTCGACAGTGGTGTCGAACCGTACGACGGTCCGAATCCGGTACTCGCCGAGCCCGGCGGATCGGTGGTCGAGGTCAACGGGTCCGGGGTCTTCGAGGGCGTCACCCAGTCGTTCATCGGCATCGCAGAACCCGGCACCCCGTTCTCGGTGTACTCGCTCACCGGACCGACGCGGGTCGTGATCGACGTGACGCGCTGACCGTACGGGCCCAACCCGGCAGCCCCTCACGGCGTCGGGGACGGGGCCTAGGGTTGACCTCGAGCGCACTCGAGGTCCTAACCTCGGCTGCGACCCGAGGAGGCCAGGCCCATGAGCATGGAAGTCACCGCGTGGAACGCGATGTACAACGCGATGCACGCAGAGAGCGACCGTAGGCCGTTCTCCCGCGCGAGCCTGCGACGGATCGCGGTGTTCGCCCGGCCGCACCGGCGCAACATCACTTTCTATCTCGTCCTGAGTGTGATCATCGCCGCGCTCGGTGTTGCGACACCGGTCCTCGCGGGCCGCGTGATCGACGCGATCGTCGACGACGCCGCGGTCTCGGTGGTGGTGGTGCTCGCCGCCGTCATCGCCGCCATCGCACTGCTCGAAGCAGGACTCGCAATCGCCAATCGATGGTTGTCCGCGAGCATCGGGGAGAACCTCATCCTGGACCTGCGCACCACGGTGTTCGATCACGTTCAACGCATGCCCATCGCGTTCTTCACGAGAACCCGTACGGGAGCCCTCGTCTCGCGATTGAACAACGACGTGATCGGCGCGCAGCGCGCATTCAGCGACACTCTGTCCGGTGTGGTCGGCAACATCGTCACCCTGGCGATCACACTGGTGGTGATGGTCGGGATCTCCTGGCAGATCACCCTCCTGGCCCTGCTGCTGCTTCCCATCTTCGTGATTCCGGCCCGGCACATGGGAGCCCGGCTCGCCCAGCTCAGCCGTGAAGCGGCCAACCACAATTCGGTGATGAACACACAGATGACCGAACGGTTCTCGGCTCCGGGCGCCACGCTGGTCAAGCTGTTCGGCCGTCCGGCGCAGGAATCGGCGGAGTTCGCCGTCCGCGCCCGGCGCGTCCGCGACATCGGGGTCCGTACCGCGATGCTGCAGAGCGTGTTCGTCACCGCGCTGACGCTCGTGTCCGCCCTCGCTCTCGCGCTGGTCTACGGCCTGGGTGGCTTCTACGCCCTGCGCGACCGGCTGGATCCCGGTTCGGTGGTCGCAATGGCGATGCTTCTGACGCGCTTGTACTCGCCACTGACAGCGCTCGCCAGTGCACGCATGGACGTGATGAGCGCGATGGTGAGCTTCGAACGGGTCTTCGAGATTCTCGATCTCGAGCCGCTGATCGCACAGTCACCGGACGCGCGTCCGGTTCCGGACGGGCCCGTGTCGGTGGAATTCCGTGACGTCGGTTTCGCGTACCCGTCCGCGGACAAGGTCTCGCTCGCCTCTCTCGAGGAGGTGGCCGTGCTGGACTCGCGAGGCGGCGAAACGGTTCTGCACGACATATCGTTCCGCGTCGAACCGGGACGGATGGTCGCGCTGGTCGGATCGTCCGGCGCCGGGAAATCGACCATCGCCCAGTTGATCCCGAGGTTGTACGACGTCGATTCCGGCGCCGTGCTGCTCGGTGGAGTGGACGTGCGCGAACTGACCACCGATTCGCTCCGCGCCACGGTCGGTCTCGTCACCCAGGACGGGCACCTGTTCCACGAGACGGTCCGCGCCAATCTGCTGCTCGCTCGTCCGGACGCCGCCGAGGACGAGCTATGGGATGCCTTGCGGCGAGCACGTCTCGACGCACTCGTCGAATCCCTGCCGAACGGACTCGACACAGTGGTCGGAGAACGCGGCTACCGGCTCTCGGGTGGCGAACGTCAACGGCTCACGATCGCCCGGCTCCTGCTCGCGCACCCGCGCGTGGTGATCCTGGACGAGGCCACCGCCCACCTCGATTCGACGTCGGAAGCCGCCGTGCAGGAAGCACTGACCGAGGCCCTCGAGGGACGCACGTCGGTGGTCATCGCGCACCGCCTCTCGACCATCCGCTCGGCCGACGAGATCCTGGTCGTGGAAGGCGGGCGAATCGTCGAACGCGGAAGCCACGAGGATCTCCTGCCGGCAGGAGGCCGCTACGCGGAGCTGTACCGCACCCAGTTCTCCGATTCGGGAGCGAGGATGTCGGCAGCGACGCCCATACTCGGCGCATGAGCACCCCCGAACACGAGCTGCTGCTGAAGTTGCTCGCCAATCAATGGGACGCCCTGCGCAACGCGATGTCGGGGCTGACCGAGCAACAGGCACGCAGTACGCCGAGCGCGTCGTCGATGAGTCTGGCGTCGTTGCTGAACCATCTCGTCGACGGCCTGATCGCCACCGACGGCCGGATCAGCGGCGACGACCGTCGCGATGCGGATCCGGTCGCCGCGTGGACGGCCGGGTGGCGCGTGGACGAGCACGAAACCCACGCCGGCCGGCTCGCCCGGCTCGACGCCGAGACCGAGCGGTTCGCCGCGACCGTGCGCGCCGAACCCGACCTCGGCCGCGTCGTCGATCTCTCCCCCGACGTCGCACGCTGGCTCGATCAAGGTGAACCCTTCACCGTCCGGTTCCTGATCCTGCACCAGATCGAGGAATGGGCCCGGCACGCCGGTCACGCGGACGTCATCCGCGAATCGATCGACGGCGCTACCGCCGATGTCCTGGCCGAACGAACGACCTGACGTGCGTCAGTCGCGGTAGCCGCCGCGACCACTGCGGTCGCTGCGGTGCGTGAAGTCGCCGGAACGGCCGCGGCCGTCGCCGTACTCGCGCTTGCCCCCGCGATCGCGCTTGCCATGATCGTGCCGGTCTCCCCCACGGCGATCGTCACCACGGCGATCGTCACGCCCGCGGTACGAGCTGGGACGACCGGAGGGTGCACCACTGTCGGGCTGCAGCTGGATCAGCACGCCGGAGATCCGGGTGGAGCGCAGCGCCTCGAGGGTCTGCTGCGACAGATCCTTCGGCAGCTCGACGAGGCTGTGATCGGCGCGGATGCTGATATGGCCGAAGTCGCCGCGACGCAGTCCACCTTCGTTGGCGATGGCACCGACGATCGCACCGGGCTGCACACGGTGACGCTTGCCCACCGCGATGCGGTAGGTGGTCATCTCCTGGCCGTCGCGTCCGACCTTCGGGCCGTCGTCGAAGCGACGCGGGGGACGCTCACGTGGCTCGCGCTCGCGGCGCGGCTGTGCGACCGGCTCGGGTTCGGCCTCCATGAGGAACGACTCGCCGTCGCGCGACAGAACTGCCAGTGCGGCGGCGATGTCGGCGAGCGGTACGTCGTGCTCACGCTCGTAGTCCTCGATGAAGGTGCGGAACAGCTGCAGGTGGTCGGACGCGAGCGCTTCGGTGATCGAGTCGTTGAACTTCGCCACGCGCTGGGCGTTGACGTCCTCGACCGTGGGCAACTGCATCTCGGCGAGCGGCTGCCGGGTGGCCCGCTCGATCGCCTTGAGCAGGTGCCGCTCGCGCGGAGCGACGAACAGCAGGGCGTCGCCGGTGCGCCCGGCGCGGCCGGTCCGGCCGATGCGGTGCACATACGACTCGGTGTCGTGCGGAATGTCGTAGTTGACGACGTGGCTGATGCGCTCGACGTCGAGACCGCGGGCGGCCACATCGGTGGCGACGAGGATGTCGAGCGTGCCGTTCTTGAGCTGGTTGATGGTGCGCTCGCGCTGCGCCTGCACGATGTCGCCGTTGATCGCAGCCGCGGAGAAACCACGTGCCCGCAACCGCTCGGCAAGATCCTCGGTGGCCTGCTTCGTACGCACGAAGATGATCATCGCCTCGAAGGTCTCGACCTCGAGGATGCGGGTCAGCGCGTCGAGCTTGCGCTGATGGGAGACGAGCACCCACCGCTGCGAGATGTTCGCCGAGGTGGTTGTCTTCGACTTGACGGTGATTTCCTGCGGATTCTTGAGGTACTGCTTCGACAGCCGGCGGATCGCCCCCGGCATGGTGGCCGAGAACAGGGCGACCTGCTTGGTGTCGGGGGTGTCGGCGAGGATGCGCTCGACGTCCTCCTGGAAGCCCATGGTGAGCATCTCGTCGGCTTCGTCGAGGACGAGGAACTCGAGCTCCGAGATGTCGAGGGTGCCCTTGGCGAGGTGATCGATCACACGTCCGGGGGTGCCGACGATCACCTGAGCACCGCGACGGAGGCCGGACAGCTGCACGCCGTAGGCCTGGCCACCGTAGATGGGCAGAACACTCAGGCCGGGAATGTGGACGGAGTACTTACCGAAAGCCTCCGCGACCTGCAGCGCGAGCTCTCGGGTGGGCGCCAGGACCAACGCCTGGGGCCGCTTCACGGAAGTGTCGATACGCGAGAGAATCGGTACCGCGAAAGCAGCAGTCTTACCGGTGCCGGTCTGAGCGAGACCGACGACGTCCCGTCCCTCCAGCAGCGGTGGGATGGTCGCCGCCTGGATGGGCGACGGGGACTCGTAACCCACGTCCGAAAGAGCTTGCAGGACACGGGCGTCGATGTCGAGATCGGCAAACGTGAGAGCTGCGGTCTCCTGGTCGGGGGCGTCTTGAATTTCACTCATTTGACCAGCAGTTTATCGGATGAAGATATCCCTTCGCGCCCGGCCCGGCTGTGACCTGGGCCCGAGCGCCCGAATGATGACACACCCCACCCCGTCACCCGCAGCCGGGGGCCGTCACACTGAGCATGCCCTCTGACCACGACTCCAAGGATTCCCAGTGACGGCCTCCCCTTCCGCGCACACTTCCGCAGTGTCCGCCTCCGACTCGACTTCCGGCATTCCGACGCACTGGTACAACATCGTCGGCGACCTCCCGGTGGCTCCGCCGCCGCACCTGCATCCCGGCACCCGCGAGCCGATCACCGCCGACGATCTCGCACCACTGTTCGCGTCGGGACTGATCGAGCAGGAGCTGTCGACCGAGACCGACGTCGAGATCCCGGAAGCCGTACGCGAGGTCTATGCCGGATATCGCACCACTCCCCTCTTCCGCGCCCGCTCCTTCGAGAAGGCGCTCGGCACTCCGGCCCGCATCTACGTCAAGTACGAGGGTGTGAGTCCGGTGGGCAGCCACAAGGTGAATTCGGCCGTCGCCCAGGCCTATTACAACTCACTCGACGGAGTCACCCGCCTCACGACCGAAACGGGTGCGGGGCAGTGGGGCTCGGCACTGTCGTTCGCGTGCGCCAAGTTCGGGATCGACCTCGAGGTATGGCAGGTTCGTGCCTCCTACGACTCGAAGCCGTACCGCCGCTTCCTCATCGAGACGTACGGAGGCACGGTCCACCCGAGCCCGTCCGAACTGACCGAAGCCGGTCGCGCCGTACTCGCCGAACAGCCTGATACGCCGGGCTCGCTCGGCATCGCGGTGTCGGAGGCGGTGGAAGTCGCGGTGAAGGATGCGGCGGCTCGTTACACGCTCGGCAGCGTGCTCAACCATGTGGTGCTCCATCAGACGGTCATCGGTCTCGAGGCCGTGGAGCAGTTGCGTGCCGCAGGTGAGGACGTGGCCGATGTGGTCTTCGGTTGTGCAGGCGGCGGTTCGAATCTCGCCGGACTGGCGTTCCCGTTCCTGCGCGAGGTCTTGCACGACCGGGCGAGCACGCGCATCGTGGCCGTCGAACCTGCGGCGTGCCCCTCCATCACGAAGGGCGAATACCGCTACGACCACGGTGACATCGCGGGCCTGACGCCCCTGCTGAAGATGCACACCCTCGGTCAGGACTTCATTCCGGACCCCATCCATGCCGGCGGACTGCGCTACCACGGGATGGCACCGCTGCTCAGCCACACCGTCGAACTCGGTTACGTGCAGGGGACGTCCGTCGCACAGACGGATGCGTTCTCCGCAGCGGTGCTCTTCGCCCGGAACGAGGGGATCGTGCCTGCTCCCGAGTCGTCGCACGCGATCGCGGCTGCCGCCGAGTACGCACGGGGACTGACCGAGCCCGAGGTAATCGTGATCGGCCTGTCCGGGCACGGCCAGCTCGATCTGCCCGCCTACCACTCCTACCTGTCGGGCGAACTCGCCTGAGAGCGCACCGGTCCGTCCGGGCGGCGACTTCTCGCCCGCCCGGACGGACCGTTCCATACTGGAATCGTGCGGTACGCCACGCGCGAGGATGCCGGCCGGCGTCTGGCTCGGTCGGCCGGCCACCTGCGCGGCACCGACACGGTGGTCCTCGCACTTCCCCGCGGGGGAATCCCCGTCGCCCGTGAGCTCGCTGCAGCCCTCGGCGCACCGCTGGACGTGCTCGTCGTCCGGAAGCTGGGCGTGCCCTGGCATCCCGAACTCGCGATGGGTGCGATCGCGGAAGGAGCAGGAGGCGATTCCGTCTTCCGCGTTCTCAACGACGATGTGATCCGTCGAGGACGGATAGCACCCGAATCGGTCGCGAATGTCGAGGAGTACGAGCGCGCCGAACTCGGCCGGCGCGCGGAGTTCCTGCGCGCCGGTCGTGCGCGGGTCCCTTTGGAGGGGCGCACGGCGATCATCGTCGACGACGGCATGGCGACGGGCGCGACGGCGGCGGTGGCCGCTCTCGCGGCGCGTGCATCCGGTGCGGCGCGTGTGGTGCTCGCGGTGCCGGTGGCATCCCCCGACGCCCTGCGCCGGGCGGGCCGGACGGCCGACGAAGTGGTCTGCCCATGGGTGCCGACGGACGCCGACAGCGTCGGTGCCGCCTATGAGGACTTCCACCAGCTCGGCGATGCCGAGGCGGTCCAACTGCTCCGAGATCCCGGCACTTCCGGTACCGGTCGATCCGGCGACCCTACCCACTAGTCGATCCGGCGACCCTACCCACTAGTGGTGACCCTCGTTACCGGCGGTAGGATTGTTATATACATCACTACTTATCGGACTGTAAAAACTACGCAAATCAGGCTTCGGGGTAATGCAATTCCCAACGACATGTGATGCAATGCACATCGACAGCATCTACTGATGGAGGGGTCACAGTGAGTGAGATTGCCGTGCCACAGTCGTTCTCGATCGCCGAGAACACGTCGATGGCCGACACCGTCTTCCGGCACGAGAAGGAGTCGCCGGAGTTCGTGCCGTTCGAGCGACTGGTCGACGGCAAGTGGGTTCCCGTCACTGCCCGTCAGTTCGCCGCCGAGGTGCGGTCCGTGGCGAAAGGCCTGATCGCCTCGGGTATCGAGCTCGGTGATCGCGTGGCGATCCTGTCGAGCACCCGCTACGAATGGGTTCTTCTCGACTACGCGATCTGGACCGCGGGCGGCGCCACCGTCGCGATCTACGAGACATCGTCGGCAGACCAGGCGCAGTGGATTCTCGAGGACTCCGGCACGAAGCTGCTCATCGTCGAGAGTTCCGGGCACGCCGACACCGTCCGCGAGGTCGCCGAGGGCGCGCCCACCGTGCGTGAGGTGCTGCAGATCGAGCCCGCGTCGGGTGTCAAGAGCGCGGTCGACGAGCTCGTCGCTCGTGGCGCCGCAGTGACCGACGAGCAGGTCGAGGAGCGTCGCAACCAGGTGACGGCCGAGTCCGCTGCGACCCTCATCTACACCTCCGGCACCACGGGCCGGCCGAAGGGCGTCCAGCTCAAGCACCGCCACTTCGCCTCCGAGTCTGCAGCTGCGTCCCTGGCGCTGCCCGACTCGATGCACGAGGGTCAGCGCACTCTGCTGTTCATCCCTATGGCACACGTGTTCGCGCGCCTGATCTCGTTCGCAGCGTTCGACAACAAGGTCACCGTGGGCCATACCTCCGATCTGACGACGCTGCTCGATCAGTTCGCCGTCTTCAAGCCGAACTTCATCCTGTCGGTGCCCCGTGTGTTCGAGAAGGTGTACAACTCGGCGAAGCAGAAGGCGTACGACGGCGGCAAGGGCAAGATCTTCGAGAAGGCCTCCGATGTCGCGATCGAGTACAGCAAGGCGCTCGAGAACGGTGGCCCGGGCCTCGGGCTGAAGATCCGGCACTTCGTATTCGACAAGCTCGTCTACGGCAAGCTCAAGGCCGCTCTCGGCGGCAACGTGACCAAGGCCGTGTCCGGCGGAGCCGCGCTGGGCGCACGCCTCGGCCACTTCTTCCGCGGCGTCGGCGTCACGATCTACGAGGGCTACGGCCTGACGGAGACCACCGGCGGCATCATCATGAACACCCCCGAGGCGCAGAAGATCGGTACCGTCGGCAAGCCGTTCGACGGTTGCGCCGCGAAGATCGCCGCCGACGGCGAGCTGCTCCTCAAGGGTCCGATGGTCTTCGACGGTTACTGGCAGAACGACAAGGCCACCGAGGAAGCCATCCGCGACGGCTGGTTCCACACCGGCGACATCGGTGCGATCGACGAGGACGGCTTCATCTCGATCACCGGCCGCAAGAAGGAACTCATCGTCACCGCGGGCGGCAAGAACGTCGCCCCGGCGATCCTCGAGGACTCGCTGCGAGCGCACCCCCTGATCAGCCAGGTCATCGTGGTGGGTGATTCCAAGCCGTTCATCGGCGCTTTGATCACCCTCGACCCGGAGGCACTGCCGGGCTGGATCGAGCGCCACAACCTGCCGGCGGGTACGACCGTCGCGGAACTGACCAAGAACCCCGATCTGATCGCCGAGATCGACGAGGCCGTCGCGGAGACCAACAAGAAGGTCTCGAAGGCCGAGTCGATCCGTAAGTACCGCATCCTCGACACCGATTTCAGCATCGAGAGCGGTGAGCTCACCCCGACGCTCAAACTCAAGCGCAACGTCATCCACGAGAAGCACGGCGAAGAGATCGCAGCGATCTACAACTGACTCGCCGGACGCTCGAACGACCGTGCCCCTCGCCGACGCGAGGGGCACGGTCGTCGTCGTTGCGGAGCGACCCGCCGATCAGCCCGCGAGGCTCCGCACGAAAGCGGCAACCTCCGCGGTCACCGTGCGATGTACGGGTTCGTGCAGCAGATCGTGTCCGGCGTCCGGGTACTCACGGAGCTGCGCCCGCGACACCGACGACGCCCACTCGCGTACCGGATCGATCGGGGCGAGCCGGTCGTCGACACCGTGGACCAGCAGAACCGGCAGGTCGCGCTCGCAGAGCGATGCGGCCGTAGCCGGCAGAGCCGCGGTGCGCGGCGTACCGCACAGGACGACTCCTCTGAAAGACCGGGCACCGACCGAATCGAAGCTGCTCCCGAGCACCGCCAGAATCGTCGCTGCTCCCAACGAATGCCCCATCGCCGCGAGAGGGAGACCCGACTCGGCTGCGATACCGGCGAGTCGCACGAAATCCTCGGCATGGAACCCGACGTTCCCCGGCGAGCCGGATTCTCCTTCGGAAAGCCCGTGTCCGGCCAGGTCGAGACCCCACAACGCGATCCCGTGAGCAGCGAGTCCGGACGCAAGACGGTGGTAGTGCCCGGTGTGCTGCCCGAGTCCGTGCGCGAACACGACTCCGGCCACGGCGTCGTCGACCGGCCAGCAGCGCCAGTGCACCCGACCCGCCGATCCGGGGAAGAACGTCAACGGCATGGACCAATTCTCACCGGGGTACCGATTTCACCAGCAGCCGCCTTCACCACGGTAGGTGGGCACCTCGGTGCGTCCGTTCTCGTCGACGAGGTGGATCCGATCGAATCTCTCGCACAACTCCCCCGCCTTCGCGTGCCGGAACCACACTCGCCCACCGATGGGTACGGACGCCGCTGCACGACCGGTCACCGGGGTCTGCACTTCCCCCGCGCCCTCGGTTCCGAGCAGTTTCAGCCCTGTGGGACGGACAGGGCGTGGCACCCGCGAAGCGCCGGGGGGACCGGACGCGATGTACCCGCCTCCGAAGAGCGTCGTGATCGACGGTGACGGTTTTCGTACGGCCGGCAACGCGAAGAACATCGACGGGTTCGGGGCGAAGGCCCGGTAGCCGTCGAACAGGGTGGGCACATACAGTCCCGATCCCGCGGTGGCCTCGGTGACGACGCGATCGGCGGTGGTCACTTCGAGCGAGCCGGTCCCGCCGCCGTTGACGAGCCGGAGTTCACCCACGACGGAGCATACGGCTTCGACGACAGCACGGCGCCGCGAGACGAGTTCCCGCGCCGACGCGCGTTTGACGAGCCGGACCGGTAGCGACGAATCCGGCAGGCCCGCGATCTGGGCTTCGTAGAACATCAGGCCGACGACGTCGAATCCCGCGGTCGCCGCGCGACGGGCCAGTTCGGCTGCGGCGTCCGGTTCGCGCACGGGAGAGCGCCGTACACCGAGGTGGAGCGGGCCCACCCGCAACGATGCATCGACGTCCAGACAGATTCTCGGTCGAAAGGACTCATCTCCCAGCGCTTCACGGACTATATGGAGGTGCTGCGGCGAATCGACCATGAGTGTGATCGCCGAGACCGCTTCCGGGGACCTCCCGAACTCACCGAGAGCTGCACGGTCGACCGTCGGATAACCCATCAGGATGTCGCGCGCGCCCTGCTCCACGAGCCACAATGCCTCGCGCAGCGAGTAGGCCATGATGCCGCGAAAACCTCCGTGGGCCGTCAGGTCCGGACCCAGGACCTCTTCGAGGACGGCACGACAGCGAACCGATTTGCTCGCCACCCGCACCGGCACACCACCCGCGCGGCGGACCAGATCATCGGCGTTGCGCCACAGCGTGGGCAGATCGACGGCGGCGAACGGGGGGTCGAGGTCGGCCGTCGCCGCCTCCACCCGGTCGAGGACGTCGTCGTGAGTGGAAGCGGCACGGAGCACGGTCGATCCCTTCATGGACGGTCGGGTCAGGAACGTTCTACGGCACGGGTCGCGATGATGTCGGCGATCACTCCCAGTTCCGTTGCCGCCGTTTCGCTGTCGCGATCCACCAGCCAACGGAGCACGACTCCGTCGAGCAACGCGAGCGACAGTCGCGCGAGCGTCGCGGTGGGCAGCGACCACTCGACACCGCACCGGTCGGCGCACCGGTCGAGGAACCGGTCGGCCTGCTCGTCCATCAGGCGGTACTGCTGCACGGCGATGTTCCCGCTGACCGGACTGCCGTTCGTGCCGTGCCGGAGCGAGTAGGTCGTGATCTCGTAGGTGAGTGTCTGCAGTCCCGGTGTGGACTCGACCGCCGACCACATGGCGCGGAGACCGGTGTGCAGCATCGACCGCAGGCAGTCGACGCCACTGGTGCGCTGCAGGTCCGCCGGCACGTCGAATGCGGCATGCATCGCCCGGGCGAGTTCCTCGATCAAAGTGTTCGCCATCGCCACGACGAGCGCTTCCTTGCTGTCGAAACAGTAGTGGACGACGCCGAGCGACACCCCGGCCTTCTCGGCGACGGCACGGACCGTGACAGCTCCGACTCCCCCGCTTTCGGCCAGTTCCAGTGCCGCAGCCACGAGTTGGGTGCGGCGTTCGTCGGCAGGCAACCGATTCGACATGTCCCGATCGTAGAGGTCGGGAAAAGGTCGGGGCCAGGTGTTGACTTGGACGGACGTCCAGATCGATCATGAGGCATGGCCACCTGGCGCAACTGGGCGCGTACCGAGGGCGCATCGCCCCGGCATTTCGAGACACCCGAAACGGTCGACGACCTCGCGCATATCGTGGCTCGGGCCTCCGGTCAGGGCGAACACGTCAAAGCAGTGGGCGCCGGGCACTCGTTCACCGGCGTCGCCGTCACCGACGGCACGTTGATCTCACTCGACCACATGTCGGGTCTCCTCGCGGTGGAACCGATACCCACCGGCGCCCTCGTCACGGTGCAGGCCGGGACGCGTCTTCGAGATCTGAGCGAGCTGTTGTGGGCACGAGGTCTCGCCGTACCCAACCTCGGGGACATCGATGTCCAGTCCGTCGCCGGCGCGATCTCGACCGGCACGCACGGCACCGGTACGGCATTCTTCGGGCTGGCCGGCGCGGTGTGCGGCGCGACGATCGTGCTCGCCGGCGGGCGGATCGTGGAATGTTCTCCCGAGCGAGAACCCGAACTGTTCGAAGCCGCACGTCTGGGACTCGGCGCCCTCGGCGTCCTCGCTACCGTGACCCTCGAGTGCGTTCCCGCATTCCGCCTGCATGCCGAGGAGTCGCCCTCGTCATTGCGTGCGACACTCGACGAGATCGACGAATTACGCAGCAGCGTAGATCATTTCGAGTTCTACTGGTTTCCGCACACGGACGGGGTGCTCGTCAAGCGCAACACCCGCCTCCTCGGCCCCGCGCCGGTCCGGCCCGTCGGGCGGATGCGCACTCTCCTCGACGACGAACTGCTCTCCAACGGGGCGTTCGCGCTCTTCCAGGAAATCGGAACACGCGTTCCCGCAACCATTCCGACTCTCAATCGGGTCGCCTCGCGCGCATTGTCGCCGCGCACATTCGTCGACCGCAGTCACCGGGTGTTCGCGTCGACACGCCGGGTGCGCTTCCGGGAGATGGAGTACGCGATACCCGCTCACCACCTTCCCGAGGTACTCCGGGAGATCGATATGTATTTGCGCTGCAACGATATCCGGATCGGATTTCCGGTGGAGGTACGGTTCGCGCGGGCCGACGACGTCTGGCTGTCGACGGCACACGGCCGCGAGACGGCCTACGTGGCGGTCCATCAGTACCACCGTCGCGATCACAGTCCGTACTTCGACGGCGTGGAGCCGATCTTTCGTGCCGCACAGGGGCGGCCACACTGGGGGAAGCTCCACTCGATGACCGCCGTCGAACTGCGTGAGATCTACCCGCGATTCGACGACTTCCTCGCCGTACGCGACCGCGTGGACCCGGGCCGCACCTTCACCAACCCGTATCTGCGACGCGTCCTCGGCGAGTGACGATTCACCGACTCAGAGGAAGGCGGCGTCCCACGAATTGCGGCGAAGAACATCCCGTTCTGCGTCGGTGAGGCCGAGCTGGTCCTTCAAGGCCACGAAGGCGTCGTCGACGTATCCACCGAAATAGGCGGGATCGTCCGAGTGCACACTCACCGCGAGACCGGCCTCGAGCATCCGGCGCAACGGATGATCGGCGAGCGAATCCACCACGTGCAAACGCACATTCGACAGCGGGCACACGGTGAGCGGAATGCGCTCGTCGACCAGACGCGCGACGAGGTCGGGGTCCTCGAGTGAGCGGATGCCGTGGTCGATGCGCTCGGCACCGAGCAGGTCGAGTGCCTGCCACACATACTCCGGGGGGCCCTCCTCCCCCGCATGTGCCGTGATTCGCAGTCCCTCGGCCCGCGCCCGGGCGAAGACGTCCTCGAACAGCGAAGGCGGGTAACCCACCTCCGCCGAGTCCAGTCCGAGTCCGATGATCGGTGCGCCGAGCCGCAACAACTCCCCGAAGACCTCGTGTGCTTCGGGCACGGGACGATCACGCACGATCGAGGCGATCGTCGCCGCGTCGATCCCGAACTCCCGGTGAGCACCGGCGACCGCATCGGAGAGCCCGGCCACCACCTCGGTCAATGCCACGCCGCGCGAGGTGTGCGCCTGGGGATCGAAGAAGAACTCCGCGCGGGTGACACCCGCCCGCGCCGCGCGTGCAAGATAGGCGCGGGCGAGGTCGGCGAAGTCCTGTGCGGTACGCAGCACTTCCATGTTCGCGTAGTACAGGTCGAGAAACGACTGCAGGTCGCCGAATTCGTAGCGACCACGCAGGTCGTCGAGGTCGCGATAGGGAAGAGACACGCGGTTGCGCTCGGCGAGGGTGAGTATCAGTTCGGGTTCGAACGTGCCTTCGATGTGCACGTGCAGTTCCGCGAAACCGTCGGTCATCCGATCCTCTTCCTCTTCCGTCGCGCGCTCTTCCGGCGCAGGTCTCAACCGTCGCTCAGCGACCCTTCCACACTGGAGGACGCTTCTCGGCGAAAGCAGTGGCCCCTTCGCGCGCGTCCTCCGAGACGAAGACGGGCGCCATGAGTTCCATCTGCTTCGCGAAGGCCTCCTCGCGCGACCAATCAGCCGAGCGGACGACGATCTCCTTGGTCACCGCCACAGCGAGCGGGCCGTTCGCGGTGATGCGCTCGGCCAGTTCGAAAGCGCCCTCGAGCGCCCCACCGGGCTCGGTGAGACGATTGACGAAACCGTAGCCGTACGCTTCCTCGGCGGTGAACGCATCCCCCGTGAGAGCGAGTTCGAGCGCCTTCTGGTAGGGGATCCGCGTCGGCAGCCGCAGCAGACCGCCGGCACCTGCGACCAGGCCCCGCTTGACCTCCGGGATACCGAACTTCGCATTCTTCGCCGCGACGACGAGATCCGTGGCGAGTACGAGCTCGGTTCCTCCCGCGAGCGCGAATCCTTCGACCGCGGAGATCAGGGGCTTGCGAGGAGGCGCTTCCGTGAACCCGAGCCCCTTGCCGGGAACGACCACATTCTCACCCGCTACGAACGCCTTGAGGTCCATTCCGGCGCAGAAGGTGCCGCCAGCGCCGGTGAGCACCCCCACCGACAGCGAATCATCGGCGTCGAGTTCGTCGACGGCCTCGGCGAGTGCGTGACTCACGGCGGCGTTGACCGCGTTGCGCGACTCGGGGCGGTTGATGGTGATGACGAGAATACGATCGCGTCGTTCGAGCAGGACTTCGTCGGACATGGACATACCTCTCCACTTCGGATCGCCGGACTCCCGGCTACAGGCTGTATACCGGATGGAAACCTGTTCCAGGATCACGACACCCGCACAGCGAGAGGCTCGACGAACCCCTCGGCGTCGATCCGCACCTGATCTCCGGTGCGGAACCACCCGTCGTCGGCGAACGCGTCGGCCGTGGCCGACGGATCGTGCCAGTACCGACGGGCGACGCTCGGTCCGCGGCACAGCAGTTCACCGATCCCCCGCTCCGCATCCGGGCCGAGCAGCGCAACCTCGATCCCTCCGAACGGCACACCCACGCTGCGCGGGTGGCGGGGACGATGTTCCGAGGGAAGCAGCAGACCGATTCCTCCCGTTTCCGCGACGCCCCAGCCCCGGACGCATCGCGACGTGGGGAACGCCGCGCGCAGGTGGCGCCACGGTGCGCGGATCACGCGCGATCCCGGGATCACGACAGTTCCCCCGGCGGCGAGGGTGGGCAGCAACTGGACCCCGCACCCGACGGCTGTGGACAACGGGGCCGTCAGCACCGTACGGGCTCCCTCACCGCGCAGATCCATAGCGTGCGCCACGGCTTCGATCGTCGACAGCACGTTCGTGTTGGTCAGTTCGACGCCGCGCAATCCGCCACCGGCCACGCGCACGTAGTACAGCACCGCGAGCTCCTCCGGAGTGGCACCGCCGTCGAGGAAGGCGACTCCGTCGGGCAGATCGTCACCCAGAGTCAGCACCGCACCGCTGTGAGCCTCGATCTCCGCGGTCTCCTCGCTGCTGCACGTGGGATCGGGAAGCACCGGCACACCCCCGGCGAGGACCACCCCGAGAAAGCCGATGAGCCAGCGGAAACCGTTGGGTCGGTTCACAACCACACGGTCCGCCGGCCCGACCCCTTGATCGAGGAGCCCACCGGCGACGCGGGCGGCGGACGCCCACAACTCGCGGTAACTGAGCACCCGGCCACAGCGATCGACCACCGCGGCCCGGTTCGCGAAGCGCAGTGCACTGCGGTCCAGCAACTCCGCGAGACACGGTTCCAGACAGTCGTACTGGAGGATGCCGCCGGAACGTCGGATGACCCGATCGTCCCTGAGCCAACGAGTTCCAGCAGGAATTTTCACTACGGCCACCGACATGACACCTCCCACCCGGCGCGTGTCTGCACTATATGGCGTGGATCACAACCGTGTGAGGAAACCGCGGGTCACGGATATCGGAAGACGAGCCGCCTGCGCCGGCTCAGACGGTCGGCGCAGGCGATCGGACCTCGACCTCGGGGTCCGCCTTCTGGCTCGCAGGTCGTTCGAACGCGAGCACGGCCACCAGTCCGATCACGAGGACGGCGGCGGGCAACCACAACGATTCCGCCATCGCAGCGGCAAAGGGGGCACGCAACGCATCCGGCAGCACGGCAGTCTCCATCTCCGGCGAGCCACCGGCACCCACTCCGTTCGCCGACAGTCGACCCGCCATCATGGCTCCGAGAGCGGCACTGCCCAGCACGGCGCCGACCTGGCGCGTCGTGTTGTACACCCCGGATCCTGCTCCCGCCCGATTCGGCGCCAGCCCGTTGGTCGCGGTGGCCGACAGCGGAGACCAGATTCCCGCGTTGGCGACACCGATCAGCGCGATCGGCAACAGCAACTGCCAGATCTGCGCGTCCGGAGTCATCGTCAGCGCAAGCCATCCCAGGCCGATCGTCAGCAGTGTGAAACCGGTCCCCGCGATCAGCCTCGGGTGGACACGGTCGACGAGCCTGCCGACCACCGGTGCGAGCACCCCGCTGAACACCGCCATCGGCACCATGAGCAGTGCCGCACCCGTCGGAGTCAGCCCGCGCACCGACTGGGCGTAGAACATGATGGGCAACATCACGCCCGTGATGGCGAAACCCATGGTCGCGATCCCGATGTTCGCCAGGCCGAAGTTGCGGTCCCGGAACAGCGACAGCGGCACGAGCGGTTCCCCACGGTTACGCGACTGCTGCACGACGAACACGACGAGCAACGTGACACCGACGACGATCAGCACCCACACCCGGGCCGTCCAGTCGAACGAATTGCCCTCCTGGATCCCGAACACGAGGCAGAACATGCCCGCACCGCTGAGCAGCATCCCGAGCACGTCGAACCGGTGAGGACTCGTCGGCAGCACGGGCACGTACTTCACCGCGAGAGCGAACCCGATCACCCCCACGGGCACGTTGACGAAGAAGATCCACTCCCAGCCCAGGCCGTCCACGAGAACACCCCCGGCCAGGGGGCCGACGAGCGTCGCGACGCCGGCCACGGCACCCCACAGGCCCATCGCGGTTCCGCGGCGTTCTCGCGGGAAGATCCGCGTCACCACGGCCATCGTCTGCGGGGACATCAGGGCGGCCCCGAAACCCTGGAACACCCGCGCGACGATGAGCATCTCGATCGTGGACGAGAATCCGCACCACAACGACGCGATCGTGAACAGCACGAGTCCGACGAGATAGATCTGGCGCTGGCCGAAACGATCGCCGAGTCGGCCGGTCACGAGAAGCGGCACGGCATACGCGAGGAGATAGGCACTGGTGACCCACACGACGGCCGCGATGTCCGCCTCGAACGTCCGCATGATCGCCGGATTTGCGACAGCGACGATCGTGCTGTCCACCAGAATCATGAAGAAGCCCAGACACAATGCCCCCAGTGCCGCCCAACGGGCACCGTCCGACATCTCGCTCGCCGCATCGGACCCGCGCACGCGTGTGCCCTCCTCGCTGTTGTCGCTCACCGAATATCTCCCCTCGTAGGGGGTCTACGGTATCGGGGTGGACCCACACATCTCGAGCATCGCCGCCCTCGCATGGTGTCGTGTCCTGGGACTACCCGACGGCGCGCTGACCGAACCCGGCCACGTCACGCGGGTCGACGATTCGATGCGCGAGGTCCGGGTGCTGACCGTGGGCACGGCGACCGCGATCGTCGGGCCGGCCGCGGCGGTCTCGCGCCTCGAGGCCGAACCCGCCCCGGCAGACCTCGACGCTCCGCGCGCCGAGGCCGTCGTCGCAGGTCATGCCGGACGCACCGAGATTCTCGGTCTGTGTACCGATTGGATCGATGCGACCCGTGTGGACAGCCCACTGATCTCGGACGATCCCGAGGATCTCGCGGAACTGCAGCGGTGCTGCCCGCCTGACGACGTCACCGAGGCCGAAACGTCGCCGAGCCGGTCGTCTCGGGTCTTCGTTCTGCTCGACGACGATCACCGTCCTCTGGCCGGGGCCGCATACGGCGAACTCGGGTCGTTGCTCGCCGACGTGCGAGTGCTGACCGCACCCGGCACGCGCCGCCGTGGTCTGGCCGCGACTGTCGCGACCCTCGCAACCCACGACGCGCTCGACGCCGGGCTCGTTCCGCTCGCCCGCATGCGCCGCGACAACCGGGGGGCACGTACGGTCGCGGCGGTGTCGGGCTACGACACCTGGGGAACCCTCGTCACGGTGCGGGTTCCGCCCGAGCGTTGACGACTGCCCGAAAGGTACGCAGGTGACCGAGAACAAGTACGTCGAACCGGGTGCGGAGTTCACCCGCGACACGAACTACATCCCGACGCGCATCACCGCCGACGGACGCGACGGCTATCCCGTCGAGCCCGGGCGGTACAGACTCGTCGCGGCCCGGGCCTGTCCGTGGGCGAACCGGACCCTGATCGTGCGGCGGCTGCTCGGGCTCGAGGACGCCCTGTCGCTGGGATTGTGCGGACCCACACACGACGAGCGCAGCTGGACGTTCGATCTCGACCCCGGAGGTGTCGACCCCGTGCTGGGGATCCCCCGGCTGCAGGATGCATACTTCGCCCGATTCCCGGGGTACGACCGGGGAATCACGGTTCCGGCCATCGTCGACGTTCCCACGGGACAGGTCGTGACGAACGACTATGCGCAGATCACCTTGGACTTCTCCACCGAGTGGACGCAGTTCCACCGCCAGGGCGCTCCGGATCTGTATCCCGAGCGGTTGCGGGACGAGATCGACGAAGTGGCCGAGGTCGTCTACCGCGACGTCAACAACGGCGTGTACCGGTGCGGTTTCGCCGGCTCACAGGAGGCCTACGAGAAGGCCTTCGACCGCCTCTTCGCCCGTCTCGACTGGCTCGAGGAACGTCTCGGAACGCAGCGCTATCTCGTGGGCGAGACGATCACGGAGGCGGACGTGCGCCTGTTCACCACGCTCGTACGCTTCGATCCCGTCTACTACGGCCACTTCAAGTGCAACAGGAACCGGCTGGCCGACTTCCCGGCGTTGTGGGCGTACGCGCGCGACCTGTTCCAGACCCCCGGTTTCGGGGACACGGTCGACTTCGTCCAGATCAAACAGCACTACTACCTGGTGCACACCGACATCAACCCGACGGGAATCGTGCCGAAAGGACCGGGCTTGCCGAACTGGCTCGAACCGCACGGTCGCGAGGCGCTCGGCGGGCGGCCTTTCGGGGACGGCACACCACCGCCCCCACCGCCCGCCGGCGAGGTCGTCCCCGAGGCGCACGGCGCCGTGACCAGGTCCCGGTGATCCTTACGGCCGGACGGGCCGGTAGGTGCCGATACTCCAGTACACGCCCTGCGGGTCGCGGCAGGTGAAACCGTGGGATCCGTAGTCCTCGTCACGGAGTTCGACCGTCACGCTCGCGCGGCGGGCCGCATCCTCGTCGTCGGCGGACGCGAGGACCTTCTCGTACAGCGCGTCGACGGCGTTCTCGTCGGAGAGCACGAGATAGACCGTGCCCTTGTCGGCGTGCTGGTCGAGCGGTGACTCGCGACCGGTCGAACCGAGCATGACACCACCCCCGTACGGCCAGTGCAGGGCTGCGTGGTCGACGCGGTCCCCCTCCCCGTAGACCTCCGATTCGACGAACCCGAGTGTGCCTACGAGGAAGCGGATCGCGGCTCGGGCATCGGTATAGGCGAGGCACGGCCACACGGTGTCCGCGGTGGGCGTGCCGGTCGTGGACTGCTGCGTGAAGTTCGTTGTGTTCGTCATGGCTTCGAGTCTCGCGACCGCCGCCTCACTCGTCTTGGACGAATGGGAACACTTCGTCCTCGAGCCAACGGGAAGGCGGCACACCGGCCAGATCGCGCCATTCGCGGGCAAGATGTGCCTGGTCGTAGAAGCCGCAGTCGGCGGCGATGTCCGCGAGGCGCCGGCCGGGGGCGGCCCGCAGCATCTGCCGCGACCGGTCGAACCTCGACACCCGCGCCACGTCCTTGGGTGAGAGACCGAATTCGCGCGCGAACCGGTTCGCGAGGTGTCTTCTGCTCCACCCCAGTTCGTCTGCGACTGCACGCACGGGCAGAGCCGGATCGGATACCAGCAGGCGCCAGGCATGCGCGAGGTGCCGGTCCGGTCCGGTCGACCGCGCCGAGACGAGGCGCCGTGCGAGCACCCGGTCGAGGACGCAGAAACGCTCTTCCCATGACCCCGCCTCAGCGATCCGGTCGGACAACTCGCGACTGTCCCCGCCGATCACATCCTCCAGGTCGACCACCCATGGACCGAGTTCTGCGGTGGGCACGCCCAGCAGCGCCCGTGCCCCTGCAGGAGTCAGCGCAAGTTGCATCCCGTGCTGACGCCCGTTGTGAACGATGGGCACGGGCCGCGTCGACAAGCCGCCTGCGAGCGTGTCGAAACGATCCGGAGACCGTTCGTCGCGGCGAGGGAGTTCGATGGGTTCGGAAATCGTGAGGATTACGGTGACGTCCGGAGAGGGCATACCCAGATGGGTCCCCGGCGGGAAACCGTCGAGCCGATACCCCTCGTACGAGCGCACGTAGGGTGTCAGCGCAGGCAGCGGACGCCGCCGGGCGCCGTCGGACACACCGCTTGCGGACCCGGACATGCAACAAGGGTAGTGAAAGCGGACCGGAAGACAACAGAACCGGAGAACAGGGGCACGATGAGCAGGAATGCAGGCGTCGCAGAGACCTTTATCGTCAAGATGCTCGACAACGGTGCCAAACTCCAGGGTCCTGCCGTGGCGAAGTACGTCGATCTCCTGCGCCGCGCGAACCCTCACGACACTCCGGCACAGATCATCGAGCGCCTCGAGAAGCAGTTCCTCCTCAGCGTCACGGGCAGCGGTTCGGCAGCAGGTGCGACGGCCGCCTTCCCCGGTGTCGGGACCATCGCCGCCATCGGAGCGGTGGGCGCCGAGACGGCCTTCTTCTTCGAAGCTTCCGCACTGCTCACCCTGGCCATCGCGTCGGTACACGGAATCGAACCCCACGACCACGAGCAGCGCCGTGCGCTGGTCCTCTCGGTGTCGCTCGGTGACACCGGGCGGGAGATCGTCGCTGCCGCGACCGGCACGTCCCTGCGCCACTGGCCGAAGTCTCTGACCACCCAGGCGAGCGGAGCCCAGTTGAAGGGTCTGAACAACTCGCTGGTCAAACGGTTCATCCGCCGGTACCTCGCCAAGCGCAGTCCGCTGCTGATCGGCAAGCTGGTTCCTGCAGGTATCGGCGCGGCGATCGGCGGCGTGGGCAACCGCGCGCTGGGCAAACGCACGATCCAGAATGCCCGCGACGCCTTCGGCCCGCCCCCGCCCGCATGGCCGGATGCAAGGCCCGTCCTTCCGCTGAACGGAGAGGTGCCGGCCCTGGACATCGGTGTTCCGGTGCCGAAGGACTGATCGTGTCCGCGCCGGGGAAGGTGTTCGTGCGTGAAACCGGGGCAGGGCCACGCACCGTCGTACTGCTGCACGGATTCTCCGACCACGGCGGCACATGGTGCAAGGTCGCACCGGCGATGGCCGAACGTCACCGGGTGCTCACGGTCGACCTCCCGGGTTTCGGACGTAGTGCGGAGCACTGGGAAGCACCGGTACTCGACCACTACGTCGACATCGTGGCCGATCTCGTCGCCGATACGGATCGACCGGTGTCGCTGGTCGGGAACTCGCTCGGCGCGGTGACGGCACTGCTGTTCGCATCGGTCCATTCGTCCCTCGTCGATCGGGTGGTGCTCGCCGACATGCCCGGGCTCGCCGGGATCCCGCGGTTGTGGACCCGGGGCGCGCGGCTACCCGTCGAACTGTCGCGCGCACTTGTCCGCCCGTTGCCGGCCCCGGTGATGCAGCAGGCCATGGGTGCGCTGTACGCACGGGCAGCAGTGCATCGGCGCGGCACCTTCGACCGTGCCGTGCGCGCAGCGTTCGCGGCGAACTACGCGACGCGCAGCCAGGTCGACACCCTCCTGACGGTGGGCCGACACGCGATCCGTGAACTCGCTCGTCTACCGATCCCGGAGATGGTGCATGCCCTCGACGTGCCCGCACTGCTGTTGTGGGGTGCGCGGGATCGGCTGACCCCCGCTCACGCGGCGCGGCGCGTGAACGCCGGCAGCGCACGACGAGTAGTGGTCATTCCCGATGCCGGGCACTGTCCCCAACTCGACGCACCCCGCGAGTTTCTCGACGCAGTACTGCCCTTCCTGGAATGACCCGTAAGCTCACGGCGACCGCGGCACGAGGCCGCATCCCCGATCTCGACGACGCGGAGGTTCGCATCCGTGACAGCACCGTCAGCGCCACCGCCGTACGGCAGCCCCGACCCCCAGAACGCTCGGGGCGCGGGGATCTCCGTCCAAGGGCTGAGCAAGGCGTTCGGCGACCACATCGCCGTGTCGAATCTCTGGTTCTCGGTGCCCCCGGGGTCGATCACGGGGTTCCTCGGCCCCAACGGTTCTGGCAAGACCACCACGCTCGGCATGATGCTCGGGCTGATCCGCCCGAGTGCCGGTAGCGCCTTCGTCGACGGTGTGCCGTTCACGGACCTGCAGCAGCCTGCACAGGTCGTCGGGGCCGTACTCGACTCCCGAAGTGCCCACCCGAAGCACCGGGCGCTGACGCACCTGCAGATCTACTGCGCCGCGATCGGAGTTCCAGACGAGCGGGCGGTGCAGATGCTCGAACTCGTCGGTCTCGGGTCCGTCGCGAAACGTCGCGTCGGAGAGTTCTCCCTCGGAATGCGCCAACGACTCGCCCTGGCGACGGCTCTGCTCGGACAGCCGCGTTATCTGGTACTCGACGAACCGGCGAACGGACTCGATCCCGAGGGCATGGCATGGCTGCGTGACTTTCTGCGTGCCTTCGCCGGCCGCGGTGGGACCGTGCTGATCTCGAGCCACATCCTCCGGGAGATCGAACAGATGGCCGACCGCCTCGTCATCGTCTCGAATGGCGTACTGGTCGCAGAGACCACGATGGCGGGCCTGCGGGACGCCTACCGATCGCGGATCTTCGTCGCGTCCTCCGATCCGGCCCGGCTCGCGATCGCCCTGGCCGCTGCGGGACACACCGACGCGCAGGTGCAGCAGGACGGACGCCTCGCGGTGGTCGGTGCTGCTCCCGATCGCATCGCCGAGATCGCCGAATCCGCAGAGGTGACGCTGTTCGGGACGAGCGTCGAGCACGTCGACCTCGAACAGGTGTACCTGGCGATGACTGCCGGGCGCTACGCGGCGGCGCCGGTTGCGCAGTATCCGGCGCACGTCCCCGGTGCCCAGCAGTATCCACCCGCCCAGCAGTATCCACCCGCCCAGCAGTATCCATCCGCCCAACAGGACCCACCGGCCCAGCGGCAGTATCCGCAGTCCCAGTGGGGGCAGCCGAACCGACCGCCGACCGGACCCGGAGGACCGACCCGATGACCGCGCTTCTGACCGCCGAATTCCGCAAGGTCCTGAGCCTGCGTTACTGGTGGATTCTCGGCATCGCGCCGCTGCTCGTGGGCCTGTTCTGCGGTGCGCTGACCTTGCCGGTCGCGCGCCAACTCAAGATCGGCTTCGGCGACGGCTTCGCCGAGGCCGTCGGCGCGGTAGTCGGCATCTCCTTCGCGCTGTCGCTGGTGTTCCTGTTCGCCGCGGTCTTCGGAGCAGTGGCCACCGGTAGCGAGTTCGCACATCGCACGATCGTGACGACCTTCCTCACCACGCCTGGACGGGATCGGGTCATCGGCACGAAACTTGCCACTGTCGCTGCGATCGGGTTGCTGTACTGCATAGTCACCGAAGTCGCCACAGCCGCGACCCTCGTACTGTTCGGAGGTGGCTTCGAAGGCGCCGATCTCGGTTCGATCGCCAAGGTGCTGGGTATCGGCCTGCTCTGCGCTCTCGCGTGGTCGCTCATCGGGGCGGGTCTCGGCCTGCTCACACGGTCCACGGCGGTGAGCGTCCTCGCGATCTGCGCATGGGTGCCCTTCGGCGAGCTGACCCTCTCGGTGGTCCTGCACGGCATCGGTATCAGTGCGCTCGCCTCGTACCTGCCGGTGCAGGCGACCTGGTACGTCCTGTTCTCGGCCGTGTCCATACCCCAAGACACCGCCCTGGACATGACCTGGCCGCTGGCACCGCTCGTTTTGGTGTTCTGGACGGTACTGCTGGCCGGACTCGGCTGGTGGCGGACCCGCACCGGCGACGTGGCCTGATCGACTCCTGACGCGCTGCGGCCTGTGTCGTCAGGCAGCGCTAATGTCGGTTCGATGGCACATGAACCGGTTCCGCGCTCGCCGGGATGGATTTCCCGGCTCGTCGCCGAATGCCTGCACCATCGGAGAACTGCGCTGGGAGCTCTCGCAGTCACCGTGGTCGCCGCGCTGATCGACATCACCTTCCCGCTGCTGACGAAGGTGGCGGTGGACACCGCCACCGGGCAGGGAGAGGTCCCTGCGGACGATCTGCATCTGATCGGTCTCGCCGCGGCGGCGATCGCGCTCGGAGCCGTGGTCCGGTTCGGCTGCCAGTACGGGCGTCGCATGCTCGCCGGACGCCTGTCCCTCGACGTGCAACACGATCTGCGCTTACGCCTGCTCGGTGCTCTCCAGCGACTCGACGGACACGGCCAGGACCGCATCCGCACCGGCCAGGTGGTCTCGCGTTCGATCACCGACCTGCAACTCGTCCAGGGCCTGCTCGCGATGGTGCCGATGTCCGCGGGGGCGCTGCTGCAGTTCGTACTCGCGCTGGTGATCATGACCACCCTCTCGCCGCTGCTCACGCTCGTGGCGGTGGCAGCGGTACCGATCATTTTCGTGATCGTCCGGGTGGTCCGGCCGAAACTCTTCGCCGCGACCTGGTCGGCACAGCAGCATGCGGCCGACCTCGCCCAGCATGTCGAGGAGACCGTCACAGGCGTGCGCGTCGTGAAGGGCTTCGGTCAGGAATCTCGCGCCGTCGATCAACTCGAGGAGCACGGTCGCAGGTTGTACGCCGAGCGTCTGCGCGCGGCCCGGATCAATGCGTGGTTCTCGGCACCCATGGGTGCGGTGCCCCAGTTCGGGCTCGTCGCCACGATCGCGCTGGGCGGATGGCTCGCGCTCGACGGCGTGATCACGGTGGGAACCTTCGTGGCGTTCACCGCCTATGTGGCCACGATGACCTCGACCACACGCATCCTGGCGCAGGTCGTGATCATGGCGCAGTTGTCCCGTGCGGCGGTCGAGCGGGTGTACGAGGTGATCGACGTCGAGCCCGAGGTCGCCGATCCTCCCCGTCCCGCCGCTCTGCCGGACGGCCCGCTCGGTATCCGCTTCCGGGACGTGACGTTCGGTTTCGACGACGACCGGGACGTGCTGCGCGGGCTCGACCTCGAGATCGCCCCCGGTGAGACGGTCGCGATCGTCGGTCCGGCAGGATCGGGCAAGACAGTGCTGTCGCTGCTGCTCCCCCGGTTCTACGCTCCCCGCGCCGGGTCGGTATGCCTCACCTCGGACGGTGACGACCTCGACGTCGCCTCGCTCCGAGCCGACGATCTGCGCGGGGCAGTCGGACTCGTCTTCGACGAACCGTTCCTGTTCTCGGACACGGTCGCGGCCAACATCGCCCTCGGCCGGCCCGACGCGTCGGACGGGCAGATCAGGGCCGCAGCGGCGGCGGCGCGCGCCGACGAGTTCGTCGAATTGCTCCCCGAGGGCTACGACACCGTCGTCGGTGAGAGGGGCCTGACCCTGTCCGGCGGGCAGAGACAGCGGATCGCCCTCGCCCGGGCTCTGCTCGTCGATCCGCGCGTGCTGATCCTCGACGACGCCACCTCCGCAGTCGACGCCGAGACCGAAGCGGCGATCTACGGCGCGTTACGAGCGGGCCGGAGGCGCACGACGCTCGTACTCGCTCATCGACGCTCGACGCTCGCGCTCGCCGACCGGGTCGCTGTGCTCGACGAAGGTCGCATCATCGATATCGGAACGGTCGAGGAACTCGACGCGCGCAGTCCCGTCTTCCGGCGCATGTTGTCGACCGACGACGAAAGCGCACCGGCCCCGGCACGACCGATCCCGTCCGGTGAATTGTGGCCGGAGGAAGGTGACGACGAATCGCCCGGAGCCGTCCGGAACCCGCCGCAGTCCGGCGGCGGTCATGGGGGTCATGGCGGGCCGATGTCCGGCGCGCTGGGCGCGGTGGCTCCGACACCGGAACTGCGTGCCGCTGTCGACGCGCTGCCTCCCGCCACCGAGACACCGGGCCGTGATCCGGCTCTGCAGTCCGAATCCCTGCGGCTGCCCGACCCGCAGTTCCGGCTGCGGACGACACTGCGTCCGGTGCGCGTGCTGCTCGCGGTCGTCGTGCTGTGCCTGGCGGTGGAATCGCTGACGAGCATCGCGTTCCCGTCTCTGGTGCGCTACGCCGTCGACCGGGGTGTGACGCCGGGTGATCCGTCACGACTGTGGCAGGCGACCGCCGCGGGCGTGGTTCTCGCGTTGCTCGGCTGGATCGCGGTCGCGATTCTCACCGTGCTGACCGCACGCGCGGGCGAGCGGGTGCTGTTCGGACTGCGCGTGCGCTCGTATGCGCACCTGCAACGCCTCGGACTCGACTACTACGAACGCGAACTGTCGGGCCGGATCATGACCCGGATGACGACCGACGTGGACGCGTTGTCCCAGTTCATCCAGACCGGCCTGTCCACCGCCGTCGTGGCGGTGCTGACCCTGACCGGCATTTCGATCGCGCTGATCGTGACCGATCTGTCGCTGGCGCTGGTCGTGCTGGGGGTGCTGCCCGTGCTGGTCGCCGCGACCCTGTGGTTCCGGAAGATATCCGGGACGGCGTACGCGCAGTCCCGGGAGCGCATCTCGCTGGTGAACGCCGATTTCCAGGAGAACGTCACGGGGCTGCGCGCGGCGCAGGCCTATCGCCGGGAGGAGACGGCGGCCCGCCGGTTCGCCGAGCGCGCGGAGGCCTACCGACGCAGTCGGTTGCGTTCGCAGCGGGCGATCTCGCTGTACTTCCCGTTCATCACCTTCCTGTCCGATCTGGCGCTCGCGGCGGTCGTCTTCGTGGGAGCCCGCGAGGTGGCGTCGGGGGCGATCGGCCCGGGTGTGCTGATCGCGTTCGTGCTGTACCTGAATCTGTTGTTCGCGCCCATTCAGCAGTTGTCGCAGGTCTTCGACGGCTATCAGCAGGCCAGGGTGGGTCTGCGCAGGATCGGCGACCTGCTGCGGACCGAGAGTTCCCTCGAGTCGGCTACCGAGGGCACGGTCGGCATCGCCGGCCACCTGCGCGGCGAGGTGCAACTACGTGAGGTGGGTTTCCGCTACGGCGATGCCGAACGCGAAGCCCTGAGCGACGTGGACCTGACGATCCCGGCCGGTTCCACGGTCGCTCTGGTGGGCCGGACCGGCGCCGGGAAATCGACCGTCGTCAAGTTGCTCGCCCGGTTCTACGACCCGACCTCGGGTTCGGTGCAGGTCGACGACACCGATCTGCGCCGGTACCCGCTGCACGACTATCGAGGCAGACTCGGCGTCGTGCCGCAGGAGGCCCACCTGTTCACCGGCACGGTGGCGACCAATATCGCCTACGGCCGGCCCGCGGCGTCCCGAGAGGACGTCGAAGCCGCCGCGCGCGCTGTGGGAGCGCTCGACATGATCGCCGGGCTGCCGGGCGGCATGAACCATCCGGTGGGTGAGCGCGGTCAGGGTCTGTCCGCGGGTCAACGTCAACTCATCGCGCTGGCCCGCGCCGAACTGGTGGACCCCGACCTGCTGCTACTCGACGAGGCCACTGCCACCCTCGATCCCGCCACCGAACGGGCGGTGCTCGAAGCGGGTGCCCGGGTGACCCGCTCCCGGACGGCCGTGGTCGTGGCGCACCGCCTCGCGACCGCCGCCCGCGCCGACCTCGTGGTGGTGATCGACGACGGCCGGATCGTCGAGTGCGGCCCGCACGACGAGTTGCGGGAGGCCGGGGGTCTGTACACCACATTGTGGCAACTCGCCACCGGCAGTCTCGTTCCGGAAGAACCCGAAGTCCTGCTCACACCGGCACCGAAAGGCCCGAATATGAGATCGTCCTCACGTTTGTAACGGGGTGCGCACTGCACCGATGCACCTTAGAGGGAATAATCGGCTCTCGAGAACCGTCATCGATGGAGACCCCATCGCACCAGATTGTGAGGTAGCACACCGACATGCGCGGCCAGTTCGGATCGTCACATGTCACGGGCTAGCCTCATATGCACAGGCGCTCCGATCGGGTACCGAAGAAAGAAACGAGGCGAACAACTGCCGTGAGCAGCAGCTCTACATCACAGTTCGGACAAAACCAGTGGTTGGTTGACGAGATGTACCAGCGCTTCCAGGACGATCCCTCGTCCGTGGACGCGAGCTGGCACGAATTCCTGACCGACTATTCGCCGGAAGCCGCGGTGGCCGGGGGCTCGAACGGCTCCGACACCGCCACGACCGAGAAGCCCGCGCCGAGCACCAAGCCTGCGCCGAGCTCCTCCGCATCTTCGGCCCCCGCGACCAAGCCTGCACCGAAGGCCGAGTCCGCACCGTCGAAGCCTGCACCGAAGACCGATGCACCGAAGACCGATGCCAGGCCTGCAACCCAGCCCAAGGCCCAGGCCGCGCCCGCGAAGCCGGCAGCCAAGCCCGCAGCCGCACCGACAGCCCAGAGCACCGAGGAGAAGAAGGTTCTGCGCGGCGCCGCTGCTGCCGTTGCGAAGAACATGAACGCCTCGCTGTCGATCCCGACGGCCACCAGTGTTCGCGCCGTGCCTGCGAAGTTGATGTTCGACAACCGCATCGTCATCAACAACCATCTCGCCCGCACCCGTGGCGGCAAGGTCTCGTTCACCCACATCCTCGGTTACGCGATCGTCCAGGCGATCAAGTCGTTCCCGAACATGAACAACCACTTCGCCGAGGTCGACGGCAAGCCGAATCTGGTCGTGCCGCAGCACACCAATCTCGGTCTCGCTATCGACCTGCCGGGCAAGAACGGCCAGCGCTCGCTGGTCGTGGCGGCCATCAAGAACTGCGAGACGATGAACTTCGCGCAGTTCTACTCGGCCTACGAGGACATCGTGCGCCGCGCCCGCGACGGCAAGCTCACCGGAGAAGATTTCTCGGGCGTCACCATCTCGCTGACGAACCCGGGTGGCATCGGCACCGTGCACTCGGTCCCGCGCCTCATGCAGGGACAGGGTGCCATCATCGGTGCCGGCGCGATGGAATATCCCGCCGAGTTCCAGGGTGCGTCCGACGAGCGGATCGCCGAGATGGGCATCGGCAAGCTGCTGACGCTGACCTCCACCTACGACCACCGCGTGATCCAGGGTGCCGAGTCGGGTGAGTTCCTGAAGAAGATCCACGAGCTGCTCATCAGCGACGACTTCTACGACGGCATCTTCCACACCCTGCACATCCCGTACGAGCCGGTCCGCTGGCGCAAGGACGTGCCCGAAGGGCTCGTCGACAAGCACACCCGTGTGCTCGAGCTCATCGCCGCCTACCGCAGCCGCGGCCACCTCATGGCCGACACCGATCCGCTGCAGTTCGTGCGCGACAAGTTCCGGTCGCATCCCGACCTCGATGTGACCACCCACGATCTGACCCTGTGGGATCTCGATCGCGAGTTCAACGTCGGCGGCTTCCACGGCCAGCAGAAGATGAAGCTGCGTGACGTCCTGTCGGTGCTGCGCGATGCCTACTGCCGCCACGTCGGCGTCGAGTACACCCACATCCTCGAGCCCGAACAGCAGCAGTGGCTGCAGGAGCGGGTCGAGGCCCACCACGTCAAGCCGACGGTCGCTCAGCAGAAGTACATCCTGAGCCGTCTCAACGCCGCCGAGGCGTTCGAGACGTTCCTGCAGACCAAGTACGTCGGTCAGAAGCGCTTCTCGCTCGAGGGCGCCGAGTCGGTCATCCCGATGATGGACGCGATCATCGATCAGGCCGCCGAGCATGCGCTCGACGAGGTCGCTATCGCAATGCCGCACCGCGGCCGCCTGAATGTGCTCGCCAACATCGTCGGCAAGCCGTACTCGCAGATCTTCTCCGAGTTCGAGGGCAACCTCAACCCTGCCGCCGCGCACGGCTCCGGCGACGTGAAGTACCACCTCGGGGCCGAGGGCACCTACATCCAGATGTTCGGCGACAACGACATCAAGGTCTCGCTCACCGCGAACCCCTCGCACCTCGAGGCGGTCAACCCGGTGCTCGAGGGCCTCGTTCGCGCGAAGCAGGACATCCTCGACAAGGGCGAGGACGGCTTCACCGTCCTTCCGCTGCTGCTGCACGGCGACGCGGCGTTCGCCGGTCAGGGCGTCGTGGCCGAGACCCTCAACCTCGCGCTGCTGCGCGGCTACCGCACCGGTGGCACCGTGCACATCGTCGTCAACAACCAGGTGGGCTTCACCACCGCGCCGGAGCACTCACGTTCGTCCGAGTACTGCACCGATGTGGCGAAGATGATCGGCGCGCCGATCTTCCACGTCAACGGCGACGACCCCGAGGCGTGCGTCTGGGTCGCGCAGCTCGCTGTGGACTTCCGGGAGAAGTTCCACAAGGACGTCGTGATCGACATGATCTGCTACCGCCGTCGCGGTCACAACGAGGGCGACGACCCGTCGATGACCCAGCCGGCCATGTACGACGTCATCGACACCAAGCGCAGCGTCCGCAAGAGCTACACCGAGGCACTGATCGGTCGCGGCGACATCTCGCTCAAGGAAGCGGAAGACGCCCTGCGCGACTACCAGGGACAGCTCGAACGGGTCTTCAACGAAGTCCGTGAACTCGAGAAGTACCCGCCGGAGCCGTCGGAGTCGGTCGAACTCGACCAGACGCCGCCGAAGCGTCTCGACACGTCGGTCGACCGTTCGGTGCTCGAACGGATCGGCGACGCCTTCGCCGAGGCACCCGAGGGCTTCACGGTTCATCCGCGCGTCAAGCCGGTGCTCGAGAAGCGTCGCGAGATGTCGCGCAACGGCAAGATCGACTGGGCGTTCGCCGAGCTGCTCGCGTTCGCGTCACTGGCCGAGGAGGGTGCCCTGGTGCGCCTGGCCGGTCAGGACTCGCGTCGCGGCACGTTCACGCAGCGTCACTCGGTCATCATCGACCGCAAGACGGGCGACGAGTACAACCCGATCGCGACACTGGCCACGCAGGCCGGCAACGGTGGCCGCTTCATGGTCTACGACTCGGCACTGACCGAGTTCGCGGGCCTGGGCTTCGAGTACGGCTACTCGGTGGGCAACCCCGACGCGCTGGTGCTGTGGGAGGCGCAGTTCGGCGATTTCGTCAACGGTGCGCAGTCCATCATCGATGAGTTCATCTCGTCCGGTGAGGCCAAGTGGGGTCAGCTCTCCGACGTCGTGCTGCTGCTGCCGCACGGTCACGAGGGCCAGGGCCCCGACCACACCTCGGGCCGCATCGAGCGCTGGCTGCAGCTGTGCGCCGAGGGTTCGATGACGGTCGCGGTTCCGTCGACCCCGGCGAGCTACTTCCACCTGCTGCGTCGTCACCATCTCGACGGCATCCGCCGCCCGCTGGTGGTCTTCACGCCGAAGTCGATGCTGCGCAACAAGGCAGCGGTCAGCAACGTCGAGGACTTCACCCAGGGCAAGTTCCGTTCGCTGCTCGAAGAGATCCCCTACGAGGAGGGCACGGCCGACCGCTCGAAGGTCACCCGTGTGCTGCTGACCTCCGGCAAGATCTACTGGGAACTGCTGGCGAAGAAGCAGAAGGACGGTCGTGACGACGTCGCGATCGTGCGCATCGAGCAGCTGTACCCGGTGCCGCGTCGTCGCATCGCGGAGACCCTCGAGCAGTACCCGAACGCATCCGAGTTCTTCTGGGTCCAGGAGGAGCCGGCGAACCAGGGTGCCTGGCCGTTCCTCGGTCTGGCGCTGCCGGAACTGCTGCCCGAGAAGCTCAGCGGTATCAAGCGCGTGTCGCGTCGTGCGATGTCGGCACCGTCGTCCGGCTCGAGCAAGGTCCACGCTGTAGAGCAGCAGGAGATCATCGAGAAGGCGTTCGGTCGTTAGGACTCCGTTTCGGACCTTCGGTCCTTGACGGTTCTCATGTGAGCCGGGTCGGTTCGTCCTCGAAGGGCGATCGACCCGGCTCACGCCTTTTCGGCGGTTCCTCGCGCCGCGGTGTTTCGGAGTGGACGTGGCGGGCACCCTCCGCACGACACCCGATCCGCCTTGCGAGGAGTTTCCGATGGCGAATTCGACCGTGGCCGACTACCTGTTGCATCGCCTGCGTGCGTGGGAGGTGGACTACGTCTTCGGTTATCCGGGCGACGGCATCAACGGAATCCTCGCGGCGTGGACACGGGCAGGAGATGCTCCGGCGTTCGTGCAGTCCCGGCACGAGGAGATGAGCGCGTTCGAAGCGGTGGGCTACGCGAAGTTCACGGGAAGACCCGGGGTGTGCATGGCGACCTCCGGTCCGGGTGCGATCCATCTGCTCAACGGTCTCTACGACGCGAAACTCGATCACGTCCCGGTGGTGGCGATCGTGGGTCAGACCGACAGGTCGGCGATGGGTGGTTCGTACCAGCAGGAAGTCGACCTGCACACGCTGTACAAGGATGTGGCGTCGGCGTTCGTGGAGACCGTGACGGTGCCCGAGCAGCTGCCGAACGTCCTCGACCGCGCGATGCGCACCGCCATCGAGTACCGCACGCCGACGGCGGTGATAATCCACGGCGACGTACAGGAACTCGAATACTCCCCGCCCGCCCACGCGTTCAAGATGGTGCCGTCGAGTGTCGGTTTCGAGCGCCCCCGCCTCGCTCCGGACGACGAGGCGATCACACGGGCGGCAGACGTTCTCAACGCCGGGGACAAGGTCGCGATGCTCGTCGGCAGCGGGGCTCGAAATGCGCGAGCGCAGCTCGAGCAGGTCGCCGATCTGCTCGGCGCCGGGGCGGCGAAGGCCCTGCTGGGCAAGGACGTACTGTCGGACGAACTGCCGTGGGTCACCGGATCGATCGGCTTGCTGGGCACCCGGCCCACGTACGAGATGATGGCCGGCTGCGACACGCTGCTGATCGTCGGTTCGTCCATGCCGTACAGCCAGTTCCTCCCCGAATACGACCAGGCGCGTTGCGTGCAGATCGACGTCGACGCGAGGATGATCGGGATGCGCTATCCGAACGAGGTCAACCTCGTCGCGGATGCCGCTTCGGCGCTCGATGCACTCATCCCGCTGTTGCGGCGCAAGGAGGATCGCTCGTGGCGTGAGGGCATCGAGAAGAACGTCCGGCGCTGGTGGCAGACCATGCACCAGCAAGCCGAGGTCGAGACGAAGCTCGTCAATCCGCTTCGGATGTTCGCCGAGGCTTCATCGCGTCTTCCCGACGACACGATCGTCACCGCCGACTCGGGGTCGGCTGCCAACTGGTACGCACGCCAGCTGCGCTTCCGCGGGGATATGCGCGGTTCCCTGTCGGGCACTCTCGCCACGATGGGACCGGCCGTGCCGTACGGGATCGGTGCGAAGTTCGGGAATCCGGGTCGTCCCGTGATCGCCTTCGCCGGTGACGGTGCGATGCAGATGAACGGGATGGCCGAACTCATCACGATCCAGCGGTACTGGCGGCAATGGGCCGATCCCCGGCTGGTGGTCGCGATCCTCCACAACAACGACCTCAACCAGGTGACCTGGGAGATGCGTGCCATGGGTGGAGCGCCGAAATTCGCGGATTCGCAGACACTTCCCGATGTCGACTACGCCGCCTTCGCGAGAACTCTCGGTTTGGGCGGCGAAACAGTGAGGGCCACCGACGAATTGGACTCGGCATGGGAGCGCGCCTTGGCCGCGGACCATCCGACGGTGCTCGACGTGTACACCGACCCCGAGATGCCACCGATACCGCCGCACGCGACATGGGAGCAGTTCACCGATGTCGCCAAGTCCGTGCTCGCAGGTGACGAGAACCGTTGGGACTTCGTGAAACAGGGCGTCAAGACGAAACTGCAGGAGTACCTTCCGGGCGACCGCCGATAGTCTCACCGCTTCGCGATCACCGGAACAGTTTCCGGCGTCTCGTAGACGGAATCCCGGACTTCCTCGAGGCTATCCGCTTCCTTCGTGCGCCGCGCCCAGCGAGTCGGCGGCACGAGCAAGTCCGGACAACGCCGCGACCGCCAGTTCGATGAATTCGTCGCGGTCGAGGGTGGGTTCGCGCAGCCATGCGATGGTCGTGTCCTCGACGAACGCCACCCAGCCGCGCACCGCGAGGCGTACCGCGGGGGTCGCTTCGATGCCGATGGAAGGCAGGTGTGCGACGGTCCGTTCGACCATCGCCGCGCGAGTGTCCTCGAAAACCGCACGCATGTCGGGGTCGCCGCTCGTCGCGCCGCGAAGGATCGACACGTACATGTCGCGGCGACGCGTGACGTAGTCGACATAGGCGACGAGCGTCCCCCGAAGCATCTCGACCGGCTCGAGTTCCTCGTCCGGCGCCGTGTACTCGACCAGATCTCGGCCGACGCACCGCACGAGTTCGACGTGATAGTCGTGCTTCGAGGCGAAGTAGTGGAACAGCAGCCCGCGGGAGACACCGGCACGCTCGGCGACCTCGTCGACGGAGATCTGCTCGAGGGGTCGTTCGGTGAGCAGATCGAGTCCGTGTTCGATCAGCTGGGTGCGGCGCTGCCCGGGAGTGAGGCGCGTCCGGCGGGTTTCGGAACCGTCTTCTGCCACGACCACCATGCAAACACTCCTATTGAATTAGGGTCAACAAGTGTTGACCAGGTCACGCAAACGCTCTAGCCTCAACTACATGAGTCTTCCGGTTACAGATACCGCCGCCGATACGGAAATCCGTCACGCCGACACGCTGATCATCGGCAGCGGGTTCGCCGGGCTCGGTGCGGCCATCCGGCTGTCGCAGGCGGGCAAGGACTTTCTCGTGCTCGAACGTGCCTCCGAGGTCGGCGGCACCTGGCGCGACAACACCTATCCCGGCGCCGCGTGCGACGTGCCGTCGAACCTGTACTCCTACTCCTTCGCCCTCAATCCAGGCTGGACGCGCTCGTTCTCGCCCCAGCCGGAGATCCAGGAGTACATTCGCTCGGTCGCCGACAAGTACGACGTGCGGAGGCGCACCGTCTTCGGGTGCGATGTGCAGACGGCCCGCTGGAACACCGCGACGCACCGCTGGGACGTGGTCACCACCCGCGGACGGTACAGCGCCAAGGTCGTGATCTCCGCGGTCGGCGCACTGTGCGAACCGTCGCTGCCCGACATCGAGGGAATCGCCGGATTCGAAGGCGAGATCTTCCACTCGGCACGCTGGAATCACGACGCCGACCTGGCCGGCAAGCGGGTCGCTGTGATCGGCACCGGCGCCTCCGCCATTCAGATCGTGCCTGCGATCGCCGGCTCAGTCGGCCGCCTCGACGTGTACCAGCGCACCGCGCCGTGGGTGCTGCCCCGCTTCGACCGCGAGTACACCGCCCCCGAGAAATTCGCCTTCCGCTATGTACCCGGCTTCCAGCGACTCTCCCGCGCCCTGCAGTACACGATGCGCGAGACGCAGGTCGTCGGCCTGGCCAAGGTCCCTGTCTTCATGAAGCCCCTCGAACTCGCGGCCCGCTTCCAGGTTCGCCGCCAGATCTCCGACAAGACCCTGCGCCGCAAGGTCACCCCGAACTACGGGATCGGTTGCAAGCGCATGCTGATCTCGAACAACTATTATCCTGCGCTCGCCCGGCCGAACGTGGATCTCGTCACCGACGGCATCGCCCGTGTCACGCCGCGCGGCATCGTCACGAAGGACGGGACCGAGCGCGAGGTCGACGCAATCGTCGTCGCGACCGGCTTCCACGTCACCGATTCACCGACCTTCGCGGGCATCTTCGGCAAGGACGGCCGTTCCCTGGCCGAGGTCTTCGACGAGACGGGCATGCAGGGTTACAAGGGCAGCACGGTCGCCGGTTTTCCGAATCTGTTCTTCCTGGTCGGACCGAACACCGGGCTCGGCCACACCTCGATGGTGTACATGATCGAATCGCAGCTCGAGTACGTGGTCGACGCGATCCGCACGATCGACCGCAACCGGATCGGCACGGTCGAGGTCCGTGAGGACGTCCAGGACGCGTACAACCGCGAGTTGCAGCACGCTCTGCGTTCGAGCGTGTGGAACAACGGTGGGTGCGCGAGCTGGTATCTCGACAAGCACGGCAACAACACCACCCTGTGGCCGGGATTCACGTTCGAATTCCGCCGTATCACCCGGAAATTCGATCTGGACGCCTATCGCAGCGTTGCCGAATCGGATCTTCCGGCACCCACCGCCCTTACCGCGCACGAGCGCACATCCCGAGAGGCAGCAGTCCGATGAGTGATTTCGCAGGCCGAGTCGTCGTCGTCACGGGCGCGGGGTCCGGAATCGGGCGCGCCCTGGTCCTCGCCCTCGCAGCCGAGGGTGCCCGTTTGGCGATCTCGGACGTCGACACCGCCGGCCTCGAGGAAACCGCGCGTCGCGCACGTGATCTCGGAGCCGAGGTGAAGGCCGATCACCTCGACGTCACCCAGCGGGAGAAGGTCCTCGAGTACGCCGAACAGGTCGTCGCGCATTTCGGCGCGGTCCATCAGGTGTACAACAACGCGGGCATCGCCTATCACGGCGACCTCGAACGCACCGAGTTCAAGGACATCGAGCGGGTCATGGACGTCGACTTCTGGGGAGTCGTCAACGGCACCAAGGCATTTCTTCCGCTCCTCATCGCTTCCGGCGACGGCCACCTGGTCAACGTCTCGAGCCTGTTCGGGTTGCTGAGCATCCCGGGCCAGGCAGCGTACAACTCGGCCAAGTTCGCCGTGCGCGGGTTCACCGAGGCGGTGCGTCAGGAGATGCTCGTCGCCCGGCATCCCGTGCAGGTCACGTGTGTCCATCCCGGCGGTATCAAGACCGCGATCGCCCGCAACGCTGCTGTCCCGGACGGCGATGATCAGGCGACCTTCGCAGAATTCTTCGACCGGAAGCTCGCACGGACGACCCCCGAGGACGCGGCGAAGACCATCCTCTCGGGCGTCCGCAAGAACAAGCCGAGGGTGCTGATCGGTGCCGACGCGAAACTGCTCGACGCCTTCGTGCGCATCGCCGGTCCGGCCTATCAGCGTGTCGTCGCGACAGTGACCGGACGCGTCGTCCCCAAGGGATAGGCTGCGGCATGCCTTCGACGCCGCAGTTGTCCCCGCGGGTGGCGCGAACCGCCCTGCGTCCTCTCTTCCGCGTCATTCTGTCCCCACGCTGGCCGTACACGACGCAGCGCCGCCTGCTCGAACTCGTCGCGCCGTTGCAACGTGTCCCGAAGGACACCGTGGTGCGTAATGTCCGGCTCGCGGGCCGGCCGGCCGAACGGATCACCGTGGGAGCCACCGAGCGGTCCACCGCGATCCTCTACCTGCACGGCGGCGCCTATACAGCCGGGTCGCCGGCCACGCACCGCTCGCTCGCGGCCTATCTCGCCGCTGCGGCAGAGTCCGTCGTATACGTGCTCGACTACCGTCTCGCCCCCGAGCACCCTTGTCCCGCAGCGATCGACGACGCCGAGGCCGCCTACCTCGAACTCGTCGGTGAGCACGGATTCGAGGTGTCCGGCACCGCGATCGCCGGTGATTCGGCCGGTGGGGGTCTCACCGCAGCGACGGCTCAGCGACTGATCGCGCGGCACGCGCTCACACCACCTGCGCTCGGACTGTTGTCGCCGTGGACCGACCCGGCTGCGCGCGACCTGCCCGATGTGAACGACGTCGTCATCAACAAGGGCTGGGTGTACTCGTCCGCCGAGGCATATCTCGGCGAGGGCGACCCTTCGGATCCCGGCTACGCCCCCATGCAGGCCGATCCGACGGGCCTGCCGCCGACGCTCATCCAGGTCGGTACCCAGGAGATGCTCTATCCGCAGGTGCGGCGCTATGCCGAAAAACTCCGGGCGGCGGGCGTGGACGTCACGCTCGTGGAACAGCCCGAGCTGTGGCACGTCGCGCCGCTGCAGGCGTCCCTCGTCCCGGAAGCCGCGAAGGCGATCGCCGATTTCGGTGCGTTCCTCCGCGAACGGATGAACACACGCGCAGGCTGAGCCCCCGGGCTCAGGCGTGTTCGGCGATCCATTCGCGGGCCACGGACTCCGGATCCTCGCCCGCCTCGAGCCGCGCGCGCAATTCGGTGAGATCGCCCGTGGTCAGTTCGCCGGCGATCGTTCGCAGCGCGTCGAGCTGTGTCTCACCGAGCGTGCCTTTGCGGAAAACCGGCACGACGTTCTGTGCGGGAAACACGGGTGAATCCCCTTCGGCCGCGTTCGCGTCGTCTCGCGCGGTACGGTCGGCCGCATCGGGAATCGTGCCGACCGGCGAATCCGCGTCGACCTCGGCCAAGGCCGGTGATGTGGTGGTCGTTCCGACGACGGTATCGGGCTCCGAGGCGACAGCGACGGACTGCGGATCATCGATCCGACGTATCTCGCGGGGGTGGCAACCGGTGCGCTCGAGGGCATCGAGTCCGCCCGCCGAGGCGAAGTCCGCGGTGACCGCGAAGGTCAGTCGGGGGCAGTCGGCCACCAGGTCGGCGACCTCACTCACCGACCATTGCCCGAGCTGCCCTCTGTTCGCGAGCAGCACCGCCCGGTCCTGCGCGGAGGCGTAGTCGGAGATGGTCAGCTCGTCGGGCAGCGCCCGCGCCAGCGCCTCGAAAACGTCCTCGGCGTCGGTCGGGTCGGCGCCCGGATCGTAGGACGAGAGGATCCGGCCGGTGTAGCCGGGGACGAGGGTGACCTCGGCGGCATCGAGCAGTGCGGGCGGATCGACGAGACCGGAGCGGACCTGCACGTCGATCCCGCTGCTGCGCAACGCTCCCGCATACAACTGCGCCAGCAGTTCTTCGCCGGGCCGCTCCCCTGCGGCGACGATCACCGTCGTCGACGACGGCGCCTCGTCGAGGACCTGTGACGCGCACGCCTGAAGGACACCCGACGCCGCGCATGCGGTGAGCACTGCTGCCACGACCGGTCGGGTCCGTCTCGATTCGTTGGCCACGGCGGTCATTGTCGCCCACCCGCCTGCGAGGGCAGGAACCTGCCCACCCCCGGAACGCCGCACGCCCCGATCCGGAACCCTTGTGCGGTTCGGATCGGAGCGTGCGGTGATCTCGCGGGGACCGAATCCCTAGTCGGTGACACCCTCTGCCCTCGCCGCGGCCGCGACGGCCTCGGCGACGGCGGGTGCGACGCGCGGATCGAGCGGGCTCGGGACGATCTTGTCCGCGGCCAGTTCGTCACCGACGACCGAGAGGATGGCCTCGGCGGCGGCGAGCTTCATGCCCTCGGTGATCCGGCGGGCACCCGCATCGAGTGCCCCCTTGAACACACCGGGGAAGGCCAGCACGTTGTTGATCTGGTTCGGGAAGTCGCTGCGACCCGTCGCCACGATCGCGGCGTGCTTGTGAGCGATGTCGGGGTGGATCTCCGGATCCGGATTCGACATCGCGAAGATGATGGCGTTGTCGGCCATCGTCGCGACGATCTCCTCGGGCACCGTGCCCGACGACACGCCGAGGTAGACATCGGCTCCGTCGAGCGCTTCGGCGATACCGCCCTTGCGTCCCGCCGGGTTGGTGCGCGCCGCCAGATCCGACTTGATCTCCCCGAGATCGGCACGATCGGAGGAGATGATGCCCTTTGAATCGAGCACGACCACGTCGCGCGCACCGGCGGCGAGCAGGATGTTGGTGCATGCCACGCCGGCAGCGCCGGCACCGGAGATCACCAGGCGGAGGTCGGCGATGTCGCGTCCCTGCACCTTCAGCGCACCCTTGAGCGCGGCGAGTGCGACGATCGCGGTGCCGTGCTGGTCGTCGTGCATGACGGGGCAGTCGAGCGCCTCGATGACGCGCTTCTCGATCTCGAAGCAACGCGGGGCCGAGATGTCCTCGAGGTTGACGGCACCGAAGGAGGGACGCAGCCGGATGAGGGTCTCGACGATCTCGTCGGGATCGGTGGTGTCGAGCACCAGCGGAATGGAGTTCAGACCCGCGAACTTCTTGAACAGCGCGGACTTGCCCTCCATCACCGGCAGCGATGCACGCGCACCGATGTTGCCGAGTCCGAGGACTGCGGTGCCGTCGGACACGACGACGACCAGCCGGTTGGTCCAGGTGTAGCGGTCGACGAGGGTCTCGTCGGCGGCGATGGCCCGGCAGACCTGAGCGACACCGGGGGTGTACGCGATGGACAGATCGCGCTGGTTCTCGAGGGGGGCGGTGAGCTCGACGGACAGCTTGCCGTCCTGGTGGCTCCGGAAGATCTCCTCGTCCGTCAGCTCGACCTTCTGAGGGGTAGGTGCATCAGACACAATTGACACGATGACACTCCTGCGTGTTCCGAGTCGACCTCTGGACTCGGTTGCTGCGAAAACACCGCAGTTCAATACATTTCATTTCTGCACGTATCGACCTGCAGCGCTTCGCCAAGGACATTGGGTTGAAGCTTCCGGGCGCGATCACGCATACCGCTGTACAACGCTGTACGACTTTCCGGAACGTGATGGAGCCTGGGCGGGTGGCCCTGGCGTCGAGCCCTGGGTGATCTAGCCCTGGGTGGGTCTGCCATCCTTCGTCCGATTCCGGGGTATTCCGGCGTTCGGATTGCCGCAAGTTTGCCACCTTCGCAGACGAACAATCAAATCGGCATCTCTTTGCGAAGGTCTCACCGTTTTGTTGCCTCACCTGTGAGTTTGCGTGCCACGGAATACGGCGCCGACAGCGCCGTCCGGGAATCTCCGCAGTTACACGACGGCTACCGACGGGTAGCCATGACGGCACTGCGAGCCGTCATCCCCACCACTGCGTGAGCATCAGAATCGATGCAGTGAAGATCACCACAGCACTCGAGAGGAGGGCCGCGCCACCGGACCGGCGATCCGCCGTCACCTGAGCCACCACCGCCACGAGCGCCGCGACGACGTGCGCCACCACCGAGACCGATCCCGGTCCGGGAAAGTCGCGCTCGCCGGCCAGATACTGGGCGACGCACACCACGACGGCCAGGACGAGCACCGCCCCGCACACCACACCTGAGATCGCACGCCCGGTCCGCACGATTACCCCCGCACGACGGGGCGTCCCGGGATCGTACGGATCGGAGTAATAACGGTCGTCCGCGTAATACTCTCCCCCGTAGTACTCAGTGTCGTAGTAGTTTTCGCCGTTCCGGGAGTCGTACTCCCCGTCCGGATAGGGTGAGCCTCGCCGCCTCATCCCGCGATCACCTCCACACCGCTCGCTCGGTCGACCAGCGCCTCGTAGGCCTCGGGTGCGGTCGTGAACCGGCCGAGCATCACGTCCTTGTTGTCGCCGTGGTAGTCGGAGGACCCCGTGACGATCAGTCCGAGCCCCCGAGCGAGATCTTTCATCGTGCGCGCATCCTCCTCGCTGTGATCGGGATGATCGGCCTCGACTCCCCCGAGTCCGAGTTCGGCGAGTTCCTCGATCTGATCGAGCGCGAGTAGCCGGCCCCGTGCACGCGCCCGGGCATGCGCCACCACCGGCACGCCGCCCGCCGCCGTCACCAACTTCACGGCGTCCACGAGCGGCGTATCGGCCTTCGGCACGTAGTAGCGGCCACGGGGCGACAACAGTTCGGTGAACGCGTCGGAGACGGTGGGCACCACCCCGGCCTCGACGAGCGCCCGTGCCAGATGAGGCCGGCCCGCGGCCGGGCCCGCCTGGACGAGTACCGCGTCGACATCGATCGGCAGACCGTCCTCGGCCATCCGAGTGCCCATCGCCCGGATCCGCGACACCCGTTCGCCCCGGAGACGCTCGAGTTCGGCGACGAACACCGGATCCTGCGGGTCGAACAGATAGGCCAGCAGGTGCACGGCCACCGGCGCTCCGTCCTCCCCACGTCCGGTACAGGACATCTCCATGCCGCGCACGAGTCGCAGCCCGGGCGGCAGAGCGGCTGCGGCCTCGTCCCAGCCCGACGTCGTGTCGTGATCGGTCAGGGCCACCACGTCCAGCCCTGCGCGGGCGGCTGCCCGGACGAGTCGGGCCGGGCCGTCGGTACCGTCCGATGCGGTCGAATGGGTATGGAGATCGATACGCACGCCCCCAGTCTGTCAGGTCGGCGGGCTAGCATGGCGACGCGACCGGGCCGCGCCGCAGCAGAATGCGTGAGGGGCCGCAGCACCATGCGTGAGGAAGGACAATATGCCGCATCTGCCTTCTCGCGTCAGCCGTCGCAGTCCCGCGATACCCCGGAATTCCGCCCCACCGGCGGAACAGACAGTGGTCGACTGCGCGGTCTACGTCGCCGGTAGGCGCCTGCCGGGCCACTTCACCCACACCGAGGCGGTCGCAGAGGTGCGACGGCTCGGCACGGGGTTCGTGTGGCTCGGCCTGCACCATCCCGACGAGCAGCAGATGACGAGCGTCGCGCACACCTTCGGTCTCCACGAACTGATGGTGGAGGACGCCGTACACGCTCATCAGCGTCCGAAGCTCGAACGGTACGACGACGTGCTGTTTCTGGTACTGCGCACCGTCAGCTACATCGAGCACGAGTCGGTCACGACGACCAAGGATATCGTCGAGACCGGGGAGATCATGCTGTTCACCGGTCCTGACTTCATCGTGAGTGTGCGGCACGGCGACCATTCGGAACTGTCCCAGGTTCGCAAACGCCTCGAGGAAGATCCCGAGCAGCTGGCTCGCGGACCGGCGGCCGCGCTCCACGCGATCGCCGACCACGTGGTCGACTCCTATCTCGCCGTCACCACGGCCGTGCAGCCGGACGTCGACGACATCGAAGAACTCGTGTTCACCCCCGACACCCGTCTCGCGGTCGATCAGATCTACCTGCTCAAGCGCGAAATCGTGCAGTTGCGCCGGGCGGTCGTCCCGCTGGCCGAACCGCTGCAGCAACTGATCCGGGCGCCGGGCAATCCGATCCCGAAGGATGTCCGGCGCTACTTCCGTGACGTCGCCGATCACCACACCACCGTGTCCGATCGCATCGCCGCGTTCGACGAAACGCTCGGCACGTTACTCGACGCGGCGATCGCGAAGGTCACGGTGCAGCAGAACACCGACATGCGGCGGATCTCGGCGTGGGTCGCGATCGCCGCGGTCCCGACGATGATCGCCGGCATCTACGGCATGAATTTCGATCGCATGCCGGAATTGGAATGGGAGTACGGCTATTACGTCGTGCTCGGCGCGATCGTCGCGATCACTGTGGGATTGTTCGTCACCTTCCGGCGCAACAACTGGCTGTGAGCACCGGACTCGACCGACATCCCACCCCCGTCCCCCGGTCGGCGCGATCGGGGCGCTGTGTGCTGACCGTCGCCGCCGCACTGATCCTGGTCCAGGCAGTTCTCCGCGCCGTGGTGGCCGCGTCCGGCGAATTCTACTGGGACGATCTGATTCTCATCGGCCGTGCCGGATCGTACCCACTGCTCTCGGATACCTTCCTGTGGTACGACCACGACGGGCACTTCATGCCCGCCGCCTTCGTCCTGGCCGGGATCGCCACGAAAGTCGCTCCATTGGAGTGGTGGCCGGCCGCAGCCTCACTCGTGGTGGGCCAACTGCTCGCATCGCTGGCGGTGCTGCGGGTGCTGTGGTTGCTCCTGAGTCCGCGTCGTGCCCTGTGGGGGCCGTTGCTCTTCTATCTCCTGACACCGCTGACACTGCCCGCCTTCGCGTGGTGGGCGGCCGCACTCAACGCACTACCGCTGCAGGCCGCGCTGGCCTGGGTCGCGGGCGACGCACTGCAGTACAGCCGGACACGGCGGCGGCGCCACCTCGTCGGTGCCGTCGTGGTCACCGGCGCAGCGCTGCTGTTCTTCGAGAAGTCGGTCCTCGTTCCGTTCGTCGCATTCGCAACGGTCGCTCTGGCCTGTCACGTCGACGCGGTCGGACGGCCCATCCGCCAAGCCTGGGCGCAGGCTCGTCCGCTGTGGCTCGCCTCGGCGGCGGTGCTGCTCGTATGGGCGGTCTGCTACGCGACGGTGGTCGAGTCGCGGTTCGGGATTCCCCCGTGGTCGATGGTCGCCGGATTGACACATCACGGCCTGTCCTACGGATTGCTCCCGTCACTCGTCGGTGGTCCGTGGCAGTGGGATCGCTGGAACCCGAGTCCCCCATGGGCCGATCCACCGCTCGTGCTCGTGGTCGCCTCGTGGCTCGTCGTCATCCTCGCGGTGGTGTGGAGTGTGCGTCGACGGACACGTACCGGCGCGGTGTGGATCGCGGCGACCGCCTACGTGCTGGCGTCGCTCGCGGCGATGGTCAGTACCCGGTTCGGGCCGGGAACCACCTACGAACTCGCCCAGACCCTGCGCTATTTCGCCGACTCGGCTGTCGTCCTCACGATCGCTGCCGCGCTGATACTCCGCGCTCCCCGGCGCGGTACGTCCTCGCACCCTCGTTTCGTGCGGGCGACAGCCTGGATCTGCGCCGCCGTCTTCACCGTCGGTTCGCTGTGGACGACCGTGACGTTCACGCGCAGTTGGTCGGACAACCCCACCGGCGGCTACCTCGCAGCGTCGAAGGTAGCGCTCACCGAACGACCCGACGACACCGTGCTCGATCATCCGGTGTCGGTGTGGGTACTGCTGCCGGTGACCTATCCACACAACATGGTGGGGTCCGTCTTCTCCGCATTACCCGACCGCTCCGAGATCCGCGACTACGCAACCGAGTTGTGGGTTCTCGACGATCGCGGACATCGCACACCGGCCGAACTGTTCCCCTTGCGGTCCGTACTGCCCGGATCGGAACCCGACTGCGGTCATCGGGTCGACGTCACCGGCACCGCCACCACCCTTCCCCTCGACTCCCCGGCGGGCGACTGGGAATGGACCGTGCAGGTGAACTACCGGGCCTCCGCAGACGGCACGATCGACCTGGGTTTTCCCGGACACGATGCCGTCACCGCTCCGGTCACACGAGGACTCGGCACGGTGTACGTCCGCGTCTCGGGCAATGGGTCGGCGCTGCAGGCCCGTTCGTCCACCCCCGGCACGACCGTCTGTCTCGGTGGGGGATCACTCGGAGTCGTCGTGCCACAGGGTTGACGGCCGGAGCAGTCCGACGTTCACAACCGTGCTTGCGCCCGGCGCGGGTCGCTCAGGTCGATCCCCGCTTCCTCCCACGCCTCGCGCAGCGCCTCCGTTCCCTTCAGCCGTTTCCACGCCGCTTCCGTGCCGGTGATCGGGCGGGCCTCGAAGAACTGGACCGGATCGTTCGGCTCGGGCAACTCCAGGTCCGGGATGTCGGCAGCGTCGAGCAACACCGCGGTGAACGGAGCACCGTTCCACAGCGGCTCACCGAGATCGAGCAACGCATCGTCGGTGAGGACCACCCCCTCCACCGCAGGCAATGCCGCGAGCACCGCGAGCGTGCGGTGCACTCCGGCTGTGATGCCCTCGGGGTCGCGCAGGCTCAGCAGCAGTTCGGCGCGCGGTCCGCGCGTCGGGTCCGCCACCATGTCCGTCGGGTCACCCATCGGATGCCGCGAACATCCCAGCGTCGCGTATCGCAGGAGTTCCGCGCCGCGGAAGCGGAGAACCTCGATCGGTTCGAGACCGAGGAAGGTCACCGAGGCCGATTCCGGCTCCGGGTCTCCCGGCACGGTGAGATGTTCGGTGAGGTGGCTGCGAACTGCGGCAAGGACTGCGTCGGTCACCCCTGCAATGTAGCGCCCGGCCCGGACCTGCGGTTCGCCCCCGGACACCCGCGTGGGTCGGTACCGTCGGAGAGTGCCTCGCGACACCGGTTTTCCGGTCTCCGATGCCGGTGACGATTTCGCCCGGCAGCGTCGGCGCGCCGAATACGCCCGGTTGATCGCGTGGCTACGCCGGGAACCCGCCGACATCAACACGGTGCTCCCCTTCGACGAGGTGGTCGCCGCGCTCGGCCGGGCCGGGGAACGCCGACTCGGGCTGCAGATCATCGAGGTGGCTTCGATCGTCGGCAGCGTCGATCGAAGCGACGATTTCGACCGCCGGTTCCGGCCCACCTCGGCTCGCTTACGCGCCCGGTGGGAACGCATCGCAGCCGCGCGGCGCCGAGGAGAGGCCATGCCCCCGATCTCCGTGTACCGGATCGGGCCGATGCACTTCGTGCAGGACGGGCACCACAGGGTGTCGATCGCCTACGCGCAGGGCGACAGCACCATCGACGCCTACGTCACCGAAATCGTCACCAAGGTGCCTGCGGAAGGCATCACCGCCCGTCCCGACCTCGTTCGCAAGGACCACTTCCGGATGTTCCTCGGCCGTGTCCCCCTGCACGGTGCAGCACAGGATGCGATTCGGGTGTCCGACCCGTGGGGATACGCCGAACTCGCCGAGGCTGTCGAGGCCTGGGGCTTCCGGCTGATGCAGGAACTCGGCGAATATCTCACTCGCGAGGACGTCGCGCGTCGGTGGTACGAAGAGGAATTCGTGCCGGTCGTCGCCATGGCCCGAACCGCCGGGATGCTGCGATCACGCACCGACGCCGAGGTGTACCTGTGGATCGCGAGCGAACGGTATCGCCTCGTGCGCCGGCACGTCTGGAGCGAGGAGATCGTCGACGAACTACGACGCCGTGCACCTCGCTGAGACGCGCGGGCTCCGGGATCAGAGCGTCACGTTCCGGCCTGTCTCCTGATCGAACAGCGCGACCTTCGCAGGGTCGAACCACAGCTGAACGGTTCCGCCCTGCGCGGCCTTCGACTCCACCGGCAACCGGGCGACCAGTGAGCCCTCCGACAGGTCGGCACCCGCGTCGGCGGCGAGATCGTCGAGATCCTTCGAGTGCACGCCGGGACCCCCGGCCGTGAAGTACGCGAACTTGTCCGATCCCATCGACTCGAGTACGTCGACGTCTGCGGAGAAGGTCACTCCCACCTCTCGTTGCGCCGGGTCGAGCAGGTCCGCGTCCTCGAAGTGTTCCGGACGGATACCGACGACCACCTCCCGCGAGGGATTGTTGCGGCGCACGACCTCCCAGCGGTCGTCGGGCAGGCGGAACTCGCCGAACGAGGTTCGTATCGAACCGTTCTCGATCTGCCCGGGAACGAAGTTCATCGACGGCGATCCGATGAAGCCGGCGACGAACAGGTTCTTCGGGTGGTCGTACAGTTCCTGAGGGGCACCGACCTGTTGCACGACACCACCGCGCATCACGACGACACGGTCGCCGAGTGTCATCGCCTCGGTCTGGTCGTGGGTGACGTACACCGTCGTGGTGCCGAGGCGCTTCTGCAGGCGCGCGATCTCCGTCCGCATCTGCACCCTCAGTTTGGCATCGAGATTCGACAGCGGCTCGTCCATCAGGAATGCCTTCGGGCTGCGCACGATCGCGCGCCCCATCGCCACTCGCTGTCGTTGTCCGCCCGACAGATTGGCGGGCTTCCGGTCGAGATGCTGTGTGAGGTCGAGGATCCGGGCCGCTTCCTCGACCTTCCGGCCGATTTCGTCCTTGGGTAGCTTCGCGAGCGTCAGCGGAAACGCGATGTTGTCGCGCACGGACATGTGGGGATACAGCGCGTAGGACTGGAAGACCATCGCGATGTCGCGATCCTTCGGTGCCCGCTCGTTGACCCGCTCTCCCCCGATGCGCAGTTCTCCGTCGGAGATGTCCTCGAGGCCGGCGATCATGTTGAGCGTCGTGGATTTTCCGCAACCCGACGGGCCGACGAGAATGATGAACTCGCCGTCGGCGATCTCGAGATCCACATCGCTGACGGCCCTTGCTCCGTCCGGATATTCCTTCGTCACCTTGTCGAGCACGATCTCGGCCACGGCACTCACCCCTTCACAGCACCGGAGGTCAGTCCGGCCACGATTCGACGTTGGAAGATCAGGACGAAGACGATGATCGGGATGGTGATGACCACCGCCGCCGCCGCGATCGACCCGGTCGGTTCCTCGAACTGCGAGGACCCGGTGAAGTTCGCGATCGCTGCCGGGGCGGTGATGGAGCGCTCGGTGGAGGTCAGCGAGATCGCGAACAGCAGGTCGTTCCAGCAGAAGATGAACACGAGGATCGCAGCGGTGATGATGCCCGGCGCGGCAAGAGGGGCCACGACCTTCCGGAACGCCTGTCCCGGGGTGGCCCCGTCCATCTTCGCGGCCTTCTCGAGCTCCCAGGGGATCTCCTTGAAGAAGGCCGACAGGGTGTAGATCGCGAGGGGCAACGAGAACGTGATGTACGGCAGGATCAGCGCGGCCCAGGTGTCGAACAGCCCGAGCCCGCGCATGATCTCGAACAACGGGCTGACGAGCGAGATCTGCGGAAACATCGCGATGAGCAGCGCCACGCCCACCAGCAGCTTCTTTCCGGGAAAGTCGAGCCTGGCGATCGCGTAGGCAGCCATCGTTCCGAGGATCACTGCGATGAATGTGGCGATCAGGCCGATTCCGATGGAGTTGATCAGGGCGCTGGTGAACGCGTCGGTACGGAAGATCCCGCGGTAGTTGTCCAGCGTCCATTGCTGTGGGACGAATCGGCCGTCCTGGATCGTTCCGGGAGGCTTGAACGAGAGGCTGGCGATCCACAGCACCGGCACGAGTGCGTAGATCAGAACGAGCAGGTTCACCGCCGACCACGACAGGGTCCGTTTCCTGGTCTCGGCCATCATCGGCCCCCTTCGTCCGAACCGGGTGCGGACGCACCGAACAACTTGATGAACACGAACGCGATGATCGCGACGCACAGGAAGATCAGGACGCTGATCGCCGATCCGATGCCGAGATTGAATGCGCGGAACAGATTGTCGTAGCCGAGGATCGACACCGATCCCGTGCCGTTGGCGCCGCGGGTGAGGACGTAGATGTTGTCGAAGATGCGGAACGCGTCGAGTGTGCGGAAGAGCAGAGCGACCAGAATGGCGGGTTTCATCAGCGGCACGATGACGCGCACGAGGCGCGTCCATGCTCCCGCCCCGTCCACCTGCGCCGCCTTGAGCAGATCGTCGGGGACGAGCGCGAGACCGGCGAGCAGCAACAGCGCCATGAACGGCGTCGTCTTCCACACCTCGGCAAGCACGATGATCGCCAGGGAGGGGATCTGGTCGGTGAGCGGGGCACTGCCCTCGGGCAGGAGATTCGCGAGATATCCCGTGCCCGGAGTCCATGCGTAGTACCAGCTGTACGCGGCGGCGACGGTGACGATGCCGTACGGGATCAGCACGACTGTGCGCACGATCCCCTTCCCGACGATCGTGCGGTGCATGACGAGTGCGATCGCCAGGCCGAGTGCGAACTCGATCGCGACAGAGACGAGCGTGATGACGGAGGTGACGAAGAATGCCTGCCACCAGAATCCGTCGCTGAGCACCGCGACGTAGTTGGACAGTCCCACGAACCTGCGCTCGTCGGGGAAACGCAGATCGTAACGCTGCAGACTCAGCCAGATGGCGTAGCCGACCGGATAGGCCGTCACGGCCAGCATCACGAGCGCGGCGGGTGCAACGAGCAGCAGACCGAGACGGCGCTCGGCCTTCTTCCCCTCGGACAAAGCAACTTTCGTCGTGGCCGAGGCAGCTCCGGAGGTGTCGTCGGCGGGCTTGGATTCGACGGCGGTCACGGGATCAGTCCTTCCGAGTTGACCGCCTTGCGCACCTGTTCGGCGAGCTCCTCGACCGTACGGGGCGGGTCGATCCGATCCACCGGGTTGAGGGTGGCGGTCACCAGTGTCGAAATACTCTGGTAGGCCGGTGAAACGGGGCGCACGGCCGCGTTCTCGAGGCCGGCACGGACCTCACGCCAGGCCGGATAGGCTTCCTGGAAAGACGGGTCGTCGTACAGCGAGGCCAGCGTCGGAGGGACGCCACCACCGATGGCGTTGTTGCGCTGGTTGTCTTCGTTGCGAAGACACTCGAGAGCCTCGAACGCGAGGTCCGGATGGGTGCTGGTCCGGGCGACGGCGATGTTGAAACCACCGATGGTGACCTCGGCCGGCTTGCCGGGGATCACCGACGGGTACGGCGCGGGAAGGAAGTTCTGTTCGCCGTCGACCGTGAGGACGGTGTTGCCGGTGTTCTGCGACGTGACGTTTCCGTTGTCGTCGATGTACGGAAGCGCACCCTGGTTCTCGATGATGCCCGGCAGTACGAACGGCCAATTGACCTGGAAGGCCGTGCGCCCGCTTTCCATACCGAGACGGACGGCCGCCTCGTCCGCCTGATTGAGGGAGGGATCGGCACCGGGTGCGGTGGCGACGCGCTTCATGATGTCCAGCGCGGTCAGCGCCGCGTCGTTGTCGGTGAGGGTGACGGTGACACCGTCCTCCCCGACCATCGTGCCGCCGGCACTCGCGAGGAGAGTGTTGAACCACACCATCAGGCCCTCGTACTGCCGGCCCTGCACACCGATCCACGAGGGCCGGCCCTCCGCCGCGAGTGCGCTCGCGATCTCGATCATCTCGTCCCATGTCTGCGGAGGCTGCCCGCCCGGCATGAGATCCTTTCGGTACCAAAGTAACTGGGTGTTGGTGTTGAGCGGGGCTGCATAGAGCCGGTCCTGCCAGGTCGCGGACTCGAGAGGGCCTTCGAGCGTCCCCTCGGCCACCGACGCGGCAACCTCGTCGGGCAACGGGAGCGCCCATCCGGCCTCGGCGAACTCTGCCGTCCACACGACGTCGAGGGTCATGAGGTCGAGTCCCGGATCGTTCCCCGTCAGCCGCCGCGCCAACTGCAGTCGCTGGTCGTCGGCGTTCTTCGGAAGCGTCCGCTGCTCGACGGTGTATCGACCGCCGGCTGCGACGGTACACGCCTGGGCGGCCTGCGCGTACTGCTCGGCGCCGTCTGCGGCGGTGTAGAAGGACAGGACGATACCGTTGCTCCCGCTACTGCATGCGGCCAGCCCCGACGCCAGCAGGACCGCAGCCACGGAGGCCGTGACCGCCCGACTCACCCGCCGTCTCATGCGCGCCTCCGCTCGCATCGTGGACCTCGTCGTCCGATCCCGACGATAACGCCCGTATCGGCTAACCGTTGCGAAACGAGCGGGGCTTACCTAAGCGGTATCAGAACGACGTTCCTGCGAACGGAGCACACGGCCAGGAGAACAGCAGGTCGGCGATGTCGGGGGCGTCGGCCCGGTGCACGCGTACGCGACCTGCGGCGATCATGCGATGCCAACCTGTCCCACCGAGCAGGAGCGCCCCGAGATCGGCGACGTCCAACGACAGGTCGGCCGGCCCCGAGGTGCGCGCCGCACCGGCGGCAGAGATCTCGAAGGTACCGGAGTTGTCGGTGAGCAAGGTGTCGGTCACCTCCACCTTCACCGAACCGGACCCCCGATAGGTGCGCGCTGCGAGTACGCGATCGAGGTCGAGGATGCGCAACCACGTCTCGTCGGAGACCGAGCGGATCTGCACGGCGCGCGCGTCGCCCAGCATCAGCGGGAGCGGATCGTCCTCCGGGAGCGCCGTGAATCGCAACCTGTCCACCAGGTCGAGGCCCAGCAGGAAACGGGTCAGGCCGGCATGCGCCTCCGGCGACGGGGCAAAGAAGTCGTCTACGACGACGGTGCGATTCCGGCTGGTGAACCATTCGTGTGTGTCGACGGGGTGGTACCGGACGAATCCGTCCTCGTGTCCCGGCTCGCCGTGTACCGCCACGTACATCGGGTCGGTGAGCGAGGCGGCCCGCCACTTACGCGAGTTCCACCAGTACTCCGACCGGTCGATCATGCCGGGACGTGACGGCAGATGCCGGGAATGTATCTGCGCCAGCAGGTCCCATGCGTCGGGATAGGACGACAAGCGCACCGGCCCGCTCTCGGGAAGACCGGGACGCAGGGAGGCCCGGCGCACATCGACGTCGACGGATACCGAGGTGGACGCGACGCCGTAACCGAACCGCCCGTAGATCGTCGCTTCGGAGGCACGCAGCGTCGCGAGAATCTCGCCACGATCCCGCGCGTCACTCAGCTGGCGGTGCACGAGACCGGAGATCACTCCGCGACGCGTGTGGGTCGGCAGGACACCGATGTGGGTGACTGCCGCGTGCGGCACCCGCACACCACCCGGCAGGGTCAGCTTTCCGCTCGTGGCGTCGACCGTGCCGACCAGCATGCCGTCGAGGAAGGCACCCCAGGTGCGGCCGGCTTCGAGATACCGATTCACCGTTCCGCCGGGGACTTCGGGCCACGACGGCAGACCCACCATTGCCGTCCGGAACAGCGCCGATGCCTGACGCAGTTCGTCCTCCGACTCGAGAATTCTGATCTCCGGCTCAGTGCGTTCACCCATGAATCGACACTATCGAGACCGAAACTCGGTCCGCGGACGAACGGACGTGACGTTCGGTACACGGACGCCGGGCGGGTAGGTTGCCACCGTGCGACGCGAGTGGGATCCAGCAGACGCCGGAGTGCTGCAACTGCCGTCCGGCCGGCTCGTGCGAGGGCGCGGGATGTACCGATCGGCGCCGGACGAGCCCTTCCCCGACTTCGGGGTGTATCTCCTCGCGCGTCCACCCGTTCCGTTCGAGTGGGAGTCACGGTGGATCCGCTGGCCGGACTTCCGTACGCCGCACGACCCGGAGGACGCACACGCCGTTCTGTACGAGACGTGGGTCCGAGCGGGCCGGCAACGGGTGGAGATCGCCTGTGGGCGCGGACGCGGCCGGACCGGGACGGCACTCGCATGCCTTGCCGTCCTCGACGGTCTCTCCCCCGACGAAGCGGTCGAATTCGTACGGCGGCACTATCATCCGCGGGCTGTCGAGACTCCGTGGCAGCGCCGGTTCGTCGCGCGGACGAGCGCCTGAACACTCAGTTCTTCGTCCGGGCCAGATGCGCCTCTGCGGCCGAGACCGCACGTTCGGCAGCCACCACCCGCTTCTTCGCCTCGGCAGCGGCCCGCCGCGCGAAGGTGCGCTGCTGCTCCGCGTGTTCGAGGCCGGCCCGCAGGTCGGCGACCTCCGATTCGTGGCGGGCCAATTCTCGTTCCGCTGTCGCCGCGGCTGCGCGCGCTTCGTCCGCCGTGCTGTGCGCGGTGTCGAGCGCGGCGGCGGCCGCGTCGATCTCGGCTTCGCGCGCGGTGCGTTCCGCCTCCGCGCGCATGGTGTCGTCACCCTGCGACTTCGGGTGCTCCTGCTCTTCCTCCCGCCCGGACCGGTCGCGTACGACGGTGAGCGGCATCGCGGACAGATCACCGAATCCGTCCGCTTCGACGATCGCATCGAGGCGGCCCTGCCGGACCTGCTCACCGACCTCGGGGTCGGACAGCGCCGCGTTGAGAGTGCGGCCCACTTCCCTCAGTGCGGTCTCCGAGACGGTACGGCCGCGTTCGGCGGCGAGGCGGCCCGCATCGCGTTCGAGCGCTGCGACCACCCGGCGGCGCTGCTCGGACAGCTTCCGCAAGTCGCTACCCGACAGGCGTCGCTGTGCGGTGCGCAGGGCAGATCCGATGTCGAGCAGCGCTGCAAGCTCTTCGGCCCGTTCGCGTGCGAGGAGATTGACCATCCAGGCCGCGACGGTCGGCTTGCGCAGCCGGCCGATCGCCGCCGTGAGATCGCGGTCGCCCGCCTCACGCGCCTGCGCCGCGAAGTCGGAGCGGGCGGCCACGAAGTCGCCTGGGTCGAGGCCGTAGAGGGCCTCGGCCACAGAATCGAGATCGGGCATGAGATCGACAGTAGTAGCGCGACCCGCACCGCGACGAGTCCTGTCTCGACGGCCGCTCGGCCATCGAGACGGTCAGATCGCGAGCTTGGCGAGGATGTCGCGTGCCTGCTCGGCGTTTCGCGGCTGGCACAGCACGTCGTACCGGCCTGCGACGAGCTGCATGGTGGAGGAGAAGTCTCGCTGGCCACGGGTCGCGGCGTAGGGGATGGTCGCCGAGATGAGGCCGAAGACGATGCCGCCGACGAGACCGACGAGCAGCGGGCCGAGGAAATCGGTCGAGAAGATGCCGAGCAGCAGACCGAAGAACACACCGAGCCATGCGCCCGACACGATTCCTCCGCCGATCACCTTCGGCCAGGTGAGCCGCCCGGTGACCCGCTCTACCTGCATGAGATCGACACCGACGATCGTGACGTCCTCGACGGCGAAGTTCTGATCGGCCAGGTGGTCCACAGCGCGCTGTGCTTCGGCGTAGGTGGGATACGAACCGACGGGCCAGCCCGTGGGAGGAGTCGGCAGGCCGGGGACCTGACGACCGGGTCCGAGGGGATTCGTCATGTGATGTTCGACTCCTTCGCGATAACAGGCCGTCCGTCGCGGCGCGTCGTCCCCCATTCTGCCCCGAAACGCAACGCGCCCGCTCCAGCGGTTCGCCTGATATGTCCTCTTCTGCGCCGCTATCCCGTCGGTGGTTCGAAGGTCTGCGTCCGCTGCAGTCCGGCGGCGCGGCCTTTCGCCGAGATCACGAGCGCCATCTTCCTGCTCGCCTCGTCGATCATCTCGTCACCGAGCATCACCGCTCCGCGGGCACCGCCTGCGGCCGAGGTATGCCATTCGTAGGCATCGAGGATGAGTTCGGCCTTGTCGTAGTCCTCCTGGCGCGGGCTGAACACCTCGTTCGCAGCATCGATCTGGCTGGGGTGCAGCACCCACTTGCCGTCGAAGCCGAGGGCTGCGGTCCGCTGCGCCGACCGGCGGAAGGCATCGACGTCCCGGATCTGGAGGTAGGGGCCGTCGATGGCCTGCAGTCCGTGGGCACGCGCCGCCATGAGGATCGTCATGAGGATGTGGTGGTAGGCGTCGCCACGGTCGTAACCCTCGGGCTGTTCCCCGACGACGAGGGTGCGCATGTTGATGCTGGCCATGAAATCGGCGGGGCCGAACACGAGTGTCTCCACACGTGGACTCGCCGTCGCGATCTCGTCGATGTTGGTCAGCCCGATCGCGTTCTCGATCTGCGGTTCGATACCGATGCGCCCGACCTCGAGACCGTGCGCCTTCTCGATCTGCGTGAGCAGCAGATCGAGCGCCTTCACATGACTCGCATCGGGCACCTTCGGCAGCAGAATCGCGTCGAGATTCCCACCGGCACCGCCGACCACCGTCGCAACGTCGAGATAGGTGGCGTCCGTGGTCCAGTCGTTGACCCGCACGACCTTGATCTGATTGCCCCAGCCGTCCTCGTTCAGGGCTTCGACGATTGTTGTCCGTGCCTGCTCCTTCGCGAGCGGCGACACTGCGTCCTCGAGGTCGAGGAAGATCTCGTCGGCCGGGAGCCCCTTGGCCTTGTCGATCATCTTCCGGCTGCTGCCGGGAACCGCGAGCACCGACCGCCGGGGCCTGAACGAGAACGACATGACCTGACCAGACCTCCGGGTTCCGGGAACAGCGTGGGCACGCTCTAGCCTGGCAATCATGGCAGCAGTGAGCAAGGTCTACGTCGCGCGGCTGGCCGGACTGGTCGTTCTCGGCCCCGACGGCGAATCCATCGGCCGCGTCCGCGATGTCGTGCTGACCATCCGAGTCGGGCGACAGCCGCCCCGCGCGCTGGGGCTGGTCGTCGAACTGCCCACCCGCAAGCGGATCTTCGTGCCGATGCTGCGTGTGACCGCGATCGAGCCGGGTGCGGTCACCCTCGTCACCGGCAATGTGAGTCTGCGCCGGTTCAACCAGCGGCCGTCGGAGGTGCTCGCTCTGGGGCAGGTCCTCGATTCCCGTGTGCGAGTCGACGACCCGGAACTGCCGGACCTGATGGGTGTCGATGCAGTGGTGGTGGATCTGGGCATCGAACTCATGCGCACGCGCGACTGGGTGGTCGCCCGGGTCGCGGTACGTCGCCATCGCGGCCGGCTCGCGCGGCGCTCGCATGTGCACATCGTGGAATGGCCGCACGTGCACGGTCTCACCCAGCAGGCGCTGGCTATGCCCGGCCAAGGTGTCGCGCAGTTGCTGTTGCAGTTCGAGGACATGCGGCCGGCGGACGTCGCGAACGCGCTGCGGGACCTGCCGACCAAGAGGCGAACCGAGGTGGCGGCAGCGCTCGACGACGAACGCCTCGCCGACATCGTGCAGGAGTTGCCCGCAGACGATCAGACGGAGCTGCTCACCCAGCTCGGTCTCGATCGCGCGGTTGCGGTGCTCGAAGCGATGGATCCCGACGACGTCGCCGACCTTCTCGGCGAACTCCCCGCCACGGACGCCGAATCGTTTCTGCAACGGATGGATCCCGAGGACTCGGAGCCGGTGCGCCGCCTGCTCGAGCACTCCCCCGACACAGCGGGCGGTCTGATGACCCCCGAGCCGGTGGTCCTGACTCCGGCGACCACCGTGGCCGAAGCTCTGGCACGCGCGCGCAATCCGGATCTGACCCCGGCGCTGGCGTCGATGGTCTTCGTCGTCCGCCCGCCCACCGCGACTCCCACCGGAAAGTATCTGGGCTGCGTCCATCTGCAACGATTACTCCGGGAACCCCCCGCGAGCCTGGTCGGTGGGGTCGTCGACGACGACCTTCCCCGCTTGGCTCCCGACGACGCCTTGACCACCGTCACGCGGTACTTCGCGACGTACAACCTGGTGTGCGGCCCGGTGGTGGACGACGAAGGGCACCTACTCGGCGCGGTGAGCGTCGACGACGTGCTCGACCATCTGCTGCCCGAGGACTGGCGCGAGGAGGACACCGAGGATGAGTGACCGCAGCACGCAGGGCCGCTCGCGCCTCGAGACACCTCAGTCGTCGAGATTCCGGTTCAACTTCGACGCCGAAGCGGTCGGCCGGGTGAGCGAGTCGATCGCGCGATTCCTCGGAACCGGTCGCTATCTCGCCATCCAGACGATCGTCGTGATCGTGTGGATCCTGCTCAACATCACCGCGGTCGGGCTGCAGTGGGATCCCTATCCCTTCATCCTGCTCAACCTTGCCTTCTCGACCCAGGCGGCCTATGCGGCCCCGCTCATCCTGCTCGCGCAGAACCGGCAGGAGAACCGCGACCGCGTGTCGCTCGAGGAGGACCGCGCCCGCGCCGAGCAGACGAAGGCGGACACCGAGTTCCTGGCGCGGGAACTGGCGGCCCTTCGACTTGCGGTGGGCGAGGTCGCCACCCGTGACTATCTGCGCCGCGAACTCGACGACCTGCGCGCGCTGCTCGCCGACGACGAGAACGAGGACGACGCCGGCAATCCGCGCTCGCGCGCTCCGCGACGCTGAGATCCGGACAATACGGTTGTCCGGGACGGCCGGTTGCACACAACCGCGCATCCTTCTGTAACCTTCGTCACAGCAGCCGAATGGGTGGTCGAGGGAGGGTGATCGCGTGCGGTGGAAGGTCGGGCTGACGATTCCGGTGATTCTCGCCGCAGGACTCGTGACAACTGCGTCGTCGGCACAGGTCGTCGCCGGGACAGCGGCCACCGACACCGAGCCCGAGGTCGCCGTCACGGCGGTCGGCCTGCTTCCGGGGGAAGTGCGTGAGGCGCAACCGCCGCGCAGCCCGGGCACCCCACTTCCCCCCGGCGCTCCTCCGGCCACGGTCGCCCCGGGTACACCCACCGTCTTCGGCGACGGGGAGCTCGCGATTCCCGAACTCGTCTTCTACGCCTATCGAGCAGCGGAGATGCAATTGGCCATCGACGCGCCCGAGTGCGGGCTACCTTGGAACCTGCTCGCCGCGATCGGCCGCCTGAACTCCGGGCACGCCGACGGTGGCCGGACCGACGTCCTGGGAACGCTGACGACTCCGGTCGTCACCCCGGACGGCCTCCTCGGACCGATGCGCCTGGCCCCGGCAGCCTGGGAGCGATATTCCGCCGACGGCAATGCGGACGGCACCGCCGATCCGCAGAACATCTTCGACTCGACCCTGGCCGCAGGCGTTCGGATGTGCGCCGAGGGTGGGAACTTGCGCGAGCCCGACGGCGAAGCGCGGGCGGCGGCCATGTTCGATCCGTCTCCGGACTATCTCGCGAATGTCCGGACCTGGTCCCGTGAATACGCAAAGACGGCCGAGGTCGCCCCTGCCGAACTTGCTCCCGTCCCGGCACGCCCGGTTCCCGGCGCGGCCGACGTGGCCGCCCCGGCTCCGGCGATCACCGCGCCCCCGCCTGTTGCTCCGGCCGATTCCCAGGGCGGCGAGCAAGGAGCGAGCGAGGCACCGACCGAGCCGGCGTTTCCCTCGCTTCCGGCTCTGCCTCCGCTGCCGCCTCTACCCGAAATCCCTTGCTTGGTAGCCGCCTTCTGCGAGTGAGACCAGGCAACCCGCCGACGACGACACGCGCTGCGGGCGTGTCGTCATCGGCGTTTCCGGTGGCCGATCCCGCCCGCCCCTAGCAGCACGAATCGGCAACGACACCCGCGCCCTCTCCCCAGTTACATCACGGTTGAGTAACAGAACGGCATCGAATGCTGTAGCGTCGGCCCAGCACGTAACGAAGGTGTCTCGCCAAAGACACCCGAGGGAGGGTTATCCATTGGGCCGCCATGCCAAACCGTCGGATTCCAAGCTTCGGCGAAACTCCGTGATCGCGATGACCGGACTCGTTCCGGTCGGACTGGTCGCCGCAGCGGCGACCACCGCAGGTGCGTCACCGCGAGCGCTGATGGGAGCAGCCCAGCACGAGGCCGACCCGACCGCGTCCTCGAGCGACACCGCCGGCCTCGCGGATGCGATCCCGGAAGCGGTGGCAGCAGTGCAGACCATCATGCTCGAGCCCGAACCTGCGCCGGTTCGCACCTTCAAAGCCGCCCCCGAACCCGAGCCCGAACCCGAGGTTCTCCGCGAGGGCCCCCTCGGTATTCCCGGCATCAACTTCGCGGCCTACCGCAACGCCGAGCGCATGCTCGCCGAAGAGAATCCCACGTGCGGCATGCACTGGACCCTCCTCGCCGGCATCGGCCGTGTCGAGTCCGGGCACGCCAACGGCGGGCGCGCCGACGACGAGGGAAACCTGCTCGATCCCGTCATCGGCCTGCCGCTCGACGGGAGCCTGCCGGGGCAGGCCACGATCTACGACACCGACGGCGGCGCACTCGACGGCGACACCGTGTTCGACCGCGCCGTGGGCCCGATGCAGTTCATCCCCACCACATGGCAGCAGTACGCGGGCGACGGCAACGGTGACGGTGTCGCCGATCCCCAGAATCTGTACGACTCGACTCTGACCACCGCGAAGTACCTGTGCGACGGCGGCCTCGACATGCGTAACCTCGCGCACTCGACGAAGGCGATCCACCGCTACAACAATTCGATGGCGTACGTGGCGAACGTGCTCGCCTGGTCGACCGCCTACTCGACCGGGATCGATCCCAGCCCGGCCGACCTGCCCCGTATCCACTGACCACGCGCATCTCCCCGAGTCGGCGACGCCCCATATGCGCCGCCGACCGGCCTGCGACCTAACATGGGCGTCATGGCAGTCAGTGAGTCCGACATCCGCAGTGCGCTCGCACGGGTACAGGACCCGGAGATCCGCAGGCCCATCACCGACCTCGGGATGGTCAAGAGCATCGACATCGGCGCCGACAGCAGTGTCGACATCGCGATCTATCTGACCACCGCGGGGTGTCCCATGCGCACGGAGATCTCCGAGCGCGTCACCAAGGCCGTCGCCGACGTCGCCGGAGTCGGTGAAGTGCGCGTGACACTCGACGTGATGAGCGACGAGCAGCGCACCGAACTCCGCAAGTCGCTGCGCGGAGACTCCACCGAACCCGTCATCCCGTTCGCGCAGCCCGGTTCGCTGACACGTGTGTACGCGGTCGCCTCCGGCAAGGGCGGGGTCGGCAAGTCGTCGGTGACCGTCAACCTCGCCGCCGCGATGGCCGCGCGTGGATTGTCCGTCGGTGTCCTCGACGCCGATATCTACGGCCATTCGATCCCCCGGATGCTCGGCACGTCGGCCAAGCCGACGCAGGTCGAGCGGATGATCATCCCGCCTGTGGCTCACGACGTGAAGATGATCTCCATCGCCCAGTTCACCGAGGGCAACACCCCGGTGGTGTGGCGTGGCCCGATGCTGCACCGTGCCCTGCAGCAGTTCCTCGCCGATGTCTTCTGGGGCGATCTCGACGTCCTGCTGCTCGACCTGCCGCCCGGAACCGGTGACGTCGCGATCTCCGTGGCGCAGTTGATCCCCAACGCGGAGATCCTCGTCGTGACGACGCCGCAGCAGGCAGCGGCGGAGGTGGCCGAGCGTGCAGGTTCGATCGCGCTGCAGACCAGGCAGCGCATCGCCGGTGTCGTGGAGAACATGTCGTGGCTCGAACTGCCCGACGGCACTCGTATGGACGTCTTCGGCACCGGTGGCGGCCAGGCGGTCGCCGACCGGCTCACTCGGGCCGTGGGCGCGACGGTGCCCCTGCTCGGTCAGATCCCACTCGACCCGTCCGTCCGCGAGGCGGGCGATGCCGGCACGCCCATCGTGCTCGCGCAGCCCGAGTCGGCTCCTGCGGTGGCCCTGAAGGAGATCTCGGACAAGCTCGCGGTGCGCAAGCGCGGCCTGGCGGGCATGTCGCTGGGGATCGACACCACGCGTCACCTGTAGCCCGAACGTCGACCGAGCCCCCGCCGATCGTTCACGGCGGGGGCTCGGTCGTGAGCAGTGTGCGGACCGGAAGTGAGGTCAGGTGGCGTCCGGATCTATCGGGGGCTTCTCGTCCCGTGCAAGCGGCTTCGTCAGATTCGGCCGGGTCGCACCGTTCGTCGGAGTGCCCTGGCGCGCTGCGGGCGAGGCGTCGAAATCTCCGGTGAGGATGGAGTCGTCACCGTCCAGCAAGTGTTTGGTGATGACCGCCCGCGGGGTCATGCCGCGCAACTGGTTCAGCTCGGACAGCGGTTGGCGCAGGTCGTCGAACTCCGGACCGAGCTCCTGCTTGAGCTGGTCGCGCGCACCGGTAGCGTAGTCGCGGACCTGCCGCAGCGACTTGGCCACCCAGGAGACGGCACCGGGCAACCTCTCCGGGCCGAGCACCACGAGTGCCGCCACGAGAAGTACCAGGAACTCGCCCCAACCGATGTTGCCGAACACGCATCCAGGGTACGTGGTCACGTCCGAAACGCATCAGCTACGCCGAAGTTCACATTCACCGACGCCACACCGTTCGTCTCGATCCGGTGCTCCTGGCGCCGCGTGGCGGACACTTCAGTCCGAGACGGGAGTGACCTCGACATCGACGAGACGACCGCTGCGCACGAGCTGGACGGTGACGGGTTCGTCGATCTCCTGCTGCTGGACCGCCACGACGAGTTCGTCGGCGCTGGTGACCTCGCGGTCGCCGACCTTGACGATCACGTCGCCCTCGACGATTCCGGCGCGCTGGGCGGGACTGTCCTGGCGGACGTTGGCGACTTCCGCGCCGCTTGCGACGTCGTTGACGACCGACCGGGCGTTCACGCCGATGTCCGGATGCCGCATCTCACCGCTGCGGATCAGTTCCTGCGCCACCACGGTCACGTCGTCGATGGGGATCGCGAAGCCCAACCCCACCGAGCCTCCGGTCTCCGACTTGATCGCGGAGTTGATGCCGATGACCCGGCCTTCCATATCGATGAGGGGGCCACCGGAATTGCCGGGGTTGATGGAGGCATCGGTCTGCACGGCGTCGATCACCGCATCGGTGTCGGTGCCCTGCCCGCTGAGCCGCATCGGCCGGTTCAGCGCACTGACGATGCCGCGGGTGACCGTCTTGCTGAGCCCTAGTGGAGAACCGACCGCGACGACATCCTCACCGACCCGGACATCCTCGGAACGGCCCAGTTCGGCGACAACCAGATTGTCGACGTTCTCCACCGCCAGCACCGCCAGGTCGGTCTTGATGTCACGTCCGACGATCGAGGCGGGAACCTTCGTTCCGTCGTCGAAGGTGACCTGCACCTTGGCGTCGGGGTTGCCGGCAGCCATGGAGATCACGTGATTGTTCGTGACGATGTAACCGGCACCGTCGATCACGACGCCCGATCCGGTACCGGCGTCACCTCCCAGCGTCACCTGGATGGACACGACCGCGGGCAGCACGGTGTCGGCAACCCGTGCGACCGCACCGCTCGGAAGTTCCTCGTCGGGTCCGGACTGGCTCAGCGTCACCCCACGACTGGTCAGCGAACCGTTGTCTGAGGTGACCAGTGCGACGACGAGTCCGCCGACCATGCCGATCGCGATGGCGACCGCGGCGAGGGTCGCAAGGGCGCGAGGTTGGACGCGGCGATCGAACAGCACTTCACGCAGCGTGAGTCCGGGCGCCGGAGGGAGCTGTTGCTCCTCGGTCTGCCCGGGCATCGGCGAGCCGAGCCGCACGGCGGAGTCCGGGTCGCGCCAAGGATCGGATTCCACCTCGTCGTCCGCCTCGACGGTCGGTTCCGAGGGAGGTCGCTGGAGTGTCTCCTCGGCATGCGGCGGACGTCCGTAGGCCTCGGCCAGGACTGCATCGGCCGGGGGATCCTGGCGGATACGCGGATCGAGGACGCTCGGATGGGGGGCCGGGCCGAACGGGCCCTCGATGCCGGTGGGTCGACCGAAGACGCGTGCGGATGTCGGATCGACCGTCGGCCGGTAGACCGGCCGGGGCTCGAGACGGGGAGCGTCCGCAGGGCGTGTGATCGCTCCGTCCGGCAGGTCGGCCCGGCCCGGCGAAGCGTCGACCGGCTCCTCACGCCGAGGATTGTCGCCGGCCTGTCGGCCGGTGTGCTGCGCAGATTCGGCCGTCACGCGTGCCCGTCTTCCCCGTGTAGGTCCGTCACGCAGCCCAGTATCACCGATGGCATCGGATCACCCGTTACCCGCCCGTCGTCACCGGCGACGGAGGATCGACCATCGCCGCGCGCCCAACCGGTCGTCCTCATGTGGATGAGGGGACGGATCGCACAGATGGGAGGGGATGCTGTTCAGCATCCCGAGCAGGGAACTGGGCATCCGGGGCACATGATCGGCAGCGGACCGAAGTGCGTGGCGGGCTTGCTGCTGGGCTTCGACCTCCGCGGCGCATTCGGGACACATCGACAGGTGCTGAGCGGCTCGCATGTAGGCCGCCATACGCAGTTCACCGTCGACGAAAGCGGCAACTGCCTCGCTGGCGAGATGTTCCGTAGAGCCGAACCTGCGAGGTGGTTGCACCATCGTCATCACTACCTCCCGGCGGCTACCCCGCATCGACGCGACTGTTCTCGACCTTTCCATGCTCGCGCAGGTACTCACGGAGTGCCTGGCGGCCTCGGTGGATACGACTTCGCACCGTACCGAGTTTCACCCCCAGTGTGGCACCGATCTCCTCGTAGGACAGACCTTCGATGTCACAGAGCACGACCGCGGCGCGGTACTCGGGTCCGAGCGAGTCCAGGGCGGACTGCAGGTCGGCGCCGAGACGCGCGTCGTGGTAGATCTCCTCGGGGTTCGGCCCTGAAGCCGGTACCCGATCGTAGTCCTCCGGAAGCGCTTCCATACGGATGCGGTTCCGTCGGCGCACCATGTCCAGGAAAAGATTGGTGGTGATGCGGTGCAACCAGCCCTCGAAGGTGCCCGGCTGGTAGTTCTGCAACGACCGGAAGACGCGGATGAAGGTCTCCTGCGTGAGATCCTCGGCGTCCTGGGCGTTACCGGAGAGCCGGTAGGCGAGGCGATAGACGCGGTCGCCGTGTTCACGGACGAGTTCGTCCCACGACGGCATGGCCGCGCGGTCCCCGGTGGCATCGAAGGCCGCCGTGCCGCTCAGATCCTCCTCGGGGGCGGCATCGAGTGCCGGGACGGCGTTCTCGGGGACGATGTGGGATCGAGTCATGTGGATCGCTGGATCCTCCTCGTCGGGACCGCTGGGGTGGATACGGGTTTCGAGAGTTCCAACACCCGACCCGCGCAGAATGTTCCGAGAGGAACGTTCACGAGCCGGCGCGTCCTCGAGGCTGCGCACCGTGACGATCGTCTGGTTCATCGAGCGTAAGTTTTCCTCGCGGCGATGTGGCCGACGTATGAGTAACCTGAAACCTCGCTGAGAAAACGTGTCCGGCCGGGATCACACTCCGGAATCTTGCAACTCCCGGCACCTCTTCCGAGCGCGCCTGCCTGCGCGAACCAAGGCCCGAGGATAGCCTCAGTGGGGTGCAGACCAACGCCGATCGCATTTTGACCCACGCCGAGAGCATCGTCGTCGAAGACGACGACCTCTCCGCGGCGCGTGACCGTGCCGAAGATCTGGGTGCCGACCCGGTCTCCCCCTCCGTCGGTGCCACCCTTGCGATGTTCGCCCGGATGCTCGATGCCAGGACTGTCGTGGAAATCGGCACCGGTGCGGGTGTGAGCGGCCTGTGGTTGTTGCACGGCCTCCGCGAGGACGGCGTCCTCACCACGATCGACAGCGAACCGGAGCATCAGCGCGCGGCGAAGATCGCCTTCCGCGAAGCGGGCATCGTCGCTTCGCGTACCCGGCTCATCAACGGCCGTGCGCTGGACGTCCTGCCGCGACTCGCCGACGCCGGATACGACATGGTGTTCGTCGACGCGACACCCGAGGACCATCCGCACTTCGTGCGCGAAGGGGTGCGCCTGCTCCGGCCCGGCGGGGTGATCGTGCTCCACAACGCACTGCTCGACGGACGTGTGGCCGATCCTGCCGCTCGTGACGCGACGGTGCTCGCTGTCCGCGAGGCCACCCGCGCCGTGTCCTCCGACGAACGTCTCGCACCAGTGGTCCTACCGCTCGGAGACGGCCTCCTCTGCGCGGTGCGGCTCACCTGACAGCGATCTCCCCGCAGGGGCGCCGGCTCAGATCCAGATGCCCTTGCCGATGGCGACGACACCGCCGTTGCTGACCGCGAATCTCTGTCGGTCCCGCTCGAGGTCCACCCCGATGATCTCGCCGTCGCCGACGACGACGTTCTTGTCGAGGATCGCGCGACGGACGACCGCGCCCTTGCCGATGCGGACACCCGGCATCAGGACACTGCCCTCCACGGTCGCCCCGTCGTCGACCATGACGTTCGAACTCAGCACCGAGTTGCGGACGGTCGCGGCCGACAGGATGCTTCCGGCGCCGACGATCGACTCCTGTGCGAGGCCGCCCTGCACGAACTTCGCGGGCGGAAGGTTCTCGGCGGCGCCCCGGATCGGCCACCGCCGGTTGTAGAGATTGAAGATCGGATGGACCGACACGAGATCCATGTGGGCGTCGTAGAAGGCGTCGAGCGTGCCGACGTCGCGCCAATAGGCGCGGTCGCGTTCGGTCGCACCGGGGACCACGTTGTCGTTGAAGTCGTAGACGTGCGCCTCACCCTGCTCGACCAGGGCGGGAATGATGTCGCCGCCCATGTCGTGGTCGGAGTCGGGATTGTCCGAGTCGGCCCGCAGCGCCTCGACCAGAACCTTCGTGGTGAAGACGTAGTTCCCCATGGAAGCGAAGGTCACATTGGGGTCGTCGGGTGTCCCCGGTGGGTGCGCGGGTTTCTCGAGGAACTGGGTGATCCTGCCGCTCTCGTCGCTGTCGATGCACCCGAACGCGAATGCCTCGCTGCGCGGGACACGGATGCCGGCGACCGTGACACCGGCTCCCGACTCGATGTGCTGACGCACCATCTGCTCCGGGTCCATCCGATAGACGTGATCGGCGCCGAAGACCACGATGTACTCCGGGTCCTCGTCGTAGACGAGATTGAGGGACTGCAGAATCGCGTCGGCGCTGCCGGTGTACCAACGCGGGCCGAGACGCTGCTGGGCAGGCACGGGCGTGATGTATTCGCCCGTGAAACCTGACAGGCGCCAGGTCTGCGAGATATGGCGGTCCAACGAGTGCGATTTGTACTGCGTGAGAACGCAGATCCGCAGATAGCCCGCATTGACGAGATTGCTGAGCACGAAATCGATGAGGCGGTATGCGCCCCCGAACGGCACTGCCGGCTTGGCTCTGTCCGCGGTCAGCGGATACAGACGTTTGCCCTCGCCGCCGGCGAGAACGATTCCAAGCACATGGGGCTGGCTCCTCACACGCTCAACCTATCCCCCCGCCCATGCCACCGCCAGCGAAGGGGAATCTCGGGGCCGGATCGCAGCCCCGGGGCCAGGTGGCCGGAACTCGGGCGGCCCGCTAGTTTGAGGCGGTGAGGGTGGCAATGATGACGCGGGAATATCCGCCTGAGGTGTACGGCGGGGCCGGTGTCCATGTCACCGAACTCGTCGAGCAACTGCGCCGACTCGTCGAGGTCGACGTGCACTGCACAGGAGCACCGCGCGATACCGCGTTCGTGCACTCCCCCGACCCCGGACTGCGCGACGCCAACCCCGCACTGACGACCCTGTCCGCCGGTTTGCGCATGGCGCACGCCGCAGCCGGTGCGGACGTGGTGCACTCCCACACGTGGTACACGGGCCTGGCGGGGCATCTCGCCGCCGAACTCCACGACGTGCCACACATACTCACCGCGCATTCCCTCGAGCCGCGGCGGCCGTGGAAGGCCGAGCAGCTCGGAGGCGGCTACCGCATCTCCTCCTGGTCCGAACGCAACGCGGTCCGGTATGCCGACGCGATCATCGCCGTCAGCGACGGCATGCGACTCGACGTCCTCGACGCATACCCCTTCGTCGATCCCGCGCGGGTCCACGTGGTGCGCAACGGCATCGACACCACGGCCTGGCATCCGGGTCCGGCGGCGGACGGCCACGAGTCCGTGGTCGCGCGGATCGGTCTCGATACGAGTCGTCCCATCGCCGTGTTCGTCGGCCGCATCACCCGGCAGAAGGGTGTCGGGCACCTGATCGCCGCGGCGCATCACCTCGATCCCGACATCCAACTCGTTCTGTGTGCAGGGGCACCCGACACGCCCGAGATCGCCGCCGAGACCGAACGTGCGGTGGCCGCCCTGCAGGATGCACGCGACGGCGTGCACTGGGTACGCGAGATGTTGCCAACCGAATCGGTGCGAGAACTGCTCTCGGCTGCCACGGTTTTCGTGTGCCCTTCGGTGTACGAACCGCTGGGGATCGTCAACCTCGAGGCGATGGCCTGCGAGACCGCCGTGGTGGCCTCGGACGTGGGAGGTATCCCGGAGGTCGTGGAGGACGGAGTCACCGGACGCCTGGTGCACTACGACGCGTTCGACGCACAGACCTACGAACGCGCCCTCGCCGAGGCCGTCGACGAGGTCGCCAAGGACGGTGCGCGAGCGGCTGAATGGGGCCGCGCCGGGCGCGTCCGTGCGGTCAGCGAATTTTCCTGGGCGCAGATCGCCCGGCAGACCGTCGCCGTCTACCAACAGGTGATCACGGCGCGCTGAGCTCGCCGGTCCCCGCGACCCGAGTCCACGAGGTGACGGTGACCGAGACCGTCACCTCGAACGGATCCGGCAATGTCGCCAGCAATTGCGCGCGCTGCTCGGACGTCATGTGGTGGGCAGACGGTCCCATCCCGGCCACGAGGCCGAGCGCGTCGCGCGGGAGCGCTGCCGTGAACCGCACGTCGGTTCTGTCCGCACGCTCGAAACGTCCCGACAGGGCGGAGGACAGACGCTCGGTCTTCCGATCGTCCACGCTCACCATGCCGGGCAGCGATACCAGTTCGCGCAGATGCTCGGGGGTCGGTGTGGCGACGAGGAGCACGCCACCGGGTGCGAGCACGCGATGACTCTCGGCTGCGTTGCGGGGCGCGAACACCGACAGCACATGGGTGAGCGAGGCGGATCTCACGGGCAGTCGCTGCCAGGCATCCGCCAGGATCGCTCCCGTCCGGGGATGGCTGCGAGCGATGCGTCGCACCGCAGGCTTGGAGACATCCAGGCCGATGCCGCGCGCCGACGGCAGAGCGTCGAGCACGGCCGCGAGGTATCGACCCGTTCCCGCACCCACCTCGAGGATCCGTGCGGCCGGGTCGGCCGCGGTGTCGGCGCAGGCCTCCGCGACGGCGCGGCGGATGGGGTCGTAGTACCCGGCATCGAGGAAGTCGGCGCGGGCCGCGATCATCTCGGCGGTGTCGCCGGTGAAGGGCGTCGACCCGCCGGCGAGCAGCGACACGTAACCCTGACGTGCGACATCGAAGCTGTGGCCGCGGTCGCACATCACGACGTTCTCATCGAGGTCGAGACCGGACCCGCAGTGGGGACAAGCAAGCAGGTCGATCACGTCCGCGAGCATCGCGCTTCTCCCGGATCGTCGGACGGAAGTACCGGTCGGCCGTCACGCCCGGCCGATCGTCCTCTCAGGACGACACCGGGCCCCGCGCGCCGGAGAGCGCGGGGCCCGGAGTGCCCTGAGAAGGGCAGATCAGCTGGTGACACTCTTGAGTTCGTCGCCGAGTGCCGCAGCTTCCTCGGGCGTGAGCTCGACGACCAGACGTCCGCCGCCCTCGAGTGGAACCCTCATGACGATTCCTCGTCCCTCTTTGGTTGCTTCGAGGGGACCGTCCCCGGTCCGGGGCTTCATGGCCGCCATCCTCTGCTCCCTCCAAATCTGCACCCGACCGCCGGGCGCGTGGGTTACCGTGTGGTTGCATCGCCGGTCACGGCGACGCGCACCTTCTCATTCTTCCCTATCCGGATTACGTGCGCGTAGCTGACTCCTGGGTAGAACCCTTCTCCGAGTGCCGTGACCCGAGTGACACCCAGCACGATTCCAGGTGATCGTCGACCATTCCGGTAGCCTGCATCAGCGCATATGCAGTGGTAGGGCCCACAAACCGGAAGCCATGACGCTTGAGCTCACGTGCCATCGCCGTGGACTCCGGCGTCACGGCGGGGATCGCTTCGACTGTGTTCCACCGTCGCGCGCGTCGCGGTGGCGCGAACGACCACAACAGGCTGTCGAGGTCGGTGGGGAGGCCGAGCACGGCCTGTGCGTTCGCGATCACCGCTTCGATCTTGCGGCGGTTGCGCACGATGCCGGCGTCGGCGAGCAAGCGTTCGACGTCGGCCTGTGTGAAACGGGCGACCGCATCGACATCGAATCCGCGGAAGGCAACGCGGAAGGCCTCCCGTTTACGCAGGATCGTCAACCACGACAGACCCGACTGGAACGCTTCGAGCGACAACCGCTCGAACAGTTCGTCGCGCCCGTGCAGCGGGCGGCCCCACTCGTAGTCGTGATAGTCGCGGTAGAGCGACGAACCGGGGCCGTCCACCGCCCACGGGCACCGCACCCGCTCGTCGGTGGTCATCGCGCCTCCCGGCGGGTCGGGGAGGAATCCGCCTCGGCACCACCCGGGGCGTCGTTCACGCCGACGTCGCCGGCCGGTGGGGCCGAGGCCTCGCCCGCCACGGTCGGCGCACCGCCCGCACGCTCCTCTGCATCGGCAAGCCGGGCTCGCAGATCGTCGACCTCGCGGGCGAGCCGATCGAGCGCCCAGTCGACCTCGCTCATCTTGTACCCGCGCAAGGCCTGCTGGAACCGCAGGTCGCGGATGTCGGTACCGGTGATCTCCGCGGCCGGCAACACGGTGACCGTGGTCCCCGGAGGTAGCGGCGCCAAGGTCTCGCCGCGGCCGAAGACGGCGCTCGCCACGAAGAACAACACCGCGGCGACCCCCGCCATCACGAGCACGTACAGCAGAACCGTGAGCATGGTCCGATCTTGGCACGAATCACCGACAGCGGTTCCGGGACGTGCCGCCCCCGTCCGGTCCGGACGAGCCTGCCGTTCGGACCGGACGAGGCTGTCAGCCGGTGACCGTCACCATCGGCGGCCGGTCGGCGAGGTCGACGTTCGTGTCGAACGGCACGAATGCCTCGCCCTCCACCAGGAACTGGGTGAGCGGCGCGCCGGAATCGGCGATCCCGCAGCGCGCGAGCATCGTGCCCACGATCTGCCGGCTCATCGCTCCGAGTTCGGACAGCGGCCGGTTGCGGTGCTTGCGGACACCGAGATTGACCTGCGCGATCGCGTGGAGACCGAATCGGTCGTAGGTGTCGAGCAGCAATCCGATTTCCACCCCGTAGCCCGGTGCGAACGGCACCGACTCCAGCAGTTCGCGCGTGCCGGCGTACTCACCGCCGAGCGGTTGCAGTACACAGGTCAGCTCGGGCCGAAGCGCCGCGAGCAGGGGCCGAGCCACGAGTTCGGTGACCCGCCCACCGCCGTGGGCATCCTCTCCTGCGCTGCTGCGCAGCGGACGCCGGTAGTACCCCTTGACGAGGTGGACACCGTCGCCGAGCAGGAGCGGTCCGAGCAGTTTCGGCACGAAGGCCGGGTCGGGATCGATCAGGTCTGAATCGACGAAGGCGATGATGTCGCCGGAGGTCGCGGCGAGCGACCGCCACAACACCTCACCCTTACCCGGCACGGGCGTGATACCCGGTACCGCCTCCTCGCGGGACAGGACCCGGGCGCCCGCCGCCCGCGCCCGTACCGCGGTGTCGTCCGTGGATCCGGAATCGAGGACCACGAGTTCGTCCACGAGCCCACCGAGCAACGGGCGGATCGTGGCGATCACCCCCGCGACGGTCTCCTCCTCGTTCAGTGCGGGCAACACCACGGTCACCGTGCGGCCTGCTTTGGCCTCGACCAGTTCGTCGATCTCCCAGGTCGGGCGATCCCAGCTGTTGACCTCGTTCCATGTGCGTGCAGGTGCGCTCATGCCAGCCCCCTCACCGTGCGCGCCGGCGGGCGTGTGCCCGCGATCGCCGCGACCATGTCGACCACCCGACGTGTGGCTGCTACCTCGTGTACCCGGAACATCCGTGCGCCGGCCGCTGCGGCCAATGCTGTCGCTGCCAATGTGCCCTCCAACCGGTCGGCCAGTTCGACACCCAGAGTCTCCCCGACAAAGTCCTTGTTGCTCAGCGCCATCAGCACCGGCCACCCGGTTTTTACAAGAACGTCCACGTGCCGCAACAGAGCGAGCCCGTGGTAGGTGTTCTTCCCGAAATCATGGGTCGGATCGATGAGGATCGAGTCGCTCGCCACACCGGCGCGGGCGGCGGCATCCGCCGCCGCGACGACCTCGGTCACCACCTCGTCGACGATGTCCCGGTATCTCACCCGGTGCGGCCGGGTACGCGGAACGGCACCGCCGGTGTGCGAGCACACGATGCCCGCACCGAGTTCGGCGGCGACCGCGACGAGGTCGGGGTCGGCACCTGCCCACGTGTCGTTGATCAGATCGGCGCCTTCGCCCACCGCACGACGGGCGACCTCGCTGCGCCAGGTGTCGACACTGATGAGCACGTCCGGATAGCGCTCCCGGATCGCCGCGACGAAAGGCACGACACGCCGTGTCTCCTCGTCACTGTCGACGACCTCACCGGGACCGGCTTTGACTCCCCCGATGTCCACGAGGTCGGCCCCTTCGGCCACCGCACGATCGACAGCGGCGAGCGCCGCCTCGTCCTCGAAGGTCGCTCCCCGGTCGTAGAACGAGTCCGGTGTCCGGTTGACGATCGCCATGACGAGTGCCCGGTCGGTGGCGACTCGACGCCCGCAGAGGGTGTCCGGTGCCGGACCTGGACGGGTCACGGAGGTGGGCTCGTGGATTTCGGTCGCGGGGCCGCTCATGCTCCCATCCTGACATGATCAGCGACCGGGCAATTCACCTCGCGCGACGCCTTCGACGTACCCGTCGAAGATCGGCTGATAGCCCTCGCTGCGATTCGCGAGCACGTACACGTCGTCCTCACCGCTTCCGGTGTAGCCCTCCTTGCGCAGCTCGACCTTCCGGCTCTTGAAGGTCGTCGTGTACTCGAGCTCGTCGACGATGCGGACGAACAATGGAACGGCGTACTCGGGCAGCGCGTCTTGCAGGGTCTTCGCGAGTGCGGCGCCGTCGAACTCGGCACCGTCCTTCAGTGTGATCGCGGCCATACCGGCACGGCCGTCGGCGCCGTCGACCTCGACCCCGTAGACGACGGCCTCGTCGACCGTCTCGTGCGACGACACCGCTGCCTCGACCTGCGTCGTCGCGACATTCTCACCCTTCCAGCGGAAGGTGTCGCCGAGGCGGTCCACGAAGGCGACGTGCATGTAGCCCTGGTTGCGGACGAGATCTCCGGTGTCGAACCACACGTCGCCGTCGGAGAACGCGTCGCGCAGCAACTTCTTCTCGGTCGCCTCGGCGTCGGTGTAACCGTCGAAGGGAGCACGGGAGGTGACCTTCGCGAGGAGCAGTCCGACCTCACCGCGACCGACCTTGCGCAACCGGCCGTCTTCTCCGGGGCGGGCCAGTCCGGAATCCGGGTCGTATTCGACCACGGCATAGGGCAGCGGGCAGATACCGGCGGTGCGCTTCTGATCGAGCGCGTTGACGAAGGCGATGTTGCATTCGCTGGCGCCGTAGAACTCCACGACGCGATCGATGCCGAAACGCTCGGTGAACTCGTCCCAGAGTTCGGCACGCAGACCGTTGCCGACAGCGAGACGGATCCCGTGAGCGCTGTCGTCCTCGCGCGGCGGCTGGTTGAGCAGGTAGCGGCAGATCTCACCGATGTAGATGAAGGCCGTCGCTCCGTTGCGTTGTGCGTCGTCCCAGAAATTGGACGCCGAGAACTTCCGGCCGAGCCCGAAGGTGGCTCCTGCGGCGAGCACCGAGGACAACGCGACCGTGAGGGCGTTGTTGTGGTAGAGCGGCAAGCACGAGTACAGGACGTCGGTGCGGCGCAGGCGCACACCGAGGCTGCCGAGTCCGGACATCGACTTCAACCACCGGAAGTGGGTCATCCGGCTCGCCTTCGGCAGTCCCGTCGTACCGGAGGTGAAGATGTAGTAGGCGGTCTCAGACGCCCGAAGTTCTTCCGTGACGGCCGGGTTCGACGCATCGGCATCCCGGGCAGAGGTATGGAGTTCGTCGAAACGAAGCACGGTTCGGGCCTGCGGTTCTCCCTCGAGGGAGTCGACCGCGTCCTCGCATTCCTCCCCGACCACCAGGACGGCACTGTCGAGCAGGGCCAGACTGTGGTCGAGGACTTCGCCGCGCTGATTGATGTTGAGCATCCCGGCAGCCGCACCGAGTTTGACCGCGGCCAGAGCAACCAGGAGCGTCTCGGGCCGGTTGCCCATGAGGATTCCGACGACGTCGCCCGTCCCGACACCACGACCGGCGAGCACCGATGCGTAACGGTTGACCTGAGCGTTGGCGTCACCGTAGGTGACCGTCTCTCCCTCGAACCGCAGGAACGGCCGATCCGGATGTCGTTCGGCGAGGTTCTGGAACACCGAGCCGATCGTTTCTCGGGCGCTCGGCTTCCTGGTCATCCCGACGGCACCGCGCAATACGATGGGAAGGTCGGCGGCCATCCGGGGCAGTTTCGAGACGAGTCCGGGCAGGGACACGACGGGGGCACTGTCTCGATCGGACTGAGTGGTCACTGAAGGATCCTCACGGCGACGTCGGGGACTGGAGAACTCGCCCGGGGAACACCCGCAGCGTTCCCCGAACTTACCGAAGAGTAGATAAGAGCGCGGCAGAGTGGAACATTTCAGACCGCCGCGTACGGCGCTGCGCAGCGAGCGAGCGCGTCGTCGAGGTCGGTGGTGATCTCGAGGCCGTCGAGTGCGCGCCGCGCCACGAATCCGGTGTCGACCATCGATTCGAGCCAGGTGAGCAGGCCGTCGAAGTGCCCCATCGGGTCGAGCAGCACCACCGGCTTGTCATGCATACCTAGATACCCAGCCGTCCACGTCTCGAACAGTTCCTCGAGGGTTCCGATTCCACCGGGCAAGGTCAGAAAGGCGTCGGCGCGGTCTTCCATGATGCGTTTACGCTCGCGCATCGTTTCGGTCACGATCAATTCGTCGGCGTCGACGTCCGCCACCTCGCGGTGCACGAGCGCCTTGGGGATGACACCGATCGTGTGTGCCCCTGCCACGCGGGCCGCCTCGGCCACCGCACCCATCATCGACACATTGCCGCCGCCGGAGACCAACTGCCAGCCGCGTCGGCCGATCGCGGTCCCCACTGCGGCCGCGAGTTCGAGGAACTGCGAGTCGACGGGCCCCGACGCGCAGTACACACAGACCGACAACGGCTCGGTCACCATCCACCCTCCTGCCCGTACAGTTCGTTCTCGTCCTCGCCCCGATGGGCCTCGAGGATGATGTTCACGGTCTCCTCCACGCTGTCGGTGACGTGCAGCAGATCCAGATCGGCCGGCGCGATCTTGGCGTCACGGACCAGGACGTCGCGCACCCACCCCACCAGGCCGCTCCAGTAGTCCGAGCCGACCAGCACGATCGGGAACTGCGTGATCTTGCGAGTCTGCACGAGCGTCAGAGCCTCGAACAGCTCGTCGAGGGTGCCGAAACCACCGGGGAGGCACACGAACGCCTGCGAATACTTCACGAACATCGTCTTGCGCGCGAAGAAGTACCGGAAGTTGAGTCCGAGATCGACCCACTCGTTGATGGTCTGTTCGAAAGGCAACTCGATACCCAGACCGATCGAGAACCCTCCGGCCTCGCTGGCACCCCGGTTGGCCGCCTCCATCGCCCCCGGCCCGCCACCGGTGACGACGGCGTACCCGGCGTCGACGAGCGCGGCGCCGAGCCGGCGGCCGAGCTCGTATTCCGGATGCCCGGCAGGTGTGCGGGCCGAACCGAATACGGCCACGGCGCGGGGTACCTCGGCGAGAGCGCCGAAACCTTCGACGAACTCGCTCTGGATCCGGAGCACGCGCCACGGATCCGTGTGCACCCAGTCGGACGGTCCTCGGCGATCGAGCAATCGCTGATCCATCGTGGTCGCCTCGCGGGCCCGCTCGCCGCGCAGCTGCACCGGACCCCGGTGCACGATCTCACGACGGGAACCGTCTTCGGGCGACTTGTCACCGGCCATGGCGGCCAGATTATCGGGTGAGATAGGTGCGCAGGACGGAGGTCACCTCCGTGATCCGTCCGACCTCGACGTGCTCGTCGCGCTTGTGCGCGAGGTTCGGATCGCCCGGACCGTAGTTGACGGCGGGAATGCCCAGCGCCGCGAACCGCGATACGTCGGTCCAGCCGTACTTGGCCCGGAACCGTCCGCCCGCGGCCTCGACCAGCGCGGCCGCCGCCGGGTTCGACAGCCCGGGCAGTGCTCCCGGCGACATGTCGGTGAGTTCCATCGAGATCGCGAGACCGTCGAAGACCTCCCTGACATGCGCGAGTGCGTCGTCGGGGCTGCGATCCGGAGCGAACCGGAAGTTCACGTCGAGCGCAGCTGCATCCGGTACGACGTTCCCCGCGACCCCACCCTCGATGCGCACGGCGGACAGCCCTTCCCGATACACACAGCCATCGATGTCGACCGAACGCGCCTCGTACCGGGCCAGGCGCTCGAGCACGGGGGCGAGCTTGTGGATGGCGTTGTCGCCGAGCCAGGACCGCGCCGAATGCGCTCGTACCCCGTCGGTGGTGATCCGTACCCGGAGGGTGCCCTGGCATCCGGCCTCGATCTCACCCGAGGTGGGTTCGCCCAGGATCGCGACATCCGCCTCGAGCCAGTCGCGCAGGTCGGTCTCGATCCGGCCGAGCCCGTTGAACGACGCCGCGATCTCCTCGCAGTCGTACATCACGATGGTCAGGTCGTGAGCAGGATCGGTGACGGTTGCGGCGAGGTGCAGGAACACCGCGTCCCCGGCCTTCATGTCGGAGGTGCCGCATCCCCACAGCAGGTCGCCGTCACGCCGGGACGGCAGGTTGTCGGCGATCGGCACGGTGTCCAGATGCCCGGCGAGCAGTACGCGGCTGCCGAGTCCACGGTTCGTGCGCGCCAGGACACAATTGCCGTTGCGCACGATCTCGAAGCCGTCGGTCTGCTCACGCAAGGCTGCTTCCACGGCATCGGCGATGAGCGCCTCGTCCTGCGACACACTCGGTATGTCGACGAGTGCGGCGGTCAGTTCGACGGGGTCGGCATGCAGGTCCAGCTGCGGTACAGGCATACCTGCACGATACGAAACGAGCATCTCGCTCAGGCCCCGCACACGATTTCCTCAGGGCGGACACAGCCGCGAGATGGCCTCGCGTACGCTTTCCACCCGTGAGTGCACACGGAGCATCAGCAGTAGGCATCGCGAACATCACGGAGGACGGAACCGTCCTCGACACGTGGTACCCCGCCCCCACCCTCGGCGAGCCGAGCGAAAGCGGAACGACACGCCTCGAGGGCACCGACATCCCGTCCGACCTGGCTCTTCTCGCCGGCACGGACGAGGCTCGTGAGGTCCTGCAGGTCGTGGTCCGGACCGACATCGCCGACCTCTCGAAGCCGCCCGTCGACACTCACGACGCCTACCTGCGACTGCACCTGCTGTCGCATCGCCTCGTTCGCCCGCACGGGCTCAACCTCGACGGCATCTTCGGTCTGCTCGCGAACGTCGTGTGGACCAACTACGGCCCGTGCGCGGTCGACAACTTCGAAACCGTGCGCTCGCGCCTCCGTATCCGCGGTCCCGTCACCGTCTACGGCGTGGACAAGTTCCCGCGCATGGTCGACTACGTCGTTCCCTCCGGTGTCCGCATCGCCGACGCCGATCGGGTCCGCCTCGGTGCGCACCTCGCATCCGGCACCACCGTGATGCACGAGGGCTTCGTCAACTTCAACGCCGGCACACTCGGCAACTCCATGGTCGAGGGCCGGATCTCCGCGGGCGTCGTCGTCGACGACGGCTCCGACATCGGCGGTGGCGCCTCGATCATGGGCACCCTCTCCGGTGGCGGCAAGGAGGTCATCTCCGTCGGTAAGCGCTGCCTGCTCGGCGCGAACGCGGGCGTGGGCATCTCGCTCGGCGACGACTGCATCGTCGAGGCCGGCCTGTATGTCACCGCGGGCACCAAGGTCACCGGCCCGGACGGCACGGTGGTCAAGGCGGCCACCCTCAGCGGCGCCTCCAACCTGCTGCTGCGCCGCAACTCCGTGAGCGGTGCGGTCGAAGTCGTGCCGAACAAGGGCAGCGGCGTCGAACTGAACGCTGCACTGCACGCCAACGACTAGACGATTCGGAACCGGCAGCCGTGAGTGCAACCCCCCAGCCCACCCCAGAGGTCGAACATCTCGGAAGCGGCCTGAAGGTCCGTCACCTGACGATGATGGGGCTCGGATCCGCCATCGGAGCCGGCCTGTTCCTCGGTTCGGGGGTCGGTATCTCCGCGGCCGGTCCGGCCATCATCGTGTCGTACCTGCTCGCCGGAGTGATGATCATCTTCGTGATGCGCATGCTCGGCGAGATGGGTGCTGCGCTGCCGGTCAGCGGGTCTTTCTCGCACTACGCGCGGATCGGTATCGGACGCTGGGCCGGGTTCAGCATGGGCTGGCTCTACTGGTTCATGCTGATCATGGTTCTGGGTGTCGAGATCACCGGCGCCTCGGCGATCGTGCAGTCCTGGCTGCCGGGGGTACCCCAATGGGTGGTCGCGCTGGTGTTCGTGACCTTCTTCGCGGTCGTCAACCTCGCACGGGTCGCCAATTTCGGCGAGTTCGAGTTCTGGTTCGCGGCTCTGAAGGTCGCGGTCATCATCGGGTTCCTGGTGGTCGGCGTCCTGCTCGTCTTCGGACTGCTCCCCGGAACCGAACCCGTCGGTACCACTCACCTCTTCGGTGACGGGGACGGATTCGCACCCAACGGTATCGCCGGCGTCGCGGCCGGCCTGCTCGCGGTGGCCTTCGCGTTCGGTGGCATCGAGATCGTCACGATCGCCGCGGCCGAATCGAAGGATCCCGAACGTTCCATCGCCACCGCCGTGCGCAGTGTCGTCTGGCGGATCTCGCTCTTCTACCTCGGCTCGATCTCGATCATGGTGCTCGTGCTTCCGTGGACTGCGGCGAGTGGTGAGACCTCCCCGTTCGTCTCCGTCCTCGACATCGCCGGCATCCCCTATGTGTCCGGCTTCATGGAACTCGTAGTGGTGGTCGCGCTGCTGTCGGCGTTCAACGCCAATGTCTACGGCACCTCCCGGATGGCGTTCTCGCTTGCGCGCGGAGGCGATGGTCCGGCTTGGCTGAGCAAGCTCACCCACCACGGAGTGCCCCGCAACGCGGTGCTCGTGTCGGTGTTCTTCGGATTCGTCAGCGTGTGGCTCAACTGGTTGTTGCCCGACACGATCCTCGGCATCCTCCTCAACGCGGTCGGATCGGCCCTGATCGCCATCTGGCTGTTCATCGTCGTCGCGCATCTGCGCCTAAGGCGCAGGTTCGAGCGAGAGGGCACCCTGCGGCTGCGCATGTGGCTGTTCCCCTATCTCAGCTGGTTCACCCTGGCGATGCTCATCGGCTTCATCGCGCTGATGCTGTCCGACCCCGACGCCCGGGTCCAGCTCGCATCGACCTTCGTGTTGTTCGTGATCATCACCTTGCTCGGGGTGATCTGGCAGCGTAGCCGGGGACGGACGGTCAACGCCCCGTCCGATCAACCAGTGCTGTGACCACGAGTCCGGTGATGTCGAGGGGATCGATCGTCCGGTAACTCGTCCCTCCGGTCGCTCCGGCGATCCGGTCCAGTGTCTCGAGGTCGACGTCCTCGCCGAGCCCGATCGTCACCACTCGGACCGGCCGGGACGGATCCTTCTCGGCCGCGAGGGTGTCGAGCAGTTCGTCCTTCGACAGGTCCGAGCCGTCGTCGGCGCCGTCCGTCACCACGACCACGCTGTTGGCTGCTCGCGGATCGTAGCTGTCCCGCACGTGCCGGAAGGCCGCGAGGATCGTGTCGTAGAGCGCTGTGTTCTCGTCCGCCGTGCCGGCCATCTGCGCCACGAGCGAGGTGAGATGGTCGCGGTGGGTCCCGCCCTCGACCTCCGAATCGAAACGCCGTATCGGCGCGGCCTCGACGTAGTCACCGCCGGGAGCATCGCCGACTCGCACGCCGAAGAACCACAGCCCGGCCGCGACGCTCCCCGGCAGGACGTCCCCGGCGGCCGTTGCCGCACGACGGACCAGGTCGATCCGGCGCTCGTCGCCGAGACTGCGATTCATCGACGCGGATACATCCACCGCCAGGATGGTGCGGACCGGAAGCGCCTGCAACTCCCACACATTCATGGCCTCCTCCGCGACACTCTCGTCCTGGAGTTCCAACACGGAAACGGGACCGACGCCACGACCGTCCGGAAAAGCACGCCCGCCTCCGTCGCGGAAGCCGTACCGAGCCAGTCTGTCCAGCCCTTCGGGTGCGTGCAGCGCGTCGACGAGCACGATCGCAGCCGATGCAGCCTGGTCGTGTCTGTCTCCTTGTGCGGTCACGACCATGGGGTAATCGACGAGCAGGGTGCCACTCGCGGGTACGGCGGTAGCGAGATCGCGTTCGTTGACACGGCGGTAGGTGTCCACCTGTTGCTCGGTGCTCACCACCGTCCCGCCGTTCGAGAGGACTTCGTCGAGCGCTTTCGAACCTATCGGCGCTGCCTCGCCCCGGACCAGCTCACGCTCGGCCAGCGGCGCCATGACCGGACGTACCTTCCCGATCGCGACCGGGTCGTCGGCCACCTCGGCCAGCACGGCGCGGATGGCACCCACCGCAGGACCCGATCGCAACGGATCACCGAAGGCGAGATCGGGCAGGGACAGAGCGGCCTGCCAATGGGGTACCGGTCCGACCGCACCGGGTGGGCCCGCGAGTACCAGCGGCGTCGTGGCGAGAGGCGTGGAGACGGTGCGCACCGGACCCGAGGCAGTCTTCGCCGCCCACGAGGCCCACCACCCGCCGGCCGGGATCCACAGGTCCGGGACGTCGTCCGTGGCGAGCCGTGCCGACACCTCACCCGGTTCCTGTTCGACGACCTCGAATTCCACGCAATCGACGCCCCGGATCTCCTCCACGACAGGCGCGAGATCCGACGACACCGACACGGTGTAGCGGTCGACGACATCACAGTCGCTTCGTTCCTCCACGACGAGGAACGCGAGCGCCCCTACTGCGAGCACCAGAATCGCCGCGACGATCGTCCGGCTCGCCCGGCGCACGCCCGAGCCTGCGCCCCCGTGTGCCGCGCCACCACGGCCCGGCGGATCCGGATCGGACGGCTCGGACTCCCCGGCCATACCTCGGCCCCCCTCGCGTTCACCCCGAGTGACGCCCCTTCGTCACCGACACCGATGATATCGACCGCGAGACCGGGGAAGCGCGAATCCGATGCGATGTCAGCTTTGTTCGGCGCTCTCCAGTTCGAGTCGCCGGGCGATGAGTGCGGCCTGCAATTGCCGCAGTCCGGAGGGCCGGGTGGGATCGAAGCCGGTCAGCTGCGCGACCCGCTTGAGCCGATAGTCCACCGTGTTCGCGTGGACGTGCAGGGTACGGGCGGTGAGCTGACGGCTGAGATCGTGCGCGATATGCGTTTCCAGGGTCTCGACGAGTTCGGGTGATTCGTCGAGCGGATCGAGCAGTCGTGCGAGGTGGCGACGCGCCGGTCCCGGCCGGGTGAGCTGGTACTCGAGGGCGAGATCCTGCATGCGGTAGGCACCGACCGGGCGGCCGAGCCGGCGCACGAGGTCGAGCAGTTCGTGAGCCTGCTTCGCTGCAGCGGGCACCTCCCGGACGGGGGCGTGCACGAGGGCGAGCGTGACCGACACGCCTGCGACGGTTTCGATGCGTTGCCGGAAGCTCTCGATCGCCTCGGGCAACGGTGAGTCGGGCAGCAGTACGGTGCCCCCTTCCGGACCGAGCATCGCGAGGTGACGGCCCTCGCAGAGCGATTCGAGTTCGGTCTCGACCCGGCGCAGGGTGCGGCGCGCGACGACCTCCGGACGCACGTGCGGATTGCGCTCGTCCGGGTGACGGGTGAGCGAGACCGCGAGCACGGTGTAGGTGTCGGCCAGTACGAGGCCCGAACGCTGTGCGACAGTCGCCGCGTCCTGTCCGCTGAGCAGAGCAGTGACCAGCTCCTGCGCTCCGACGTCGCGTTCGCGCCGGATGGCATCCAGTTCGGAGACGAAACCGGTGGTTGCGGCGACGGTGACCTTTTCGAGAAGGGCCATCCACAAGCGGGACGCGTCGGCGACGGAGGCGACATCTCCCTCCCGGGCACGGTCGGTGACGAGCTCCCAGCCGAGCCTGATGCCCTCGTGATAGATGCGGAGCATGTATTCGAGGCGGAAGCCGGCGCGTGCCCACTGAGCAGCGCTACTGCGCAGATCGGCGAGTTCGGCGTCGGACGGCAGTTCTCCCGAATCGAGGAGATGGACCGCGATGCGCAGGCAGCGCACCGTCACCTCGGTGACGTCACCGCGCAGCGATTCCCCCGGTCGCAGCGAGCACGGAGCCACGTTGTCGGCGAAGTGCGCCACGAGTTTGCGGGCCACTGCCGGCAGATCGCGCAGCGGAACGGACGCGGGCTTTCCGTCCACCAGGAACATCGGCGCGTGGTCACCGTCCCCCCGGCGGTCGCGCCCGGGCACCCGGACATGATCCGGTACAGACATCCCTCGAACCCCCATCGAAGTGAGTAGATCTACACAGTGCAGTAGAGAATCCGCCTCGCAGTGTGACACATGCAACCCCTGTGACCGATTTCCGCGAAGTTCCGGAAACAGGAACTCGCCTCGGAGCGGTCTCGGGTCCGGATGCCTCAGCCCAGTTGTTTCTTCTGCACCTTACCCATCGCATTGCGCGGAAGCGCGCTCACCACGCGCACCTCGCGAGGTCGCTTGTGGACAGAAAGTTGTTGCGCGACAAGACTGGTCAATTCTTCCTCGTCGACCTCGAGACCTTCGGCCGAGGGCACCACGAACGCCACGATCCGCTGGCCGAGGTCCTCGTCCGGAAGCCCCACCACCGCCACCTCCCGTACCGACGGATGCCCGAGCAACACCGTCTCGACCTCTCCCGCTCCCACCCGGAAGCCACCGGTCTTGATCAGATCGGTCGATTCCCGGCCCACGATGCGATGGAAACCGCCCTCGTCGATCACCGCCACGTCGCCCGTGACGAACCAGCCGTCCTCCGTCCACGCCGCAGCGGTCGCTTCGGGCCTGTTCAGGTAGCCGTCGAACAGCATCGGACCGCGGACCTGCAGCACACCGATGCTTTCGCCGTCGTGCGGCACCTCGCGGCCCTGCTCGTCGCGCAGTCGTGTCTCGACCCCGGCGACCGGCGTACCGACCCAGCCGGGACGACGCTCACCGTCCACCCGGGTGCTCAGGGTCAGCATCGTCTCGCTCATGCCGTAGCGCTCGATCGGGACCAGGCCCGTCAACTCGCTCAGTCGTTCGAAGACCGGCACGGGCAGCGGCGCACTGCCGGAGACGAGCAGTCTCGCCCCGCTCAGCGCACGAGCCGCCTCCTCGTCCTCGACGATGCGCGACCACACCGTCGGCACCCCGAAGTACAGGGAGCCCTTCGCTTCCGCGTATGCCCGGGGCGTCGGCCTGCCGGTATGCACCAGTCTGCTACCCACCCGCAGTGCTCCGACCAGCCCGAGCACCAGTCCGTGCACGTGGAACAGCGGAAGTCCGTGCACCAGGGTGTCGCGTTCCGTCCAGTCCCACGCCTGCGCGAGCGCATCGACACCCGCAGCGATCGCCCGCCGGGAAAGGAGTACGCCCTTCGGTGCACCTGTGGTGCCGGAGGTGTAGAGCACGAACGCGATTCGCGACGGACTCGGCTCGGGCAGGTGGTGCCAGTCGCGGGCATGCAACCGGACAGGCAGAGCCGGTAACTCCGGCACGTCGGGATGCTGCACGCCCGGCACCGGACCGAGCCAGGCCTGCGCACCCGAATCCCTCAGGATGTGCGCGAGTTCGGCGGGCCCGGAATCCGGCGGCACCGGCACCACGGTCGTCCCGGCCAGCAGAGCCCCCGTCACGGCCACCACGGTTGCGGGGCTCGGAGTCGCGAGCACGGCCACCCGATCCGCCCGCGCCACCCGCGCCGCGACTGCGGTGGCCGCGCCGAGCAGATCACTGCGGGAGAAGGTATGGCCGTCGATGCGAACGGCATCCGGAAGATCGTCGCCACGTGCGACGGCCAGCGGGTTCAACGAACGAAGCAGTGCAGACACAGCAGTCACGATCCCATACCGCCACCGCACTTCCGTCGAGGCGGTCAGGTGTGTACATCACCGCGCATCGCAGACATCGACGCACGCGCCGGGTGCGGTGGGGGCAGGACGGTGGCGAGTACCGCCCCGAGCAGCATGCCGATCAGAATCGCCACGCCGTGGGCGTCGCCCGCCAGCACGAGCAGCACGCCGAGGACGAAGGTCGTCGCCGCGGCGAGGAGCAGCGAGCGTGGTGCTCCGACCACCGGCCACAGCCCCGCCAGGGTCGCGGCCGAGGCGAGCGTCGCTCCGGTAGTGCCCGCACCGTCCGACGGGAACACGAAGGTGGTGAACAATCCCCACAGCACCTGTCCGGCCACCACCAGCCCGAGCGCCCGGTACCAACCCCACACGCGGACAATCGCGAGGGCGACCACCGCGAACAGCGCGAGGTTCACCACCGTGAGCAGCACCCCGCCGTCCTCGACCAGACCGGCCGTGAGGATGCGCCACCACTCCCCCACATCGCGAGTGCGCACCGGCTGCCGACGGAAGACGTCGAGCAGATCCGGGAAGATCAGGCGGGCCAGCGACATTGCCGCGACCACCGACCACAGCACCGTGGCCGCGACGGGCGGGCGCCACCAGAACGATCGGATCGTCGAGTGCGCAGCGCTACCGGACCAGGAGCGCGACGCACTCGCCGCGGCGATCGCCACCACGGCGACGTAGAGCACCCACAGCCGTGGATCCTCACCCGACGAACTCACGGTGCCAATCTACCGGCGAACGGTCTGCTCGGACGGGGCTGCGCGTAATCCGGCGACTGCGACAGCGGTCAGTGCAATCGCTCGGCGGCCGCCGCAATGTCGTCGTCGGTCGCGGTGAGTGCGATCCGGACGTGCAGCACACCACCGGGCCCGTAGAACTCACCGGGCGCCACGAGGATTCCACGTTCTGCGAACCAGTCGACGGTCGCCCGGCACTCTTCGCCACGCGACGCCCACAGATACAGTCCCGCCTCCGAATGGTCGACGGTGAAGCCGGCGGCGCGCACAGCGGCGAGCAGCACCTCGCGACGTTTGCGGTACTTCTCCCGCTGAGCGTTCTCATGCTCGTCGTCGTTCAGAGCCGCGGTCATCGCCGCCTGGATCGGCAACGGCAGCATCATGCCGGCGTGCTTGCGGACCTCGAGCAGGTCGGCGACGAGGTCGGCGTCGCCGGTGACGAAGCCGGCTCGGTAGCTCGCGAGATTCGAGGTCTTCGACAGCGAGTGCACGGCGAGCAGATTGGTGTGATCACCACCGCACACGCTCGGGTGCAGGATCGACAGTGCCTCACCCTCCCAGGTGAGGCCGAGATAGCACTCGTCGGACACGATGATCGAGCCGCGGTCGCGCGCCCACTCGACGACCTTGCGCAGGTGGTCGGGTCCGAGCACCTTTCCGGTCGGGTTCGAGGGCGAGTTCACGAAGACGAGGTCGGCGCCCTCCGGTCCGAGGCGGGTCAGTCCGTCGGCACGCATGATGCGGGCGCCGGCGAGCAGACCGCCCACCTCGTAGGTCGGGTACGACAGCTCGGGGATGACGACGAGATCGCCGGCCCCGAGGCCGAGCTGCGACGGCAGCCAGGCGATCATCTCCTTGGTGCCGATCGCCGGCAGGACCGCCGCTTCCTCGACTCCGGTGACGCCGTAGCGACGCGCGAGCGCACCGACAGCGGCGGCCCGCAACTCGGCGGTGCCGTGAGTGGCGGGATAGCCGGGTGTCTCGGCGACCGATGCGAGCGCCTCTCGGATGACGGGCGCTACCGGGTCGACGGGTGTTCCCACCGACAGGTTGACGATACCGTCCGGATGAGCTGCGGCCTTGGCCTTGGCATCGGTCAGGGAATCCCAGGGGAAGTCCGGCAGATTCTTGGCCACCGAACGGCGAACACGTGTGCTCACGACTGTTCCATCGGTCCGATCGTCACCGGCACCTATTCCTCACCCATGGGAGGGAGGTTCTTCACGAACGGCGGGTCGTAGTCGACCTTGCCGAGCTTCGCAGCACCACCGGGCGAGCCCAGATCGTTGAAGAAGTCGACGTTCGCCTTGACATACTCGGACCACTCGTCCGGTACGTCGTCCTCGTAGAAGATCGCTTCGACGGGGCACACGGGTTCGCATGCACCACAGTCGACGCATTCGTCAGGGTGGATGTACAGCATGCGACCACCCTCGTAGATGCAGTCGACGGGGCACTCCTCGATGCATGCCTTGTCCAACACATCCACGCACGGTTCCGCAATCGTGTACGTCACTGCTGTTCTCCCTGCCTCTCTGTCGGCCCGCCGACCTGCGTGGCCTCACCCGAGCGGACGTTCTCGACGTCCACGGTCCTCCAGTATCCCCCGACCGCCCGCAGCACCCCAGAGTTAGGGTCACCTACTACGACCGTCGACCTCGGCCGGCGGTCAGCTCGGGCCGACCGAGACCTCTACGGGCGTGTACGCGGTGGTCCGCTGGCGTGCGGGCCGCCCGATACCCTCAGCGATCGCGACGAGTTCGGCGACGGTTTTCTCCGAGCCGTGCTGCGAGCCGGCCATGCGCGAGATGGTCTCCTCCATCAGAGTGCCTCCGAGGTCGTTGGCCCCGCCTTCGAGCATCGCCCGGGTTCCGGCGACCCCGAGTTTCACCCAACTGGTCTGGATGTTGTCGATCCGGCCGTGCAGCATCACCCGGGCGAGAGCGTGCGCGGCGCGGTTGTCGCGCATGGTCGGGCCCGGACGCGACGCGCCGGCGAGATACAGCGGCGACGACTGGTGGACGAAGGGCAACAGCACGAACTCGGTGAACCCGCCTGTGCGGTCCTGGATCCCGCGGATCACGTTCAGGTGGCCGACCCAGTGGTGCGGCTGGTCGACGTGTCCGTACATCATCGTCGAACTCGAGCGCAGGCCCACCTCGTGCGCAGTGGTCACCACCTCGATCCATTCCGCCGTGGGCAGTTTCCCCTTGGTGAGCACCCATCGCACCTCGTCGTCGAGGATTTCGGCGGCGGTACCGGGAATGGTGTCGAGTCCCGCAGCGCGCAGTTCGGTCAGCCACTCCCGGATGGACGTACCGCTGCGGGCGACCCCGTTGACGATCTCCATCGGCGAGAAGGCGTGGACGTGCATCGACGGCACCCGGGCCTTGACGGCCCGCACGAGATCGGCGTAGCCGGTCACCGGCAATTCCGGATCGATGCCGCCCTGCATGCACACTTCCGTGGCACCGGCGACATGCGCTTCCCACGCCCGGTCGGCCACCTCGCTCGTCGAGAGCGTGAAGGCGTCGGCGTCGCCCTTGCGCTGGGCGAAGGCGCAGAAGCGGCAACCGGTGTAGCAGATGTTCGTGAAGTTGATGTTCCGGTTGACGACGTAGGTGACGTCGTCGCCGACGGTGTCGCGTCGCAGTTGATCGGCGAGTGCCACGAGCGCTTCGAGGCCGGCGCCGTCCGCATTGGCGAGGGTGATGTAGTCGGTGTCGGAGCAGCCGCCCGGATCACGCTCGGCGGACCGCAACGCCGAGAGCACGTCGCTGTCGAGTCGCACCGGCGCGGAAGTGCCCAGCGCGAGCACCTGTTCACGAACGGTTTCCCAGTCGCCGAACGCACTTCCGAGATCCGAACGATGTGCGGTGTTGCGACCGGTGACGTCGATCTCGGAGTTCAGGTCCACACGTCCCGACGACTCCCAGTCGATGTCGGGTTCCTGCCAGGGCAGTCCGGAAGGGATCACCTCGGTACGCGCGAGACCCGTGCTCGGGTCGGCGAGGGCGTGCACGTGAGCGGTTATGCGCGGGTCGATCCACGGTTGCCCGGCCAGCACGTATTTCGGCTGAGCGGCGATTCGCTCGGTGAGTTCGAAACCGGCCTCGGCACTCAGACGCGCCAGCGTGTCGAGGTTCGGCCAGGGCCGTTCTGGGTTGACGTGGTCGGGCGTCAGCGGCGAGACGCCACCCCAGTCGTCGATACCGGCACCGAGCAGCGCACGGCATTCGTCGAGCGAGACCAGGTTCGGCGGCGCTTGGATGCGCATGTCCGGCCCGAGGACCAACCGCGCGACGGCGACAGCGGCGAGGAACTCGTCGAGATCCGCGTCGTCCACATCGCGCATCGCAGTGCCGTCCTTGGCACGGAAGTTCTGGACGATCACTTCCTGAATGTGACCGAAAGCCTTGTGGGACTTCCGAATCGCATGGATCGATTCGGCGCGCTCGGTGAAGTTCTCACCGATCCCGACGAGGATCCCCGTGGTGAACGGCACCGCGAGGCGTCCCGCGTCCGTGAGCACCCGCAGACGCACGGCCGGGTTCTTGTCGGGACTGCCGTGATGGCACTGGCCCTTCTCGGTGAACAACCGCTCGGAGGTGGTCTCGAGCATCATGCCCATCGAGGGCGCGACCGGCTTCAACCGCGAGATCTCGGCCCAGCTCATCACCCCGGGATTGAGGTGGGGCAACAGTCCGGTCTCCTCCAGGACGCGGATCGCCATCGCCCGCACGTACGCGAGCGTCGAATCGTATCCGCGCTCGGTGAGCCACTGCTGCGCTTCGGGCCAGCGGTCCTCGGGTCGGTCGCCCAGCGTGAACAAGGCCTCCTTGCAACCCAGTTCGGCTCCCTGGCGGGCAATCTCGAGGATCTCGTCGGGTTCGAGATACATGCCGCGTCCCTCGGCCCGGAGCTTGCCGGGCACCGTGACGAAGGTGCAGTAGTGGCATCGGTCCCGGCACAACTTGGTGATGGGGACGAACACCTTCCGCGAATAGGTGACCGTGCCGGGGCGCGCTTCGGCGAGCAGGCCGGCATCGCGCACCCTGGCCGCCGACGCACAGAGATCCTCGAGATCCGCGCCCCGAGCCTGCAGCAGTACCGCTGCCTCGTCGACGTTCAGGGCGACTCCGTCGCGAGCCCGGCGCAGCGCACGTCGCATTCCCGATGGTGTCGCCGTGGTGCGAGATGCGGCGCCCGGCCGCACGGCGGGGGTCGGGAGCATCGCGGACTGCGGGGTGTCGTCTGCGGAATCGGTCATGCGCCCGATCATGCGCCTACCCGCACCCCCATGCCACCTCGGGGTCTATTCGTGCGGGTAGTCGTCGTCCGCCGGGACTTCGCGGTACTGCTCGTAGGTGTCGGCCGGGTCGGCCTCGAGCGGCACGTTCGAGGGCAGGACGTCGGCGGGATCGTCATAGACGGGCGTGGCCTGCTCGAGCCGGTCGGCCTCGGAATCGTTGTCGGACTGGATCTCGATGCCGAGCGCATTCGACTCTGTCATTGCGATCTCCTCCTCTGAACGGTCCGATCCGCGGAAGCCGGATCGACCGAGTCCGCCTGTCGGTACGGATCAAGCCTAGCGTGGAACCGAACACGGATCGCAACGGAGCAGGAGGTGCGGTGGCGGACGAGCCAGGGACCGGTGTCCGGCCGAGCGTGGTCATGAGGGCACCCTCGTGGCGCCCGAGCCCGAAGGTGCGGGTGCTGTGGGCGGTGAACGCGGCCCTGATGTGGATCCCCCCGATCGTCGCGCAGGTGGTGTGGGTGTTCGTCGCACCCACGGGCGCCGCGTGGCACATCGCCGCCGCGTCGGCCACCGTCGTTCTCTGCGGACTGCACGTCGCGGTGGTGCCGGCCTGGCGTTACCGCGTGCATCGCTGGGAGATGGACGACACCGCGGTCTGCACCCGTTCGGGATGGTGGACACAGGAAGACCGGATCGCGCCGATTTCGAGGATCCAGACCGTCGACACGGAAAGGGGGCCGCTCGACCGCCGGTTCGGCCTGACGACCGTCACCGTCACCACCGCCTCTACCGCCGGGGCGGTGAAGATAGTCGGGCTCGACAGCGGCGTCGCGGACGAGGCCGTAGCTCGCCTGACCGCGCTCGCGGCAGGCATCGAGACGGACGCGACATGAGGGATGCCGTCGCCCCCGCGGCCGCCACGGACGAACAGGTGCCGTGGTCGCGCCTGGACCGCAAGATGCTGGTGATCCACCCGATCGAGGAGATCCTGCGACTGCTGCCCGTACTCGTCGGCTCGTTCGTCATCGGAACAACCAGCGGAAATCCTGTCTGGGGGATCGCAGCGACGGGCGTACTCGTGCTGGTCGGCCTGTCGCGGTGGTTCACCACCACCTACCGCGTCGGCCCCGTTCACGTCGAACTCCGCCGCGGTCTGCTGCAACGACGGGAGTTGTCGATTCCCCGCAGCCGCATCCGCTCGGTGGACGTCGAACAGCGCGTGCTGCACCGAGTGCTCGGCCTCGCCGTCGTGAAGATCGGGACGGGACTGAGCCGGAGTGGCGACCCGAATCGATTCGAACTCGACGGCCTGCCCATCTCCGCCGTCCCCGATCTGCGTGCAGTTCTCCTGACTCCGGGACAGGACACCACGCCGTCCGATCCGGCTCCGGCCACCTCCGTCCACAGTGAGCGAGAGCTGGCACGATTCGACTTCGGCTGGGTGCGATACGCACCGTTCTCGACGACGGGCCTGCTCGGCGTCGCGGCCGCCGCCGGTGCCGCATTCCAGTTCGGCTTCGGCCGGTGGATCGCCGACTCGCAGACCTTCCGCCGTGCCGTCGAGAGGGCGGAAGACCTCGGGCCGATCGTGGCCCTCGCCATCGTCATCGTGGTCGTCGTCCTCGTGGCGAGTGCGGCGGCGTGCGTGCGGTACCTGCTGGTCTACGGGGACCTGCGCGTCAGCGACGACGACCGGGTGCTGCGAATCGCACACGGCCTGCTCACCACCCGTCACACCACCCTCGACCGTGCGAGGCTACGCGGGGTCTCTCTGCGTGAACCGCTCGCGCTGCGTCTGGTCGGTGCTGCACGTCTGGACGCGATCATGACGGGAGTCGCTGCACAGCAGGGCGGTTCGTCGCTGGTCCTGCCGTCCGCGCCCGAACGCGAGGTACGGCGTGTCGCGGCCGAGGTGCTCACGGACGGACTGCCGCTCGACGTGCCGCTCCGGTCTCACGGGCCACGTGCCCGTCGTCGTCGCTATGTGCGGACGCTGGGGCCCGTGGTTGCCGTGGTGGTCGCGGTGGTCGCCGTATTCGCCGTCGCGGGGCGAGAGGTGCCGGTGCCCGTGATCGTCACGGGAACAGCGCTGCTGGTCGCCGCGGCGTGTGCACTGGCACAGGACCGCTATCGAGGTCTCGGCCATGCCGTCGTAGCGGGGCATCTGGTCGCGCGGAGCGGCTCGATCGACCGGCAACGCATCTGCCTCGACTGGGACGGTGTGATCGGATGGACGGTGCGGCAGACCTTCTTCCAGCGTCGAGCCGGACTCGCGACCGTCGTCGCGGCGACTCCGGCAGGGGCGGGGCACTACGAGGTGCTCGATATCCCGATCGAGCAGGCGTGGGGTCTGATCCAGGAGGTTACGCCGGGTATGGCTGAAGGATGGACAGAGCATTGAATCCCTCGGGACCCGGACCCCTCGAGGGCACTCCCCCGACCACCCTGGCCGAACTCGACGAGGCGCTCGTCGGCTGTCGCGCATGTCCGCGGCTGGTCGCGTGGCGCGAGCAGGTCGCACGGGAGAAGCGTGCAGCCTTCCGTGACGAGGAGTACTGGGGCCGGCCCGTGCCGGGTTTCGGTCCGGCCGATGCAGCACTGCTGATCGTCGGGCTGGCCCCCGCCGCGCACGGCGGGAACCGCACAGGACGTATGTTCACCGGCGACCGGTCGGGCGACGTGCTCTACGCCGCCCTCCACGAGGCGGGTCTGGCGTCGCAGCCGACCGCGACGCACATCGGGGACGGCCTCGAGCTGTTCGGCACACGCATCACCTCACCGGTGCACTGCGCGCCGCCGGCCAACCGCCCGACGGTCGTGGAACGCGACGCCTGCCGCAAGTGGCTGGAACAGGAACTGGACCTGCTCTCCCCGACGCTGCGTTCGGTCGTCGTGCTCGGCGGTTTCGGGTGGCAGGCGCTGCTGCCCGTCCTGTCCGCCTCGGGGTGGACCGTTCCCGTCCCACGCCCGAAATTCGGGCACCGTGCGCACGCGCTGCTGGCTCCGGCCACTGCGCGCGAGCATCCGCTGCACCTGTTCGGCTGCTATCACGTCAGCCAGCAGAACACCTTCACCGGCAGGCTGACGCAGGAGATGGTGACCGAGGTGCTCAGGGACGCGGCCCGGGCGGCGTCCCTGCTCCCGCCTGGGTGATCTCCTTGATACGCGCCGAGAACAGATAGCCGCCCGCAGGAGCGAGCGCCGCGATCGGTAGCAGGAGGGTTCGCCAGTCGCCGATCGCGAGCTGGTCGCCGCCCGGCCCTCCTACGAGACAGACGAGAAAGGTGACGGCCCAGGCCAGCAGCGGCAAGGTCGCTGTCCGCAAGGAGCCGGCCTCGGCTCGGACCGCCATCACCAGGAGCAGGTTGGCGGCTCCGGCCAGGAGGATCGTGATCGGGAACGGCACCCCGGCGACGTACAGACCGAGGTAGAAGACCGACAGCAGGGCGCACAGCGCACCGTCGAGCACGAGCAGCGCGACGAGGCCCCGGCGTGGCTGTGCATCGACCGGCGACGCGATGGGTGCAGCGGTTGCTGGATCGACCGTCATACTTCGATGGTGCGCTACCGGACCGGTGCGAGCGCAACCGGGGTCTGCGGACGGGCCGGCGGCACGAGCCCGAGCCGTCAGGGAACGGGCGGGTATCCGAGCATGGTGAGCAGGGCGCTCTGCTGGTCGGCGAAGGCGTACAGCGCATGCCAGTAGTCGGCGCGTATCTCGTCGGCGTAGGGCCTCAGCGAATCCACGAACGCGACGATCTGGTTCTGGACGGACCAGTTGTACATCGACAACCCCCTGTGATGTGCACCACCCGAAGACGATAGGATGATGCAGATCACACTATCCGATTCCGGAGAACAGATCGTCCTCTCGTCCCGTGGAGTCCGTGAGACCGAGCCGGCCACGAACGAGCACGAAATGTTCGTGGTCGAAAACCGGCTGGGCGACGAAATTCGACAACACGAACCGTTCTCCGTCCGCTGCGACGAGCACCTGGGTCGCGTGCGCCGCCATCGCAGTCCGCTTCGCATCGAGAACCGAACGGACGTCGATGACGGTGGTGACCTCGTCGTCCGGGACGCTCGACAGTTCGCCCGGCTCCGGGCGGCGCCACCCTTCGGGTAGCGCGCCCATCACAGCGATACCGCGTTCGAGCGCGGACCGTTCGGTCACAGTCCAGTACACCTTCGCAGGCGTCCAGGAGGCGCCGGCTGCCGGGAAGTCGTCGGTTCCCGCCGCTTCGACCGCCGCCGTGACCCGGTCGTGCACCGCGATGTGATCAGGGTGGCCGTATCCGCCGTACGGGTCGTAGGTGACGACCACGTGGGGGCGCGTTTCCCGGATGACGGCGACGAGTGCCTCCACTGCCTCGTCCCGGTCGGCGTTGACCCAGGCTCGCGGATTGTCCGCCGAGGGGGTGCCCGCCATCCCGGAGTCGCGCCAGTGCCCCGCACCACCGAGGAATCTCGGCCGTTCGACACCGAGCGCACGGAGCGCCCGCGTGAGTTCGAGAATCCGGTAGCCGCCGAGCTGATCGGCGCGGTCCGCGGTGAGCTGTGCCCACTCCTCACCGATCACCTCGCCTTCCTCACCGAGAGTGCAGGTCACGACGGTGACCTCGGCACCTTCGGCGACGTACCTGGCGATCGTCCCGCCGGTGGTGAGAGTCTCGTCGTCCGGATGCGCGTGGACGAACAGAAGACGGCGATCCGCAACGTTGGGGACGGCTCCCGGAATCTCTGTCACGGTGTGGTCCTTCCCCACAGATGGGCGTCGCCGAGAATACCGGTAGCGACAGCGGCTGTCAGCGAGACGTTCTCGACGCCCGGACCGGCGGCGACGACCGCCCGGTCCTGCAGTATGGGCAGCGTCACCGCGAGATCCCACAGTCTCGCCTGCGCGTCGGCGAGAACGTCCGTCGAGTCGGCCGTTCCGACCAGTCCGGCCAGCAGGTCGGGTTCGAGACCCGGATCGCATGCGCCCGACAGATTGCTCGGAGCTTCGAGTTGCGCCGCGACGGCCTCCTCGCGTTCGTCCACATCCTGCGGCTCGAGCGTGGTCGTCGCAGAATCCGACGGCTGCGGGTCGGCAGACGGCTGCGAGGAAGTGGTCGCGGGTGAGTCCAGGACGGACGTCGTCGGCAGCTCCTCCCCCGTCGCTGCGGGTGCTGCGGTCACCGGCACACAACCGAATCGGGACAGCGCGGCGGTGGCCGGATCGCCGCCGGCGCGCATCCACCCCACGATCCCGTGCACGCTGCCCTCGACGAGGGCTTCGCCGTACAGCTCCTCGGGGGCAAGCTCGTCGACCGTCGCATCGATCCCGGCTCCGCGCCACAGGTCGACAGCGGTGCGTGCGACGGCTCTGGCCGTCTCGTCCCCCTCCGGCACTCCCAGGACCAGCGTCAACGGCTCCCCGGCACGGGCCAGTGTTCCCTCGGGAAGGGCCGCGCCGTCCGTCGTGGCCGGTTCCGGAGCCTCTTCGCTCGTCGGCACTTCGGTGCCGGACGGGGAGTCGGGCACAGCCGGGTCGGTGGTCTCGGAAGGCGCGACGGGCGGGACCGGTGTGTATCCGGCTTCGGCGAGGAGTCCGAAGGCCGCCTCCCGAGGCAGGCGCGGCGGCATCGTGGCGGTGTATCCCGGATCGGACGGCGCGATCACCTGGGCACGCGCCGGCACGACAGCCGAGCTGTTTCCGGTGGCGACCAGCGCGAGCAGGTCGGGATCGAGCAGGTCGAGCACTGCTCGCCGGACACGCGGGTCGGCGAGTTCGGCCGTGCGGGTGTTGAGGGTCAGATCGAGCGTGCGGGGCTGGAGCTGGACACCCGCGCGCACCCCCGGGACCGCAGCGAGCTGCGCTTCGAGTGCGAATCCGCGCGCGCTCTGGACCACCTGGGCGTCGTCGCTGCGCATCGACTCGGCCACCTGCGCCTCCGTGCCGCCGCGGCGCATCAGCAATTCGTCGGGTCCGGCCGGGGTGCCCCAGAACCGGTCGTTGCGTTCGAGCAGAACCTCCGCACGCCCACGGTCGACGTTGTCGACGCTGAAATGTCCGCCGGAGACGGGGATCGTCTCCGACAGCCCTGTCGAGAATCCGCCCGGAGTGTCCTTGACCAGGTGCGCCGGGAGCAGATTGGTGAACAGTTCTCGCCACGCCGGATACGGCTCCCGCAACCTGACGGTGACGGTCTTGCCTCCGCCCGACGATCGGATGTCGTCGATGAGCCGGTACCCGGCGGGGTCGACCACACCGGGCTGGGTGACCATCTGGCGCCACAGATACCGGAAGTCCTCCGCGGCGATCGGGGCTCCGTCCGACCACTGGGCCTCGTCGCGCAGTCGGTAGGTGATCGTGAACGGGCTCTCGTCGGTGACCTCGGCGGACAGCAACAGCGCGTCGTCGGGCAGCCACAGGGTGCGCGCCGGATTCTCGGGGTCGGGAACGGCCCGGAACGCGCTGGGGAGCACCAGCCCGGCTACCGCGCCGGCAACCGGCGACTGGTCTGCCAGCAGGTGCGGGTTGAACCCGGAACCGACCTCGTCGATCGCGACGACCACCGTGCTGCGTTCCGGCGTCGGCGCGGGAGTGGTGGTCGGCTCTGCCTGCTCGATGGGCGGAGGGGGGTCCGCGGTGCAAGCGGTGAGGACCAGCGCAGCCACAGCCAGGCCGGCTGCCGCCCCGGTCAGTCGACGACGAGCGGGCGTACGCGGCACTCGGGCTCCTTCCGTAAGGCAGGTGGTATGTGGGTGGCCCCGGCCAGCACGTGCTCGCCGGGGCCACCCCACACCTGGACTACTTGTTACGGGCCTTCTCCCGCGACCGCGCTCGCGCACGGTCGGTCTGCGACAGGTGCAGCTTGCGCACCCGCACGATCTCGGGCGTGACCTCGACGCACTCGTCGGCCGCGCAGAACTCCATCGCGCCTTCGAGGGTCAGCTCGATCGGCTTGGCGAGGGTCTCCATCACGTCCGCGGTGGAGGAGCGCATGTTCGTGAGCTTCTTCTCGCGGGTGACGTTGATGTCGAGGTCCTCGGCGCGCGGGTTGATCCCGACGACGTGGCCCTCGTAGGTGTCGCTGCCCGGCTCGACGAAGAAGGTGCCGCGGTCGGCGAGCTGGATCATCGCGAACGGGGTGACCGTGCCCGAGCGGTCGGACACGAGCGAACCGGTGTGGCGGGCACGGATCTCGCCGGCCCACGGGGCGTAACCGTGGAAGACGGCGTTGGCGATGCCGGTGCCGCGAGTCTCGGTGAGGAAGTCCGTCCGGAAGCCGATCAGACCGCGCGACGGCACGATGAACTCCATACGGACCCACCCGGTGCCGTGGTTGGTCATCTGCACCATCTTGCCCTTGCGGGCTGCGAGCAGCTGGGTGATCGCACCGAGGTACTCCTCGGGGGTGTCGACGGTGAGCTCCTCGTAGGGCTCGTGCACCTTGCCGTCGACCTGCTTGGTGACCACCTGCGGCTTGCCCACGGTGAGCTCGAAGCCCTCGCGGCGCATCTGCTCGACGAGGATCGCCAGGGCGAGTTCCCCTCGGCCCTGGACCTCCCACGCGTCGGGTCGGCCGATGTCGAGCACGCGCAGCGACACGTTGCCGATGAGCTCGGAATCGAGGCGTGACTTGACCATGCGGGCGGTGAGCTTGTGCCCCTGCACGCGACCGACCAGCGGCGACGTGTTGGTGCCGATGGTCACCGAGATCGCCGGCTCGTCGACGGTGATGCGCGGAAGCGCGACGGGGTTCTCCGGATCGGCGAGCGTGTCGCCGATCATGATCTCGGGGATACCTGCCACGGCGACGATGTCACCGGCCACCGCGACATCGCCCGGCTGCCGGTCGACACCGACGGTCTTGAGCAGCTCGGTGATCTTGACGTTCTTGACGCCGTCCGCGTGCATCCATGCGACGGTCTGGCCCTTGCGCAGCTCACCCTGATGGATGCGCAGCAGGGCGAGGCGACCGAGGAACTCGGACGCGTCGAGGTTGGTGACGTGGGCCTGCAACGGCGCCGACGGATCACCCTTGGGTGCGGGGATGCACTCCATCAGCACGTCGAAGAGTTCGTCGAGGTTCTCCGCGTCGGGGACCTGGCCGTTCTCGGGCTGCTTCTTCGACGCCTTGCCCTCGCGGCCCGAGGCGTAGAGGACAGGCAGTTCGAGTGCGAGTTCGGCGGCCTCGGCGGCTTCGTCGTCGAGATCGGAAGCCAGGTCGAGCAGCAGCGTCTGGCTCTCCTCCACGACCTCGGCGATACGCGCGTCGGGCCGGTCGGTCTTGTTGACCACGAGGATCACGGGCAGCGATGCGGCAAGCGCCTTGCGCAGCACGAATCGGGTCTGCGGCAGCGGCCCCTCGGAGGAGTCGACGAGCAGCACGACACCGTCGACCATGGACAGGCCGCGCTCGACCTCACCGCCGAAGTCGGCGTGGCCCGGGGTGTCGATGACGTTGATGACCGTGACGGTGCCGTCGGAGTGATGACGGTGGACAGCGGTGTTCTTCGCGAGAATGGTGATGCCCTTCTCGCGTTCGAGGTCCCCCGAGTCCATGACACGGTCGACGAGTTCCGCACGTTCGGCGAACGCGCCCGACTGGCGCAACATGGCGTCGACGAGAGTGGTCTTTCCGTGGTCGACGTGCGCCACGATGGCGACGTTCCGAAAATCAGCGGTGCTCACGCGATAGCTCTCCTGGCTGTAGTCCGGCCACACGGCACTGGACCCGGTCGGCACCTCGCCCGTACGGCGTTCGTCTCGATGGCCGCGACGCGAGATTGCGAGCTACCTGCCATGACCGGAATCGGCCCGCGCAGGCACTGCGGCCACAAGTACTTTACAGGTCGGCCGTGGGGCGCTGCGGCTGCCTCATACGATCGCCGCAGGTCGGCGCCGATCGGGGTGACGTTCGACACTCCTGCGGAGAGAGCAGTCGCCGAATCCGGGACCGCCTCGCCCCTTGGCGAAGAAGTAAGGGCACGCTAAGCTTCGTCGCGCGCCGGTGCCTCGGCCGCGCAGCTGGTCGGAAGGCAGGCGGGACACATGGGGAAGGTGAAGGCGAGCAAGGTCGCCGGCCTGAAGCCGAAGAAGAAGTGCTGCCGCAAGAAGACGCGGTGCCTGAAATGTCCGGTCGTCGTCATGCGTATGAAGAAGGTCGAGAACGACGGCCTGAGCAAGAAGGAACTGCGCAAGTATCTCGACAAGGCCCGCGCCGCCTGACCACCCTCCGTCACCGCTCCAGATGCCGCCGCAGATCGGGAATCCACGCACGGTCCGCGGGTACCAGATCCATGCGGTCGAGTTCGTCCGCGTCGACCCATCGTAAAGCCGAGTGATCCAGCGGCTCGGGAACACCGGAGACGAGTTCGACCCGGTACGCACACAACTCGCGACCCCCGGCCAGCGGCACCGCCGGCCCGAGGCGTTCCGCCCCACGAACCTCGACGCCGAGTTCTTCCCGCAGCTCCCGCGCCAGAGCAGCCTCCACGCTCTCTCCCGGTTCGGCTTTGCCGCCGGGCAGTTCCCACAGGCCCGCGAGGTGGGTGGGCCTGGTGCGCCGAGCGAGCAACACGCGCCCGTCCCGGATGACGGCGCCCGCCACGACGTGGCCCTCGGGCGCGGGTGTACTCGCAGACGGTGTGCTTGCAGACATGGCCTGCATCGTCTCAGAATGAGGCATGTCACAGCTGCTGACGGACGGGGAGATCGACGCCGTGCTGGCCGAGTTGCCGCACTGGCGTCGCGCGGGAGGATCCCTGGTCCGCACGATCGAGGCACCGACCTTCCCCGACGCCATCGCCCTCGTGGACAGAGTCGCCGTCGTCGCCGAGGACGCGAACCATCATCCGGATATCGACATCAGGTGGCGGAAGGTGACCTTCGCCTTGAGCACGCATTCCGCCGGTGGAATCACGGAGTCGGATCCGGCGCTTGCGCGTCGGATCGACGAGGAGGCTCGACGCTCGGGTCTGTAGCAGGCCACTCGACGCGTTCCCGGCGTCCGGCGACGATCACGACTGCATACACGGCGAGGACCCCGACCAGGTTGACCGCGCCCAGCCAGGCGAGCGGAGCGGGACGTTCGACATCCCAGATCGAGTCCTGCGCAGTGCTGAGCACCCACGGCACACCGACCAACGTGACGACAGCCCAGCATCCGGCGACGACCCGGGCTGCGCGCATCCGGGAGATCGGGCCGTAGACCAGCCACAACAGCAGCGGAACCACCCACACCCAGTGGTGAACCCACGAGATCGGCGATACGAGCAGACCGAACAACTGCACGATCAGCAGCGTGCCGAGGCGGTCGCTCGTTCCGTCCGGCAGCGGTCGGAGCGACCGCCACGCCACGAACGCGAGCGCGGCGCAGACGGCGGCACCGAGCATCCACACCGGGCCGAGTCCCACGTCCTCACCGGCAATGCGGCTCAGCGCTCCGCGCAGCGACTGGTTCCACACCGAGACGACCGGACCGATGCGATCTGCGTCGCCGAAGAGCGAACCGAAATAGGTGCCCGCTTGCGAACCGAGTACGAGCAGGCTCACCAGGACGGTCGCGACGAACACGACCGCTGAGAACACCGCCTCCCGCCACCGCCGTTGCGCCAGGAAGTACAGCCCGGTGATCGCCGGCGTCAGCTTGATGCCCGCGAGCATGCCGACGAGACCGCCCGACCACCACCAGCGGGTGCTGCGCACCGCGAGCATGACGCCGAGGACGAGGAAGACGTTGATCTGCCCGTAGTCGAGGGTGGTGCGTACTGGCTCCGTCCAGATGCCCACCGCTGTCCACACCATCGCGATACCTGCCCACGACCGACTGCGGGCCCGCGCCCCCATCAGGAGTTCGAGGCCGATCCACACCACGGCGAACAGTGCAGCAATGGTGAGCAACTGCCACGCCACCCCCACGACACCGAACGGGAGCAGGTGCAACGGGAGGAAGACGAGCGCAGCGAAGGGCGGATAGGTGAACGGAAGGGGAAAGTCCGGAGTCTCCTCCGAGTACGTGAAGCCGTAGAGATTCCCCTGCAGCAGTGCGGCGGATCCCTCGACGTAGACGTGCAGGTCGACGAGATTCATCCCATTGGGCGTAAGGAGATTCCAGGCCATCCGGATGACGACGGACAGCGTCAGGAACGCCGCGCACCACCACATCCGGTGCGAAGGAAACCCTCGTGGCACTGCGGTGCGGCCTCTCCCGTCGAACGTCCGTCCGGTGAACCGGACCCGGCGAACGAGGTTACCGGTCGGATGGGATCAGATCGAACCGGAGTTCACTCCCGTAACGATTTCATCTACAGTCACAATCTTCTCAGCTCGGGCGCGTTATCGTCGACACGTCCCGAAGAACGGAACGTCCGCTGGCTACAATCCCGAACGACCGACGGGCGCGCCAATTCCGAAACGGCAGGCTTGTCCCGTATGCGGGGGGTCCATAGAGTGTCTCCTCGAGCCGTCAGCACCCGACCGTTCGTCCCGAACGTCCGGATGCTTCAACGACAAGGATGGGGAACAGTGCTTCGTACTCGAGGAATGCGACGGGCGCTCACGCTGTGTGCACTCACCGCCGCCGCGGGATTGGCCGTGCCTACGCAGGCCCTCGCGCAACCGGCGCCGCCCGCGTTGCCGGATCTGGCAGGGCTCGTCGAGCTGCCCCAGTTCGAGGTTCCCGCCGATCTGTCCGTCGAGTCGTTGACCGACCTGCTCGCCGGAGTCCGGGCCGACTCCGAGGAGGTCGAGGCCCTGGCTTCCCTCGCCCCTGCGATCCTCGGTGCCGCGGCGGGTCCCGCCGACGTTGCCGACGGCAAGAACGATCTGCTGGCGCAGGCCAAGGAGCTACTGGCGAACTCCGAACTCCCCGAGTCGGTGAAGAGCACACTCGAGCGGGTCATCACCTTCCTCGACGGCAGCGGTGGCGGCGGACCCGAGATCCCAGATCCCGGCACCGTGGCGATTTCCCAGTTCCTGTACCCGACCATCGGCCAGGACTGCATCGGCGACGGTCAGGACTCGGTGGGCACCGCCCTCGCGGTCGCGGGCCCGTCCAAGCTTCCGCCGCCCGGCCCGGCCGCAGGGCAGACCGGCTTCGTGTTCACCGCGCTTGGTACCGCACCTGCAGCCTCGACCCAGGCCCAGCCGCTCACGCTCAGCTGGATCAACGTGTCCAACGGGCGTACGGGGACGCAGCCGCTCACCAACGACGCGCAGATCAATCCCGACGGCCCGACCACGTTGAGCGCGATCGCCGACACGGGGTCCGGACAGGTCCTCGCCGTGATCTCCGGCGGCATTACCACCCAGGAGGAGGGCGAGGATGCACGCTCGTGCAGCTTCCTGCCTACCGTGGGTCTGGTGGCGGTTCCCTGATCTTCGAAAAGTTTCGGAGCCTGCACCGAGGCCGTCGGGAACACCTCCCGGCGGCCTCGGTCGTTTCTTCCCTCGCGCCTACCGCGCGTGATAGACCGGATCATGGCCTTCACCGCTTCTCGCACCTCGTCGAAGTCCGTGCTCTCCCACCGGTCGATACTCTCGATCGCATCCGAGCGGTCGATTCTCTCCATCGGTTCCTCGTATTCCATCCTCTCGATCGGTAGCTGCGGATCGATCCTGGCGATCGGCTCCGTGGGATCGGTCGGCTCCGCGCTGTCCTCGCTCTCGTTCGCAAGTCTCGGTTCTGCGCTTTCCGGCCTGTCGCGGTGGTCGCTGCTGTCGTGGCGCGGCGTTCGCTCCGCTCCCGACGAGCACCCGCGGTTCTCCATCACCGTCGACGAATCCGAACCCGACCGGCATTGTCAATGCTGACGCGGGATGCCACGCGAAGGATGAGGCGAGTCCGGCCCGCCGGAAAGCATTAGGGGTCAACGGCCTTCCCGTGTTACACACGATGGGCAGCGTCGTTCGTACCGCACACAAATTGTCGTCGGCCGCGTCACCCCGGCCCCGGACCCAGGAGCCGCATGGCCGTCGAGACACCGCTATCCACCCGCGAGGTTCCTGCTCCACGCGGCATCGTGCCGGTACTCGCGACCGTCGGTATCGGCGTCGCACTGATGCAGACGCTGATCGTCCCGATCCTGCCTCGCCTTCCTGTGCTCGTCGGCGCAACACCGGACAACACCTCGTGGGCAGTAACTGCCACACTCCTTGCCGGCGCAGTCGTCACCCCGATCAGCGGCCGTCTCGGCGACATGTTCGGCAAACGCCGGATGCTGCTCGTCTCGCTCTCGATGATGGTGCTCGGCTCGGCGGTGTGTGCGCTCTCGTCGACCCTCGTCCCGCTCGTGCTCGGCCGCACTCTCCAAGGTGCAGCGGTCGGCGCCATCCCACTCGGCATCGCGATACTGCGCGACGAGTTGCCGCCGCGGCAACTACCGAGCGCGATGGCCACGATCAGCGCGACCATGGGGGTGGGAGGAGCGATCGGCCTGCCCGTCGCAGCCTTCGTCGCACAGATGACCGACTGGCACATGCTGTTCGTCGCATCCCTCCTACTCGGGTGTGTCTGCATCGCCGCCGTCCTGCTGATCGTTCCGGAATCGCCGCGCCGGAGTCCGGGACGCTTCGACTTCGCGGGTGCCCTCATGCTCTCCGCCGCTCTCGTGCTGCTGCTGTTACCGGTGACGAAAGGCAACGAGTGGGGCTGGACGTCGCCGATCACCCTCGGCATGTTCGCCGGAGCGGTCGTGGTGTTCCTCGGCTGGGGACTCTACGAACTACGCGTGGAACGGCCCCTCGTGGATCTTCGGGTGTCCGCGCGCCGTCCGGTGCTCACGACGAACCTGGCCTCGGTGGCGCTGGGCTTCGCGATGTACTCGAACGTGCTCGCCTTCCCTCAGTTGCTGATGGCACCGCCGGAGACGGGCTACGGCTTCGGGCAGACGATGGTCGCAGCCGGGGTGGCGCTCGCCCCGTCGGGACTGGTGATGATGGCGCTGTCACCCGTCTCCGCGCGCATCACGACGCGCTTCGGTGCGCGCGTGACCCTGGCCTGCGGCGCCGCCCTCGTGGGACTCGGTTATCTGACGGTATATGTGCTGTACCAGGAGCTCTGGCACATCATCGGCGCATCGATGCTCATCGGTGCGGGTGTCGGCCTCGCCTATGCCGCGATGCCCGCGCTCATCATGGCCGCGGTGCCGCTGCGCGAGTCGGCTGCGGCCAACAGCCTGAACACCTTGATGCGCTCGATCGGCACCACGAGCGCAGCCGCAGTGGTGGGAGTCATGCTCGCCGCGATGACCCAGCGCATCGGCGACTCCGTCGTGCCCGCCCTCGAAGGCTTTCGCGCGAGCTTCCTGCTCGCCGTCGGCGCGGCCGTGGTGGCATTGGTGTTCACCGCACTCATCCCGCGGCCGGGACCGGTCAACCGCCGCGTCGGCGACGCTTAGCCTTCAGCGAGCGACCACTGGCCGTAGTCCGCCGTGAGCACATGGTTGACGTCGATACCGATGCCGTCGATCTCGCCGCCGCTCACCTGGTGCAGATTCGCCCGCGGGTGCACGTAGCCCTTGGGCGTGCCCCAGTTGTGCTGCCAGTAGAAGGCCCCCAGCGAGATCGCCGATGCCCACTCGATGGTCGGCGAATTGGCGTACACCCCCAGGTTCGCCGGCCCCACCACTTCCTGCCATCCCAGCAGATACGGCACGATCTGGGTCGTGAACTGCGCGAAGTTCGGATTGTCGTCGATCGAGGCGTAGATGGGCCTGTTCTCCGGCCCGCCCGCCGCCCGGTGGAGTTCGAGGCCACGCCGGGCATGCTTCAGGCCTGCTTCGTAGCCGCCGAGCCAGTCGGCCGTCTCTGCTCTGCCGAACTGATAGCAGGAGACGACCTCGAGACCGCTGTCGATCAGCGCGTCTGCCTCCGACCCCGTGAGCGGTTTGGCTCGCATCCACGCGGCTTCGGGTCGCGGATCGGAGACGTACCGGATGGCACCGATGTGCCCGGCGGCACGGATCGAGGCGGGCGACGGCACTGCGGCCGAGTAGTCGACGATGGTGCCGAGCACCTCGCGTCCCTGTGCCAGGCCGGGTGCGCCGAGCGCAGAGATCAACGCGACGCCCGATCCGAGCGTCGCGTACCTCAACATGTCCCGCCGCGAGAGGGTCATCGAGTCTCCTCCGTGTCACCGTGCGTGTACCTGCCGTATTGCACCACACCCACAGGTGCCCCACAGGCCACAACGGAGAAATTCGACGTCCTCCTCACGCCCCGGCGAGTGTTCAGCGGCCGGACAACTCGGTGAAGAATGCAGGAACGAGAGCGACGTCCTCCACGGTGCGCACGGTGGAGCGGACACCGAGACCGTGTTCCTTGAGCAGGTCGCACAAGCCGTCGCCGTCGACCAGATCGATCGGCGGGGCTCCGTTCCGATGAGCTTCGGCCCGGGCGTCGTCGGTGAACGATCCGGTGGAGACGAGCAGGCCCTTCTCGCCCCGCCCCACCATCGCCGCACGGAACTCGCGGACCACCTCGGCGCCCGCCTGCTCCGGTGCGCGCACGAAGCGGAAGAAGACAGAGAAGCTCAGCAGCGACACACGCAGCACGCCCGTGCCCTCGACGTGACCGGCCGGGTGGGATCCGCCCGGGGCAGGGATGGTCAGCGTTGTGAATCCGGCCGCGCGCAGAACTGTGGTGACGAGGCGTTCGAAGCCGTCCTTCGACAGATCGGCAACGGCACCGAGGACCGGCTCACGCCACAATTCGGGATCCTCGGGTGCAGCCGCGAGCGATACGACCTGGGCACCCTGCGAGACGTTGCGAACCAGCCGCTTGCGGCGCTTCTCGGCCGTATACGCGACCTGCATGGGTTTGATCTCCGACTCGCGCACGGCGCGCCCGCGCTCGGTCACACTCCACACGCCCCTGCGGGTGTTCGACAGCAGACCCATGCCCTTGAGGTAGGTACGTGCCCACGCGAGGCGGTATTCGATCTCCGTCCCCGGACCGTCGCCGTGGAGTACGGCCTGCGCGGCCTCGGTCAATCCCGTCCGGGCGATCACGGCGGAATCGATCTCCTCGATGACGCCGGACCCACCGAGCTCGATGACCGCCTGCACCGTCGGCCAGAGAAGATCCGTGTACGGGGGCAACGTGGCCTCGCCGCCTCCGGTGTTCCGGACGGAGTTTTCGATCGCGTTCCGGCGCTGCACACCTTCCCCTAACCTCGCGGCGCGGAAGGCCGCACCATCGGTCCTGCACGTAGGTGACAACCCTATCGGATGTGGCGGCTCCGCCCGCGGGTGCCGGACCCGGGCGCGTCCGAACTACGGACCGGGGTGTCCGCCGGAGTTCTACGATTTCTTCAGGGAGCTCTTTCGCGTCCACCGAAGCGAGTCGCCATGCACCGCCCTCCACCTGTCGATCCGGCCCATCACCCGCATCTCAGCGGCCTGTTCGCGCCGCAGCGCGAGGAGGTGGACATCCACAATCTCGAGGTCCGCGGAAAATTGCCCACCGACCTGCACGGAAGCTATCTCCGCAACGGTCCCAATCCCCGATTCGACCCGATCGGCCACTACGTCTATCCCATCGACGGTGACGGGATGGTTCATCGGGTACAGATCGCCGACGGCACCGCCCGCTACACGAACCGGTTCGTCAGGACACCGCAGGTCGTGGCGGAAGAGAAGGCAGGTCGTGCCCTGTGGGCCGGAATCACCGATCCGTACTTTCCTCCGGAGGAGGAGGTGGGGCCGGATCTTGCGAACACCATCCGCGAACTGCCCGACATCAACATCATCCGTCACGGTGGACGGTTGCTGGCCATGGCCGAGGCGGCACCGCCGTATGCACTGGGCTCCGAATTGGAGACGCTCGGCCGTGAGACCTTCGGCGGGACCCTCCCCGCAGGTCTCACCGCGCACCCGAAGATCGATCCGGATACAGGGGAGATGATCGCGTTCTGCTATGTGCTCGACCCGCCGTATCTGACCTGGTCGGTTATCGCACCGGACGGGACGGTCACCCGCGCAGCGACGCCCGTCGACGGCGCGGACATGCCGTTGATGATCCACGACATGGCGTTGACACCGACCTACATCGTGCTGGTCCTGGCTCCGCTCGTATTCGATCTCTCGCAGATCTTCTCCGGTGGATCACCTCTCGACTGGAAACCGGATCTGGGCGTACGCGTCGCGCTCATCCGTCGGGACGGCGGCTCGGTGAACTGGTTCTCGACCGGCACCTTCTGGATGTGGCACACGGCGAACGCCTTCGACCTGCCCGACGGCGACGTCGCACTCGACTACGTGGAATGGAACTATCCGGGTGCTTTGACCACGAAGACGGGACCGAATCGGTCGGTCCTCCGTCGCGCCGTGATCGGCCGGAACGGCGTGACCCGGACGACCCTGCACGAACGCGATATCGAGTTCCCCCGCATCGACGACAGGTCGGCGACCCTCGATCACCGTGTCGTCGCAACGATCGGACGCAGCGGTTCGCAGAAACTCCCGACTGGCGCTGCGGATTCGCTGTTCTGGTTCGATGTCGTGTCCGGGACGGAATCGGTGTGGGCCCACGAGACGCTCACTCCGGGCGAACCGGTCTATCTGACGGCCGAGGCGGGCGGGTACTGGGGGACGATCGCCACCGACCGCGCCGATTCGACCAGTTGGTTCCTCGTCTTTCCCGAAACCGACCCGGCCTCGGGCCCGATCGCGCAGGTGCGTCTGCCGATCCGGGTGCCGGCCGGCCTGCACGGAGCGTGGCTCGACTCGGCGTGAGCGCCGCTCCCGCTAGTTTGAGGGAATGGGTTTCACACGAGCCGAACTCGAATCCTTCCGCGATGCGGTGATCCCCGATCTCGTCGCACCGGGCTGTCGCCTGCTCTTCGTCGGGATCAACCCCGGTCTGTGGACCGCAGCGACAGGAGCCCATTTCGCACGTCCCGGGAATCGCTTCTATCCCGCACTGTTCCGCGCCGGCATCGTCGACCGGCTCATCGATGCCTCCTCCGGTATCAGCGACGTCGACCGCGACCACCTGCTCGAACGGGGTGTCGGCATCACGAATCTGGCGCCGCGGGCGACAGCGCGCGCCGACGAACTCACCGACGAGGAACTCCGCGATGGCGGACGCCACCTCTCGAAGGTGGTGGCCGAGTACCGCCCACGTGCCATTGCGGTTGCCGGCGTCACGGCCTACCGCACGGCCTTCGGTCGCCGCAGGGCGAAGGCCGGATTGCAGGAGGACATGATCGGCGACGTGCCGGTGTGGGTGGTGCCCAACCCGAGCGGATTGAACGCCCACGAAACCGTCGAGTCGCTGGCGCACGCCTATGCCGAACCCGCGCGGGCGGCGGGCATCCTGTCCTGAACTGCCGCCTACCGCTGAGCGCCGAACACCTTGTCGAGGAAGTGCGTGGCGCGGTAGCCGGTCGGTGTGCCCTGCACGACGACCGCCCACCCCTCGGAGTTCTCGGTGCGGAGCGGGAGGATCGCCTGGTACTCCGGGGATTCGTACCAGGACCGGGCGCGTTCGACGTCGGGGAATTCGATGATCACGAGGCTCCCCTCGAAGGGTCCTTCCATCCCTTCGGGATCGACGCCGTGGACGAGGAAACGTCCGTCATAGGGGGCGAGGGTGTCGTCGATGGTCTCGATGTACCGGACGATCTCGTCGTTGAGGTCGATGTTGCGAAGATGAGCCACTGCGTATGCGTTCATGCGACTACGGTGCATCCTGCCGCGCGCGGGATCGATTACCCGGGAAGTAATGGTGGCCGCTCCACTTCCCCTCTACGTTCGGGATATGACCACACTCGACGTTCCCCATGCGGGTGCGTTGCTGCGGACCTGGCGAGAGCGACGCGGATGGAGCCAACTCGCACTGGCGCACACCGCCGGAATCTCCGCGCGACACCTGAGCTTCGTGGAGACCGGCCGGTCGCGACCGTCGCGCAGAACTGTGCTCGGGTTGTGCGAGCACCTGGAGGTACCGCTGCGGGAACGCAATACGATCCTCATGGCGGCAGGCCTGGCGCCGGTCTATCCCGAACATCGGCTCGGCGACCTGCCGATGGCCGCCGTATCGGACGCGATCACCCGAATCCTCACCTTGCACAATCCTTTTCCCGCACTCGTCGTCGACCGGCACTGGACGATGGTCGATGCGAACGACGCTGTCGTCGCCCTCGTGGAGGGATGCGCTCCCGAACTGCTCGAGCCGCCCGTGAACGTCCTGCGATTGACGCTGCACCCGCGCGGACTCGCACCACGGATAGCAGATGCGGGACAGTGGCGTGCTCACCTCCTCGCACGACTGCAGCACCAGATCGGTGCGACCGGCGATCCGGAATTGAAGCGGCTGCACGACGAACTGATCGGTTATCCCTGCGACGATCCGGCACCCCCGGACACTCCGCACGCCCTCGTCGTTCCGTTCCGGCTTCGCACCGAGCGCGGCGAACTGTCCTTCCTGAGTACGACCACCTTGTTCGGCACTCCCCTGGACGTGACCGTCTCGGAACTCGCGATCGAAGCGTTCTACCCGGTCGATGCCGAGACGGCGCGCGCGCTCGTTCGCGGTTCCCACCTCGATCCGTCCTCGCGCGAGGATGTTGCGCGCTAACGTGGAAGATGCTTCTGCCGAGCGGATCATGCGGAGGACACCGACATGAGCACTGCGAAATGGTGGGTTCTCGACGAGCGGGAGTCCGGCTTCACCCTCGAACATCGCCCGAGCGGCGACGTCGTCCTGATGAACAACGGAACCTCGGAAGAGCACGTCCTGCATGGTTACGTGTGGAAGCACTGTCCGCACTTCGGCCTGCAGATCCAGAGCGAGGGCCCACCGCCGTACGGTCCGTGGGTCGAGAACCCGGAGGACTGAACTCCCGGCCTCCGTCTCAGGGGATCGTTCGCAAGGGCGTGTGCTCACCGGTCGCGGTATCGATCAGCACAGCGCGGGTGAGCGCCGCCTCCATCGGAAGCACGTCGTACACCACGGCGCCGAGGCGGTCGAGTTCGTCGCGTCGGGCGCGGGGGCTCAGAGAACAGTGCGGGGTCCAGCGTCCGGGGGTGTAGTAGCGGTGCAGGTCCGCTCCCGTCTCCTCGACGACCCTCACGACGCGGTCCTGGCGCTGCACGAGATCGGGCGACGGGGCCGGAACGAGCGAGGCGCGGCCGCGACGGAACAATCCGAGCGTGTCGATGTAGATGTGAACCGGCCCCGAGTCGGGCACGTCCTCGAGCGCCGATTCGACGGCGGGCAGGTCGTAGGTCCGCAGCACAACGTACGACAGGTGCGGTACGTGCCTGCGGTGCGTGTGTGTCAGCAGAGTGGGGATGCCGCTCTCCTCGAGTCGGCCCCACAGCCGGCGTATCGCGCGGTCGGTCTCGGTGTCGAACAGGAGACAGACGGCCAGCGCCATCAGTTGACGGTCACGTGCCAGACGAGCGCCGCCGCGAGCGCACCTGCCCCGTTGATCGACCAGTGCAGGGCGATCGGCGCGAGGATGCTTCCGCTGCGTCGGCGCAGCCACGTGAAGACGAAACCCGCCGCGGCGGTCGCGATCACCGCACCGACGATGCCGGCAATCTGCGCGAGCAGTCCGGCGCCGAGGAAGGCACTGAGGCCGGCGTTGCCCGCTGTGAGCCCGAACGACGAGGCGATGTGCCACAGGCCGAACAACAGCGATCCTGCAGCGAAGACACCGCGCGCACCCCACACTCGCTCGAGGGTTCCGTGGAGGACTCCCCGGAAGGCCAGTTCTTCGGGGATGACCGTCTGGAGGGGGATGATGATCATCGATGCGACGAGGGCGCCGGAAATCGTGGCGTAGCGCTCGGACAAGAAGAATTGCCTGGTGAACGGCAGTGCGATGCCGATCGCCACGACGAGAAGTACGAGGGCGACCGCTGCGACGGAGTAGAGCGTCCCCCGCTTCCAGTGCCGTGGCGACAGCCCGAGTTCCGACCAGCGCATGCCGCGTCGGCGCATCATCGCGACCAGCACACACGCCGCGACCGGCACGGTCGCGATCGACGCCCAGGTCGTGGTGAAGTGGGCGATGAGATTGGTGGTGACGAGCACCGTGATCACCACGGCGAGATCGATCCAGGCGTGGAATCGGGACAACCACGCCAGCGACGGCAGGTGTCCGGCGTCCTGCGACGGCAACCGTCCGATTTCTACGGTCACGTGCGTTCCCTCCGGCAACTCTCGAGCATCCGGTCAAGTGTACGGATTCGGCCGTTTCGGCGCCGTGACGCCGCACACGCCCCCTCCGCGTCCTTCGGATTTCCGGACATCACCGGCGTGAAACACACCACCGAATGTCGGGAGATGCAGGTCACATTCGTGTTGCACGTCGAGTCCGTCACATGCCCCGTTGTCAAGCCCTTGCGCCCACGCAGCTAACGTGTATGGCGATCACCAGCCCTCTTTCAGGAGAAACAATGGCCGACTTCCTCTACGAGGACCTGCTGCCGATCGGTGAAGACACCACCGAGTACCGGCTGCTGACCACCGAGGGGGTGTCCACCGTCGAAGGCCCCGACGGCCGCACCTTCCTGAAGGTGGAGCCCGAGGCCCTGCGCCTGCTCACCGAGACCGCGCTGCACGACATCTCTCATTACCTGCGCACGGATCACCTGAAGCAGCTCGCGAGCATCCTCGAGGATCCCGAGGCGTCGAACAACGACAAGTTCGTTGCCCTCGATCTCCTGAAGAACGCGAACATCGCCGCCGGCGGGGTGCTCCCGATGTGCCAGGACACCGGCACCGCCATCGTCATGGGCAAGCGCGGCCAGCAGGTGCTCACCCCGGGCGACGACGAGGAGTCCATCGCACGCGGTGTGTACGACGCGTACACGAAGCTGAACCTGCGGTACTCGCAGAACGCTCCCCTGACGATGTGGGACGAGAAGAACACGGGAAACAATCTCCCCGCGCAGATCGAGTTGTACGCGGACACCGCGAAGGGCCACGAGAACGCCTACAAGTTCCTGTTCATGGCCAAGGGTGGCGGATCGGCCAACAAGTCGTATCTGTACCAGGAGACGAAGGCCATCCTGAACCCGGACTCGATGATGCAGTTCCTCGAGGCGAAGATCCGGTCGCTGGGTACCGCCGCATGCCCGCCCTATCACCTCGCGATCGTGGTGGGCGGCACGTCTGCCGAGTTCGCGCTCAAGACTGCCAAGTACGCGTCGGCGCACTATCTGGACGAGCTGCCCACCGAGGGCGCCATCACCGGCCGCGGTTTCCGCGACCTCGAGCTCGAGAAGAAGGTCTTCGAACTCACCCAGAAGATCGGCATCGGCGCGCAGTTCGGCGGAAAGTACTTCTGCCACGACGTCCGCGTCGTCCGCCTGCCGCGCCACGGCGCGTCGCTGCCCGTCGCGATCGCCGTGTCGTGCTCGGCCGACCGCCAGGCCAAGGCCAAGATCACTCCCGAGGGCGTCTTCCTGGAGCAGCTCGAGTTCAACCCCGGACAGTTCCTGCCCGAGGTCACCGACAGCCAGCTCGACTCCGAGACCTCGGGCGTCTCGGCCACCGGCAAGGGTGCCGCGGTCAAGATCGACCTCACCCGGCCGATGCCGGAGATCCTCGCCGAGCTGTCCAAGCACCCGGTCAAGACACGCCTGTCGCTCACCGGCCCGCTGGTCGTCGCTCGCGACATCGCGCACGCCAAGATCAAGGAGCGCCTCGACGCCGGCGAGGAGATGCCTCAGTACCTGAAGGATCACCCGGTGTACTACGCCGGTCCGGCGAAGACCCCCGAGGGTCTCGCGTCCGGGTCGTTCGGCCCGACGACCGCCGGCCGCATGGATTCCTACGTGGACCAGTTCCAGGCGGCAGGTGGCTCGATGGTGATGCTCGCGAAGGGCAACCGCTCCAAGCAGGTCACCGATGCGTGCCACAAGTACGGCGGCTTCTATCTCGGTTCGATCGGCGGCCCCGCCGCCCGCCTGGCGCTCGACTGCATCAAGAACGTCGAGGTCGTCGAGTACGAAGAACTCGGCATGGAAGCGGTGTGGAAGATCGAGGTCGAGGACTTCCCCGCCTTCATCGTCGTCGACGACAAGGGCAACGATTTCTTCGCCCACACCGGCGAGGTCACCCTCACGGTCGGCAAACGCCCCGGACTGTAGACATCCGGCACGAGTCGAGCCCGGCGGGAATGATCCCGCCGGGCTCGATCTTTCGGCCGTGCGTCAGGCAGCGCAGGCGTGCGTTCGCGCGAGCACTGCGGGCGACTGCACGACGACCTGCTGCAGGAACTCGAGGACGATGCCCGGCGCCGGTTCCGCGCCCGGCGCGAGTACCGCACACAGTGCGCGGTACTGGGCGTCGCTCATCACCGGCGCGATCCGGAAGTGAGTGGTCATCCCGAGAGTGAAGCCGATCCCGAAGTCGCGGGCACGGACCTGCAGTTCCGGGCCGTGCTCCCCCGCGATCAGGCAGACCTCGAAAACCGCGCGTCCGGCGGTGTGCTCGAACGACGCCGAAGATACGTTGTTACGGACCATCTGCCGGTAGAGCGGCCGCAGTCCGCCGAGCACGACCGGCGGAAGCGTCACTGTCCGAGGACGGTCGGCGGTGAACATATGATCACTCCTTCAACCCCGCGACCTCACCGGCCGCGCACTTTTCTGGAATCAGTCTAGTAACTGGAACTATTCCAGAAAAACTCCGCAGCCGCAACCGCCGGGCCGCTCCGATTGGCCGATCGTCCAATCGGCCCACTCACCGAGCACCGAAGTCTGTAGCGGTTGAGTCTCCCCCACCCGCGAATCACAGGACAGGATCGAGTGCACCGACCGAAGGAGGGTACGTGCAGCTCACAACGGCACGATTCGACGCGATGCCCGAGGGCGAGGCCGTCGCACTGTTGCTCGAATGCTGTTCGAGCCGGACGTGGGCACACTCCGTCGCCGCGGCACGTCCGTTCGGTTCACGAACCGTCCTGCTCGCCACAGCGGCGGCAGCGGCCGAGAACCTCGACGGCGACGATCTCGACGAGGCCCTCGCCGGCCATCCCCGCATCGGCGAACGCACCGAAGACGCCACCTCACGACGCGAGCAATCCGCGGTCACCGGGGCCGATACCGACATCCTGAACCGGCTCGCTGCCGGCAACCGGGCGTACGAGGAGCGATTCGGGCACGTCTACCTCGTCCGCGCCGCCGGCCGAACAGCGCCGGAGCTCCTCGAGATCCTCGAACGGCGCCTCGGAAACGATCCGGATACGGAGAAAACCGAGATGCGCACCGCACTCGCCGAGATCACCCGCCTGAGACTCGAGCGTCTCGTCACCGACACCGCCGGGAGTCGTGCATGAACACCCTGAGCACGCACGTCCTCGACGCCACCGCGGGCACCCCCGCCGTGGGGCTGCACGTCTCCCTCACCGATGCCGACGGCAACTCGTCGGGCACCGGTATCACGGACGACGACGGACGCCTGTCGGGTTTCGCCGGCCCGCTGACCGAGGGCACCTACCACCTGACCTTCGCCACCGGCGACTGGTTCTCGCAGCGCGGAATCTCGTCCTTCTACCCGGAGGTGACCGTCACCTTCCGTATCCCGGAGGGGAGCGGCCACTTCCACGTGCCGCTGCTCCTGTCCCCCTACTCGTATTCCACCTATCGAGGGAGCTGACCCCGTGACCGAACTGACCGGCAAGATCGTCCTCGGACCTCACCGCTACGGAAAGGCCGAGAACCGGGTGGTGCGCATCGTACGCGACACCGAGCGGCACGAGATCCGCGACCTGAACGTATCGTCCTGCCTGCACGGCGATTTCGACGCTGCTCATCTCGAGGGCGACCAGGGCACGGTGTTGCCCACCGACACCCAGAAACAGACCATCTACTCCTACGCCAAGGAGAAGGGCGTCGAGTTCGTCGAAGAGTACGGACTCGCCCTCGCACGGCATTTCGTCGACGACATCGAACCCGTGCGATCGGCCCGAATCGAGATCGAGGAGTACGCGTGGGAACGAGTCGTCGTCGACGGCGCCGGCCACGACCACACCTGGACGCGTAAGGGTTCCGAGATCCGCACCGCAGCGATCACCGTCTCCGGTAGCGGCGCCGACCGGAAGGAATGGGTGATCGGTGGGCTGAAGGATCTCGTCGTGCTCAAGTCCACGGGGTCCGAGTTCCGGGGATTCCTCACCGACCCGTACACCGTGCTCGAACCCGCGGAAGACCGCATCATGGCCACGAGCCTTCAGGCGCGGTGGCGGTTCGCCTCGACCACAGTGGACTGGGACACCGTGTACGCGGGCGTGCGCGCCACGATGCTCGAGGTCTTCGCGAATCTGCACTCGAAAGCTCTGCAGCAGAGCCTGTTCGAGATGGGCCGTGCCGTCCTCGAGCGGTATCCCTCCATCGCCGAGATCCGGTTGTCCGCGCCGAACAAGCACCACTTCCTCTACGATCTCGAGCGGTTCGGCGTGGAGAACGCGGGTGAGGTCTTCCACGCCGACGATCGGCCCTACGGATTGATCCAGGCGAGTGTGCTGCGTGAGGACGCACCGGATGCCGGGATCGCATGGGAGCCGTACACCGGCGCGATGTGATCGCTCCCCCGCCAGGGCGGGGTGTCACTCACACGACGATCGGATCCAGGGATCGCAACGCGAGGTACAGGTCGAAGCGGTCACCGGTGCGCGAGAGGCTCCGCCCGGTGAGCGCTTCGACCCGCCCGATGCGGTAGCGAACCGTGTTCAGGTGCACGTGCAATTGTTCGGCCGCGCGGCGCCAGGATCCGTCGCAATCCAGGAAGGCCTCGAGCGTCGCGAGCAGACCCGCATCGGTACGTCTGTCGTGTTCGACGACGTCGCCGAGCAATCGATCCGCGTAGGCTCGGCGCAACTCGTCGGGAAGCGTCGAGAGCAGCCCGAGCGCCGAATCGAGTTCGGCGCGTCGCACCGACACCGGTCCCGGATCATTGTGCGCCGCAGCGCAGGCCGACGCCGCCGCACGGACCGCTCCGGCCGGGTCACCGTCATTGCATTCGCCGCCGACACCGACGAACAGCCGGTCGTCGCGCAGCGTCGGCACCAGACGCCCGAGCCGCCTGCGCAGGGTCCGGGTCACCTCCGCTTCCGTCCCGGCAACCGGCACGACCACCCGGCCCGTACTGTCCAACGAGGTGATCGCTCCGTCGAGGACGTCCTCGAGCAGACCCCGCAGGACGGCCGCCGGGATCCGGCCCTCGGCCGCGGCGACCACCGCCACCCGCGAGTTCGTTCCGGCGAAGGTCGCCGGCGTCCGGTCGGTGATCTCCCATGCCACCCGGCGTCGCTCGTCGCGGCGCACTCGGTCGAGCGCGACCACCGCCGCGAACTCGGAGAACGCATCGACGCACTCCGAAACGATCTCCTCGTGCCGGATCACCAGGAACCACGCATCGATCCGGTCCGTCAGTCCCCTGCCCACCGGCAGCACCGTGATGCCACCGGGAAGACGGAGGGGAAACCGGTCGGTGGTCAACGCGGCCGCGGTGACCCGGTCGAGTGCGGGCTCGTCGAGTTCGAGTCCCCCCGCCACAGTCACCCCGGTCGAGGTGATCAGCGACGCCTCCACGCCGAGTTGCTGCGCGAGCCCCTCGAGCAGTTCGTCGACGCTGCGCCCGTCGGCGACGGCAGCGAGCCACTGCCGTTGCCTTGCCAACCCCGTCTGCAAGCGATCCATGCGGGCTCCGGCCATCTGCCCGGTCATGTACTCGATCACTCGGCTGAAGGGCACGTCGTCGGGCACCACGAGCAGGGGCAGACGGTGCCGTACGCACGCGTCGATCACGTCGTCGGGCACCCGACCGTACAGGGCCTCGCCCGCTGCCATCGCCGCCACTCCGGCGCCGACGAGCCGTTTGACGAACAGATCGGAGTCCTCGGCGGAGCGCCGCCACACCAGTCCGGTGAACACCAGCGAGCCGGCAGACACATAGCGCGTGGGGTCGGGCATGTCGGTGGTGCACGCTCGCAGCACCGGTCGGTTCAGAACCTCCTCGGCGCCGTGCAGCACACGGATTCCGAGCTCCGGAGCGTCGACCACATCTCGAAGAAGCACGGTGTTCACCTCCCGTTTATCGTGTTGGACGATCGCACAGTAGGAGCCGCGGATTTCCGCGGTGTTTCGTGCGTGCTGCCGCAGAGGTACATCTGTCCGGCGCAGTTGACTGAAGACTCCCGACGATCCGAGGAGTCGACGATGAACTCGCACCCCACCGACCGGCCGCTCGTCATCCGCGGCGCACACGTGGTGAGCATGGACAGCGCCCGTACCGAACACCGCAACGGGTACGTCGTCGTCTCCGGCAACCGGATCGTCGCGATCGGAGCGGGTGAGCCCACCGGCTTCGACGACGCGCAGAGCGTCGACGGCACCGGCTGCGTGCTCACACCGGGTCTGATCAACACCCATCACCACCTGTACCAATGGATCACGCGAGGGCTTGCCGCCGACCACACCCTGTTCGAATGGCTCACTACTCTCTACCCCGTCTGGGGCGGCATCGACGCCGACGCCGTCCACGTCGCAGCCAAGGGCGCACTCGCCCACCTCGTCCGTACCGGCTGCACGACCAGCACAGACCACCACTACGTCGTTCCTCGTGACGGCGGTGACGTCTTCGGCGCCGAGATCGCCGCCGCCGCCGAGGTCGGTATCCGCTTCCATCCGTGCCGCGGGTCGATGGACCTCGGTGCGAGCGCGGGGGGCCTGCCGCCCGACCACATCGTCGAGAACATCGACGCGATCCTCGAGGGCAGCCGCGAAGCCGTCGACCGCTGGCACGACCCGTCCTTCGATTCGATGTTGCGCATCGCGCTCGCACCGTGCTCGCCGTTCTCGGTGACCGGTGACCTCCTGAAGCAATCCGCCCTGCTCGCCCGCGATCTCGGGGTGCGGATGCACACCCACCTCGCCGAGACACTCGACGAGGAAGACTTCTGCCTCGAGAAGTTCGGCTGCAAACCGGTGCAGTACATGGAATCTCTCGGCTGGACCGGCCCGGACGTGTGGTACGCGCACGCCGTGCACCTCGACGATCGCGACATCGGAGTTCTCGCCGCGTCGGGCACGGGCGCGGCGCACTGCCCCACCTCCAACGCCCGGCTCGGTGCCGGTATCGCCCGCGCCGCCGACATGTACGCCGCGGGAGTGCCGCTCGGCCTCGGTGTCGACGGCGCGGCCAGCAACGAGTCGTGCTGCATGCTCGAGGAGGCGCACCACGCCGCACTGTTCGCCCGGGCCCGGAGCGGGCCGCGGGCCATGACGGTGCGGCAGAGCCTCGAACTCGCCACCATCGGCGGCGCCCGGGTCCTCGGTCGCGAGAACGAGATCGGATCGATCGAGGTCGGCAAGCTCGCCGATCTGGCCTTGTGGCGGATCGACGGTCTTGCCCACTCCGGCATCGCCGATCCCGTCGCGGCACTGGTCCTCGGCAGTACACCGCCCCTCGAACTGCTGTTGATCAACGGTCGCGAAGTCCTCGTCCGCGACGAGGTCCGCACCGTCGACGAGCACGCAGTAGCGCGGCAGGTCGCCGCGGAACACGCCGAACTCGTCGCGAAAGCGGGGTGAACCGGTGGATCTGCACAATGTGATCGCCTACGACATCGCCCGTGACCGCTCGGAACTGATGCTCGATGCAGGTGATGCCCCGGTCGGTGGCGGCACCTGGTTGTTCTCCGAACCGCAACCGCACCTGCGCCGGCTCGTGGACCTCTCCGGTCTCCGCTGGCCCCCGATCACGCTGCACTCCGACACCCTCGAGGTCGCCGCGACCTGCACCGTCGAACAACTGGCCGCGTTGTCCGGCAATCACGAGTGGCAGGCGGCGCCGCTGTTCCGGCAGTGCGCCGAGGCGTTGCTCGCATCGTGGAAGATCTGGAAGCGCGCCACCGTCGGCGGCAACATCTGCCTGTCGTTCCCCGCCGGAGCCATGATCTCCCTCGCTTCCGCGCTCGACGCGACTGCGGAGATCTGGACGATCGACGGCGGCGAGCGGCACGTGCCGGTGGCCGACTTCGTGCGCGGTGTCGGCTCGAACGTGCTCACACCGGGTGAGATCCTGCGGAGCATCCGTATCCCGACGCAGACCTTGAACTCCCGCACCGCGTTCCGGAAGATCGCTCTGTCGCCTCTGGGACGTTCGGGGAGCGTGGTCATCGGACGCCGGGACGACGACGGCAGGGTCACCATCTCGATCACCGCAGCCACCGTGCGCCCGTTCCTTCTGCGCTTCGCCGACATCCCGTCGGCACAGGAGTTGTCCCACAACCTGTCTCGGCTCATCCTGGCGGAGGACTTCCACACCGATGCACACGGCGCAGCCGACTGGCGACGCGCCGTCACCGCCGTCCTCGCCGAAGAGGTCCGCACCGAACTGTCCGCCGAGGAGGTCCTGCCGTGAAACTCACCGTCAACGGCCGCGAACACAACGTCGAACCCCATCCCGGCCAGTGTCTGCGTACTCTCCTGCGCGAGACCGACCACTTCGAGGTGAAGAAGGGCTGTGACGCCGGAGACTGCGGCGCCTGCTCGGTCCTGCTCGACGGCGAACCGGTTCACTCGTGCCTGGTCCCGGCCGCACGAGTCGACGGACACGAAGTGACCACCGTGACAGGACTGGGAACCCCCGACCACCTGCACCCCGTGCAGGAGCGATTCGTGGACGCCGCCGGCTTCCAATGCGGGTTCTGCACCGCAGGCATGATCGTCACCGCCTCCACCTTCGCGGAGGAGGATCTCGACGACCTGCCGAACCGGTTGAAGGGGAACCTTTGCCGGTGCACCGGTTACCGCTCGATCGAGGACGCTCTGCGCGGGCGGACGAACGTGGAGGAGACGGACGGGCCGTCGTGCGGGCGTTCGCAGCGCGCACCCGCCGCGACGCGTGTCGTCACCGGCACCGAGCCCTACACCCTCGATACTGCCGTCGACGGCCTGCTGCACATCGCCGTCCTCGGCAGCCCGTACACCCATGCACGAATCGTCTCCGTCGACGCCTCCGCCGCGGAGGCACTGCCCGGCGTACATGCGGTGCTGTACCACCGCGATGCTCCCGCTACCGCATACTCGACCGCGCGCCACGAGAACCGGACCGACGATCCGGACGACACCTATCTGTTCGACCGGGTGGTGCGGTTTCGCGGGCAACGGGTCGCCGCGGTCGTCGCCGACAGTCCCGCCCGTGCGCAGGAGGCACTCGGATCGATCCGCGTCGAATACGAGGAACTCCCCTTCGTGCTCGATCCCGACAGGGCCCGGCAGCCGGGAGCTCCACTACTGCACGCCGACAAGACGGCCGATGCACGCATCGCCGATCCCGGCCGCAACGTCGTCGCCGAGATCCACGGCAGCACCGGCGATGTCGACGCCGCCCTGGCGTCGGCAGCCGCGGTGGTCCGGGGACGCTGGCAGACGCAGCGCGTGCAGCACACCCACCTCGAAACCCACGGTGCCATCGGGTATCTCGACGACACGGGTCGCCTCGTCATCCGCAATTCCACACAGGTGCCCTTCCTGGTGCGCGACGAACTGTGTCACATCTTCGGACTCGACCAGGACCGCGTGCGTGTGCACACCGCCCGGCTGGGCGGGGGCTTCGGAGCCAAGCAGGAGATGCTGGTCGAGGACGTCGTCGCCGCAGCCGTCCTGAAGACCGGCCGACCCGTCCAGTGGGAGTTCAGCCGCTCCGATCAACTGACCATCGCACCGTGCCGGCATCCCATGCGCGTCGACGTGACTGCCGCCGCCGACTCGAGCGGGATCCTCACCGCGCTCGCGATCGACGTGCTCGCCGATGCGGGCGCCTACGGAAATCACAGCCCCGGCGTGATGTTCCACGGTTGCAGCGAATCGATCGCGGTGTACCGGTGCGCGAACAAGCGCGTCGATGCCGAATCGGTGTACACCAACAACCGGCCGTCGGGCGCCTTCCGCGGCTACGGCCTCGGTCAGGTCATCTTCGCGGTCGAGTCCGCGATGGACGAACTGGCCCGAAAACTCGACATCGATCCGTACGATTTCCGGCGTCGCAACGTCGTCGTCCCGGGAGATCCGCTGGTCGCCGCGCACCCCGAGGGCGCCGATCTGATGTACGGCAGCTACGGGCTCGACCAGTGCCTCGATCTCGCACAGCGGGCGATGTCCCGCAGCGGTGGCCGACCCGCGCCGACGGGAGAATACTGGCGTATCGGTGACGGGATGGCGCTGGCCATGATCGCGACCAATCCCCCCAACGGTCACATCGCCGATACGTCGATCGAATTGTGCCGGGACGGCCGCTATCTCGCTCGCGTAGGGACCGCGGAGTTCGGGAACGGCACCACGACCGTGCACACCCAGATCGCGGCCACCGCACTCGGTACCCGGCCCGACCGCATCGTCGTCCACCAATCCGACACCGACGTCACCACACACGACACCGGCGCCTTCGGATCCTCGGGCACCGTCGTCGCATCGAAGGCCCTGCTCAATGCGTCGCGTGAACTGCGTCGCCGAATGGCGAAGGCGGCCGCCGAACTCACCGGCACCGACCCCGAGCAGGCGGAACTGTGCCCGGACGGCGTCCGATGCGGCGATCGTCTCGTCACCCCCGCCGAACTTCTCGACGCCACCGGGGAACCGCTGCGAGCAGAAGGCCGGCACGGTGGCCTGCCGAGGTCGCTGTCGTTCAATGTGCAGGCCTTCCGCGTCGCCGTGGACGTCCGCACCGGCGAGGTACAGATCCTCCGGTCGATCCAGTCCGCGGACGCCGGTACCGTCCTCAATCCGGAACAGTGCCGCGGACAGATCGAAGGTGGTGCCGCGCAAGCGCTCGGGGCGTCGATGTTCGAGGAGATCCTCACCGACGACGAAGGTCGGGTGACGACGGATGCGTTGCGCAACTATCACATTCCGCAGTTCGCGGACGTGCCGCGCACCGAGGTCTACTTCGCCGACACCTACGACGAACTCGGCCCGATGGGCGCCAAGTCCATGAGCGAGGCGCCGTTCAATCCCGTCGCCCCGGCACTCGCGAACGCCGTCCGCGACGCGATCGGGGTGCGACCGCACGAGTTGCCGCTCTCCCGCGATCGCATCTGGCGCCTGCTGCAGTGAGACCGTCCGATCGAGACCGGTGTCGTGTGGATTTCCGGCCGGATTTCGCACACGGCATCGGTCTCGTTCGGTGTACGGGCCGTGAGCAACGCAGCTGTAACACGAAGTTGATGCAGCAGGGTCGATTCGGCCCGTCGAACTGTGTAAAGTACTGAACCACATCGGTAATCGATCCGATGATGTCCGCCCGGCCCTGCCGGTGAACGATCCGGAGCTCCCCTCCGGAAGAGGACTCTCCGGTGACGGGCGCGAGGGCCGTCGCAGACGAAGCACCCCACGTCCCGGAGGTTCCCATGCGATGTTCCCCGATACCGAGCCCCTTCCGCGGCCGGCGCACCCACTGCTGACATGTGCGGCACGATCTCGTCCACCCTCACGCTGGTAGGACGATTCGACCCTGGAGCCATGGCGCACTTCATCGCGGCCCGCGCCGATCTGCTGCAGGTGCGTGCCACCGTAGCCTCGGCGACCCGGCACCGCATCGAGCTGTGTACAGAGGGCGATCCCGACCTCGTCGACGCGCTCGAGACTGCCTGTGCCCTCGCACCCGGCACCAACGTCGTCCTCGATCTCACTTCGACCGAGAGGAACCCGACCCGATGACCGTATGGACTCCCGTCGCCCTCGCCCGAGACATCGAGCCGGGCACCGCGACCGGCACCACCGTCGACGGAGAATCCGTCGCGTTGTGGCGCGGGACGGACGGCGCGGTACACGCGTGGGCCGACCGTTGCCCGCACCGCGGCATGCGCCTGTCCTTCGGCTTCGTCCGCGAAGACCGCCTCGTATGCCTCTATCACGGTTGGCAGTTCGACGGCGCCGGCGCGTGCCGGCACGTCCCCGCCCACCCCCGGATGGAACCGCCGAAAACAGTGAGGCCACAACGGTACCGGGCCGTCGAAAGCGCCGGCCTCGTGTGGGTGGCACCTGTCGACACCACCGGCACGCCCGATCTTCCCGGCACGGCGATCACCCCGGTGCGGTCGGTATGGATCGACGGCGATCGGGACACCGCCCTCTCTCGTCTCGGCCTGAACGGACCCGACGCGGCCGCACTCGCCACGGGCACCCTCGACGGAACCGACGTACTCGCCGGCGTCCAGAAGATCGATGCGAAGACCACGGCCGTGCACGTCGTGGCGGCCGACGTCGTGCCGGCCGCCACGGTGAACACCCTCGTCCTCCGACTGCACGAACTCCGCGACTCCGCGTCGCCCGCGCGAGAGGTCATGGACTCGTGAGTATCCCTGTCCTGCACGACTTTCCACTCGATCCGCGGTGCTACTCGGTGCGCCTGGCGCTGGCGTTGCTCGGGATCGAACATCGGGTACGACCCGTCGACGTGTTCCCCGGTGGCGCTCACCTCGAATCCCCCTACCGCGAGATCACGCCCACCGGCCTGCTTCCGGTGTTCGAGACCGGAACGGCGACACTCGTCGGACCGGTCGACGTTCTCGGCCACCTCACCGACGGAACCTCTTGGGCCGCACCGTCCGACGAGTGGATCGACTTCGCGACCGGGCCGCTCGAAGAGTTCTACTCCGGCAGGGAGACATCGTTGTACACGACGGACGCCGTCGACACCACGGCCGCTCGTGCTGTAGTGCAGTCGCTCGACGACCTGCTCGCCTCCCACACGACGAACGAAGCATGGGTGGCTGCCGACCGGCCGACGGTTGCCGATCTCGCCCTGTTTCCCGCGGCCGCCCTGAGCCGGGACATCGGGATCGACCACGACCGCTACCCCGCTCTGCGCAGCTGGATCCGTCGTATCAAGCAGCTTCCCGGCTTCGTGGAGATGCCCGGTATCCCCGTCTTCCCCTGAGTTCTCCGACTTCCCGGATTCCGAAAGGACGCCACATGCAACAGTCCACCGTCGACGCGGTGATCCGCGGCCTCGAGAAGGCCGGCGTCACCACCGTGTGCTACCTGCCCGACTCCTTGTTCAAGGAGCTCTATCCCGCTCTCGACGAGCACCCCACCATCCGCACCATCCAGGTCACCAACGAGGGCGAGGGCGCCGCGATCTGCGGTGGGATCTTCCTGTCCGGCAAGCGTGCCGCGCTCATCATGGAGAACTCCGGCCTGCGTGCCTCCGTCGAGCCTCTCGCACGCATGGGTCTGGGCGCCGGCATCCCGGTGATCATGCTCATGAGCTACCGCGGCGAGCTCGGCGAGAACAACTGGTGGGCCGTGCCGCACGGCATCACCATGGAACCGATCCTCGACGCACTGCGTATCCCGTACCGCATCGTGCGGGAGGAGGACGCGATCGAACGCGCCATTCACGACGCCTTCGAGTGGTCCTATTCCGCCTACCACCATTCCGCCATCGCCCTCGGGGGAGGACTCGTCCGATGACCACCATGCGCATGACCCGATTCGAGTGCATGCAGGCACTCGCCGCCCGGCTCGAGAACGAACTCGTCATCCTCTCCCTCGGCGCGAGCGTGGACGAGTGGTACAACGCCGCCCCGCACATGCGTGAGGCGAGTCTGTTCCAGCAGCAGCTCGGCTGTGTGACCCCACAGGCGTTCGGTCTCGCGGTGGGCCTGCCGCACCGGCGCATCATCTCGCTCGACACGGACGGCGGCATGCTGTTCAACCTCGGCATCCTCGCGACCCTCGCCAACGAGCAACCCCGCAACCTGTTCACGGTGGTGTGGGACAACGAGTGCTACCAGTCGATCGGCGGCCCGCCGACCCACACCGCCAAGGGCAAGGTCGACATCGCGGCGATCGCACGCGGCGCCGGAATCGAGAAGGCGTATACCGCCGAGACACTCGAGGAGTTCGACAAACATTGCGTCGCAGGGCTGTCCGCAGACGAACCGTACGTGCTCGTCGCGAAGGTCTCGAGCGTCGTGCAGCCGGGCATCAAGCGCAAGCACAGCGACGGCCGGGAGGACAAGTACATCTTCGTCCGCCACGTGGAGGCGACGGAGGGCATCACCATCATGGGTCCCAGTGAACACAACTGACGGTTTCGACTACGTCGTCGTCGGTGGCGGGTCGGCGGGGTGCGTCCTGGCCGCCCGTCTCAGCGAGAATCCCGACACCTCCGTGCTTCTCCTCGAGGCAGGACCGGACCACGCCGGTCTCTCTTCGATCGCCGCGCCTGCGACCTGGGCCGGACTGCTCGGCGGCGACTACGACTGGGGGCACAGCTATGCTCCCAACCCGTTGATCGACGGTCGCGCCGTGCCGATCCCACGAGGCCGGGTCCTCGGCGGATCGAGCAGCATCAACGCGATGCTCTGGTATCGCGGACACCCGTCGGACTACGACGCGTGGGAGGCCGCCGGCGCCAAGGGCTGGAATTTCGCGTCGCTGCTCCCCTATTTCCGCCGCGCCGAGGACTGGGAGGGCGGCGCCACCGCCTTCCGCGGCGCTGGGGGGCCGGTGCGCATCACCCGTCCCGCCGACCCGCACCCTATCGCCATCGGATTGCTCGACGCCGCAGCCGAACTCGGCATGCCGGTACTCGACGACTGCAACGGGCCGGACATCGAGGGCGCCGCCCTGGCGAACCTCACGATCGACGACGGACACCGCGTCAGCACGGCACGCGCCTATCTCGATCCGGCGCGGACCCGGCCCAATCTCACCGTCCGCACCGACGTCACGGTGTCGGAGTTGGTGTTCGAGGGCGACCGGTGCACGGGCGTGCGGTACCGCAGCGCAGACACGGACAGCGTGGTCCGTGCCGACGCCGAGGTCCTGCTGTGCGCCGGGGCGATCTCGAGCCCGCATCTACTGTTGCTCTCCGGTATCGGCGACCCCACGCACCTGCGTGAACACGGGATCCCCGTACACACCGCACTGCCCGGTGTCGGACGCAACCTCCAGGACCATCCGCTGCTCATGGGCGTGAACTTCCGGTCCCGCAGCGCGCTCGGCCCGGCGCGCGACAATGGTGGCGGCGCGATCCTGAACTGGCGGTCGGACCCATCGCTCGACCTGCCCGACCTGCACGCATTCGTCGTCCAGGGTTCGCACGCCACCCCGGAGATCGCCGCACGTTACGACGTCACCGGCGACGTCTTCGCGATCTCTCCCGGTCTCATGCGCTCCTACAGCGTCGGGCAACTGGCACTGCGCTCCGCGGACCCGAGCACGCCACCGATAATCGACCCGCGATATCTGTCCGATCCCCGCGACCTCGATGCCCTCGTCGCCGGCCTCGACCGCGTCTTCGATCTGGCCGGGACCTACGCCCTACAGGGACTCGTGGAAACGCCCGTGGCACCGGAACGCCGACTCGGCCGCGCCGACGCCGAAGCCTTCGTCCGCGCGAGTTGCGCAACTTTCTTCCACACCGGCGGCACGTGCGCGATGGGCGTGGGGCTCGACTCGGTCGTCGATCCGGACCTGCGTGTCCACGGGGTCGACGGACTCCGCGTGGTGGACGCGTCCGTCATCCCCGTGCTCCCGTCGTGCAACACCAACGCCCCCGTGATCGCTCTGGCCGAGCGTGCGGCCGCGTTGATCACCGGAACCGAGAGGAGACTGTCGTGACGACCAGCATCACCACACGCTGCGACGACCCCGTCGTGCTGAACCAGTGGTATCCGGTCTGTTCCGAACACGAGGTGGCCGAGGCCGTCGTGCGCACCCGACTGCTCGGCGCCGACGTCGAGTGCATTGTCGGCGCCGACGGAGAACCGACGGTGCACGACGGCGACACCGCGCTTCCGGTCCGGCGCCGATACGGTTTCGTGTGGACCACCCTCGGCACCCCCGAGAAGGACGTGTTCCCCATCGACGAGGCCGACGAAGACGACCGGCGGTACGTGCCGTGCGGGTGGGTCACGCTCCGGTCCTCTCCTGGCCGGGTTGTGGAGAACTTCCTGGACATGGCGCACTTTCCGTTCGTGCACACCGGCATCCTCGGCGGTGAGGCCGCCACGGAGGTCGCGCGGTACAAGTGGGAGATCCGTCGGGAGACCGACGAGGTGTGGGCGACCGACTGCACGTTCTTCCAGCCGCAGATGTCCGCTGCCTCGGAGGGCTCGTTCGCACAACTCACTTACCGGGTTCCCGCTCCTTATCAGGTGATGCTCTACCGGATCTCGCCTTCGGACCCCTCCCGCCTCGACGCGATCGCCTTGTTCATCCAGCCGATCGACGAAACCCTGTGTCGCGCACAACCGGTGATGTATCTCGTCGATCCGGACTCGTCGCACACCGAGCTGGTGCAGTTCGAGCAGGTGATCTTCCTGCAGGACCGCATCATCGTCGAGAACCAGCGTCCCCTGCTGCTGCCGCTCGATCCGCGCGACGAGATCCCCACCCGCGCCGACGCCTCGTCGGTCACCTACCGGCGCTGGCTCAAGGCCAAGGGACTTCGCTGGGGCGCCCTGCCGTTCCGTCCCGCCGACACCCGAGGAGCACACACGTGATGACCGCCGCCCTCCCCCGATACTGTGCCGACTTCCTCCGCGACGGCACCAAATCGCTGCTCGTCGACGGACGGTGGGTCGCCGGTTCCGGCGCACCATTCGAGACGGTCGATCCGGCCACGGGTGTGCCGCTCGCGACGATCGCGTCTGCGGGGGCGGACGAGGTGGATACCGCGGTCGCCGCCGCACGGCGTTCCCTGCAGCACGAGTGGGCCTCGTGCACCCCTGCGGCCCGCGCACGCGTGTTGTGGCGTATCGCCGAGACGATCGACGCCCACGCCGACGAACTCGCCGAACTCGAGACCCTCGACCAGGGCAAGGCGTGGGCGACCTCCCGGTTCGCGGAGATCCCCTCCGCGGCCGAGCAGTTCCGCTACTACGCCGGATGGGCCACGAAGATCACGGGGACGACCGTCACCCCTTCGATCACCTACGCACCGCCGGGCCGGAAGGTCGTCGCGCACACCGTGCGCGAACCGGTCGGAGTGGTCGCCGCGATCGTGCCGTGGAACTCGCCGCTGCTCATGGCGGCGATGAAGCTGGCGCCGGCGCTCGCAGCGGGATGCACCGTCGTACTCAAGCCCGCCGAGGACACCTCGCTGACCGCCCTGCGGTTCGGGGAACTACTCGCGGAGAGCGGGATTCCCGACGGAGTCGTCAACATCCTCACGGGTGGCGGGGAGGTCGGGCGCATGCTGGCGGAGCATTCCGGTGTGGACAAGGTGACCTTCACCGGGTCCACGGACGTCGGGAAGAAGCTTGTCGCCTCGGCCGGGGCGGCCAATCTCTCGCGGCTCACCCTCGAACTCGGCGGCAAGTCCCCGGCGGTCGTCTTCGGCGACACCGATCTGCCGCTCACCATCCCCGGCCTCGCACGCGGCATCTTCGCCAACTGCGGTCAGGTGTGCGTCGCCGGTTCCCGGATCTACGCCGAGCGTCGCGTCTACGAACAGGTGGTCGACGGTCTCGCCGCGGCGGCGGGTGCCCTGCGGCTCGGCCACGGTCTCGACGACGACACCGATCTCGGTCCGCTGGTGAGCCTGCGGCACCGCGAGACGGTGGCGTCCTACGTCGACGACGGCGTACGGGCGGGGGCCACGGTCGTGACCGGTGGTCGCATGGTGGGAGAGACCGGCAGCTTCTACGAGCCGACCGTGGTGGTCGACGCCGCCCCGGATCTGCCGATGATGCGGGAGGAGATCTTCGGCCCGGTCGTGACCGTGACGCCCTTCGACGATCCCGACGAAGTGATCGCATGGGCCAACGACACCGACTACGGCCTCGCGGCGAGCGTGTGGACGTCGGATCTGTCGCGGGCCCACAGGGTGGCCGGCGCGATCCGCGCCGGCACCGTGTGGATCAACTGTCACTCCTATTTCTCACCGGAACTGGTCAAGGGTGGCCACAAGCAATCCGGGTGGGGATACGAGAACGGCGCGGCCGGCCTGGAGAACTACCTCGAGACCAAGACGGTGTGCTTGTCGGTCTGACCGTCCGTGGGGGCCCCGAGGTAGGCGTGCGTCGCATTGAACCGCGAGAGCATGTACTCGCCGGCCCTGATCGGCGGGTAGATCGGATCCACTCCCGGTTCGACACAGGTGGGGATCGCCTCGATGACCGCATGGAAGTTCGGGGTGACGAAGTAGGGCAGCGAATAGCGGTGCCCGGTCGTGGGATTGAGTACGCGGTGCCTGGTGGAGACGTACCGGTGGTTGGTCCACCGGGCGATCATGTCGCCGAGATTTACGATCAGGGCGTCGGGAGGGGTCACGACGTCGATCCACCCGCCGCCCCGCGCGGCGACCTGCAGCCCACCGATGTCGTCCTGTGCGAGCAGCGTCAACGAGCCGTAGTCGGTGTGAGCCGCGGCGCCGGGCGTGGTGTCGCCGACGGGAACGGGCGGGTAGTGCAGCATCCGCAGCGAAGCGAGTGGATCGGTGAACATCGGTACGAAAGCCTCGGCGTCGAGGCCGAGCGCGAGCGCGAGCCCGCGCATGATGTGGGCGTTGATGTCGAGGCATGCCCTCGCGTATTCGTCGGTGACGCTCTTGAAGTCGGGCATGAGCGAGGCGGGCCACTGCGCCGGACCGTGCAGCGGCGTGCCCACGACGACCTCGGGGTGGTCGGCAGCCCGGTCGAAGGTGATGTCGAGGGCCTCTTTGCCGTCCGCACCGGCGGTGCGGTCGAGGATTTCCGTCTTGGGAGGCACGTATCCGCTGTGGCAGGAAGATTTCGCGATGGCGATCTCCATCTTCTCCTCGAACGGCAGCGCGAAGAAGCGGCGTGCTTGTTCCATCGTCGCGGCGCGTAGATCGGGGTCGAGTCCGTGTCCGGTGACGACGAAGAAGCCGAGGTCTGTGCAGGCGGCGTCGAGCGCGTCGGCGACCGCACGCGGATCGCTTCCGTCACGTAGCGGACGAAGATCGATGAGGGGCAGGGATTCCATGGGTGACTCCTGAAGACGACGGACGGGTGATCGCTATGAGTTAATTTCCCCGATACTGCCGGTCCGTCTCGTGCCGGTGAGGACCGTGTTACAGGTTCTCGGCTCGCGCTCCGACACACAGCACCAGACGTGCCGGCTCCGCACCCCGGTGGCGCCACTGCATCTCGGCTCCCGCGGCGGCGAACAGGCAATCCCCCTCCGCGAGCTCGACCGCCGGGCGTCCGCGCACCTCCACCTCGAGCCGTCCACCGGTCATCACCACTACGAGATCGTCGGAGCGCCGGAACCATCCGCCGATGTCGTCGCCCGGTCCGATCTCGTACTGGTACACCTCGGCGATCGCCCCGTTGCCGCGCGCCATCCACGTCACCGGCGCCGCAGGCGTTCCCGTCACCGCTCGGGCGACGCGGCCTGCGGCCCGTACCACCAGCACGTCGTCGGCGGGGGCCGGATCCAGGAAGTCGGAGGGCGACCGGCCCAGCGCATCGGCGATCTTGTAAAGGGTCGCGAGCGACGGGGCGTTGAGGCCGCGTTCGACCTGGCTGAGAAACGCCTGGCTGACTCCGGCACGCGACGCCAACGTCCGCGCGGTCAGCCCCTCCTGCCGGCGGACCTCGCGAATGACACTGCCCACGCGCGCGACCCGATCCTGTTCTCCCGCTGTCTCCATCGGCACCTCGGATTTCACCTTTCTCCGGGTCCCCGAAACATGATCGTCACGGATCGGACACGGTAGCTCAATTATCAACCTGGATCGTCTCGGCTTAACAAACAGCGATTACTTGGAAGGTCCCTCCGAATGGTGACAGCAATTTCGTCCGCAGGCATCGGCGCCTCTGCGGCAGCCGCCGCATCCGGCCCGGTCGAGGGCGTCGTGATGCGCGGTATCCACCGGTCCTTCGGAGACAACACCGTCCTCCGCGACGTCTCGTTGCATGTGCGACCCGGCGAGGTCTACGCGCTGCTCGGGGAGAACGGCGCAGGCAAGTCGACACTGATGCGCATCCTCACCGGGTTGCTTCCGCCGAACTCCGGTTCCATCGAGGTGGACGGCAACTCACTCGCGGACGGGGGAAACGACCGGATCGCCATGGTCCATCAGCACTTCATGCTCGTACCGAGCATGACGGTCGCCGAGAACTTCCTGCTGGGCCGATCACACGGCGTCGTCGGGCGAAAGCGTTTGCGTCGCACGGAATCGGAGATCGCAGCGCTCGCGTCCGACACGGGTCTCGCCTGCGACCCGGCAGCGCGCGTCGAGAACCTCTCGGTCGGTGAACAGCAGCGGGTCGAGATCCTGCGTGCACTGCACCTGGGCGCGAGGTATCTGCTGCTCGACGAGCCCACCGCGAATCTTGCTCCTACCGAAGTTCATTCGCTGCTCATGCAGATCCGGCGACTCGCGACCGAGCGGGGTGTCGGGATCGTGCTCATCACACACCATCTCGAAGAGGTCCTCGAAGCCGCCGACCGGGTCGGCGTGCTTCGAGGAGGACAACTCGTCTCCGAGAAGCCTGTCCGCGGGGACGATACGGCCACGGGCGAAGCTGCGGAGGTCACGACCGCCGAGCTCGCACGCGACATGGTCGGCCGAGATGTCGGACTCGACATCCGCCGCGCCGCTACCGAACCGCCCGGGGGACGGATGCTCGAACTCGTAGGCGTGTCCGTCCCGGGGCAGCTTCACGACGTGACCCTGCGGGTCGCCTCCGGGCAACTCGTCGCCGTCGCCGGAGTCGAGGGCAACGGCCAGTCCGCGCTCGAAGATGTGCTGTCCGGGCTGGCCCCTGACGCCTCCGGAGCGGTGTGCGTCGCCGAACGGGAGATCGATGCCTCGTCCCCACGGGCGATTCGCGAAGCCGGCGTCGGCATCGTGCCGTCCGACCGTTACACCCGCGGCCTGATCAAGGCGCTCGGCATCGACACCAACCTCGCCGTCGACAGCTACACCAGCCCCCCGCTCGCGCGTCGCTGGGGCCGCCTGTCGCGCACAGCCGTTCGCGAACGGGCCGAGCGCATCATCGCCGCGTTGTCGGTCAAGGCCCAGAGTCCGCGCACCCTCGCCGGCACCCTGTCCGGGGGGCACGCACAGCGTGTGGTCCTCGGCCGGGTACTCGACGGGGCACCCGATGTCCTCGTGGTCGCGCAGCCCACCCGGGGCCTGGATATCGGCGCCACCGAGTTCGTGTGGGACACCCTCGTCGAGCACAGGTCCCGCGGTGCCGCGATTCTGCTGGTGTCCTCGGATCTCGACGAGATCTGCAGCCTCGCCGATCGCGTGGTGGTGCTCTACCGCGGGCGTATCGTCGCCGAGTTCGACGAGGGCCCCTTCGACAGGGAAGCGATCGGTTCGGCCATGGGCGGATTCCAGGAGGCCGCGGCGTGAGCACAGAAACTCTCACCCCGACGACCACGGCGGAGGAACCGGCTGCCGCCTCTCGGGTGCGTGCCCTCGCGACCACCCTCGGCGTGCCCCTGCTGGCCGTCGCCGTGGGCCTCGCCGCAGGCGCGATCCTCATCGTCGTCGCCGGAGGCAACCCCGGCGAGGCCTATGCGACCATGCTCACCGCCGCACTCGGCGGCGACACCCAGCTCGGGCGGCTCCTCACCGGGATGACCCCGCTGGTACTCATGGGTCTCGGCTACGCGATCGCGTACCGGACCGGGTTCATCACCATCGGAGCTCAGGGCCACTACGATGTGGGCGCGATCACCGCCACCGCGGTGGTGCTCAGCATGCCGCTGGGGACGAGTTGGGTCGCGATCCCGGTCGTCGCAGTCACCGCGGCAGCCGCGGGTGCGTGCATCGGTGGCATCGCCGGGGTACTGAAGGCACGATACGGAGTGAACGAGATCATCTCGTCGCTCATGCTCAATTACCTCGTCTTCTACATATTGGCGTGGGCGGTGCGCAAACCCCTCGCCAACCCGAACGGGTTCACTCCCGAGTCCGAGCGGATTCCCGACTGGGCAGCACTCGCGACGATTCCCGGCACCCGCATCCACATCGGCGTGTTCGTGGCGATCGCAGCTGTACCCCTCGTGTGGTGGCTCATGCGGTCCACCCGCTTCGGGTTCTCTTCGCAGATCGTCGGTGAGAGTCCCAGCGTCGCCGAGGCCAACGGCATCTCCGTCGCACGTACCATCGTCACGTCTGCCCTCGTCAGCGGCGCACTCGGCGGTATCGCCGGTGCGATCATGCTGCTGGGCAGCGAGTTCCGGCTCTCACTCGCTATCTCGTCGGGGATCGGATTCACCGCGATCGTGGTCGCGCTGCTCGGCCGCCGCAACCCGTTCGGGATCGTGCTCGCCGCCGCCTTGGTCTCCGGCCTCACTCTCGGTAGTCAGGCCGTACAGCGCACCCAGGAGATCCCTGCGTCCATCGGCACCGTCATCCAGGCCGTCATGATCCTGACGGTGCTGCTCGCCAACCGAATCGTGGAGCGTGCCCGTTGAACTGGTCCGACGTCCTGGGCGCCGGCGCCCTCGTCCCCCTGCTCACCGCGGCCCTGCGGCTTGCCGTACCGATCGTCCTCGTCGCAGCCGGAGCCTGCCTTGCCGAACGGTCCGGCCTGATGAACCTCGGTATCGAGGGCCAGATGATGGTCGGCGCGGTCACGGCCTTCGTGACGGTCTACTACACCGGACAGCCGATGCTCGGCGCCGTCACCGGCGCGCTCGCCGGTCTGCTCACCGCTGCGATCGTCGGTGGTCTGACGATCACGATGGCGGTCGACCAGATCATCACCGGCATCTCGGTGGTGATCCTCGGTACCGGCCTCGCGTCGTTCCTGTACCTGCAGGTATTCGGCATCACCGGCACCCCTCCTCGCATCCAGGGCACCACACCGCTCGACCTTCCGGTTCTGTCCGACCTGCCGGTTGTCGGCCCGATCGTGTTCTCCCAGTCGCCGCTCGTCTACCTCGCCGTGGCACTGGTCGTCGCACTGTGGTGGGTGTTGTCGCGAACGGCCTTCGGCCTGTCGATCCGCGCCGCCGGTGAAAGCCCCGAAGCCGCCCACTCGGTGGGAGTTTCCGTTCCGCGCACCCGGTGGATCACACTGCTGATCTCCGGCGCCGCAGCGGGTATGGCAGGCGCTCTCGTCATCGACGGGCTGGGCTTCTTCCAGGACGGCATCACCGGTGGTCGCGGCTGGATTGCTCTCGGTGTCGTCATTCTCGCGCGGTGGAATCCGCTCGGCGCCATGGCCGGTGGCTTCATGTTCGGTCTCGTGGACGCCTTCCAGCTGCGAGTTCAGGCGGCCTCGGGCGGGCAGGCCACCTCCGTTCCCTACGAATTGTTCCAGGCCATGCCGTACGCGGTGACACTCCTCGCCGTCATCGCCACCACCGTGTGGTTCGCCCGGAGCAACTCCCCGAAAGCCCTCGGCGTTCCGTTCGTCGCGGCGAAATAAGTCTCCCGCCAGTCAGGGGCTCGTAAGTGCGAGCCCTCCCTTCCCCTCAGGAGAATCACGTGAAGAAATTGGGTACCGCTGTGGCCGCCGCAGCTGTCGTCGGAGTCGCGGTGACAGGTTGTTCGAGTTCCGACACTCCGGCAGAGAGTGGAGGCGACGGGGTCGTCAAGGCCGCGATCGTCACCTCCGGTCCGGCCAACGACCTCGGCTGGAATCAGGGCATGGTGCAGGGAGCCGAGAAGCTCGAGGCCGAGGGCCTCATCGATCTGACAGTGGTGCAGCAGGATTCGGGCGCCACCTCGGAGCAGATCGCACAGATCGTCACGGATCTTGCGGAGGACGGTAACCAGCTCATCGTCGGTCACTCGTTCAACTACGGCGAACCCATCAAGGGCGTCATCGCGGACTACCCCGACGTCCTGTTCGCGTACGCCGGAGGCTTCGGTGACATCACCGCGAACCTCGCCGACTACAGCCAGCCGTTCTACCAGGGTTCGTTCCTCACCGGAATCCTCGCCGGCGACCTCACCGAGACCGGAATCCTCGCCGGCACGGCCGGCTTCGAGATCCCGGTGTGCAAGGCCCAGATCGAGGCCTTCGCCGACGGCGCACGCCTGACCTACAAGGGACCCGGCGAGATCCAGCTGCGCCCCGCCTACATCGGCGGCTGGTCCGACGCTGCGGCGCAGACCCTCGAGGCGGTCAACGCACTCGTCGACCAGGGTGCCGACCAGTTCTCCACGTGTGGCGTCGACGCAGCCACCATCGAAGGCGCCAAGCAGCGCGGCGTAGGCGTCGCCGGCTACACCATGGACCAGAGTCCACTGGCACCCGAGAATGTCGTTTCCTCCGTCGTGTGGAACCTCGACGAGGTACTTCGGGCCATGGTCGCCGACGTGGAGGCCGGCAACGTCGATCCTGCGAAGTACTACGAGGTGGACATCACCGAGGGTGGGCTGGACGTCGTGGTGAACCCTGCCTTCGCCGACAAGATCTCACCCGAGGCGATGGCACTGTTCGAAGAGTACAAAGAGAAGATCAAGTCCGGTGAGTTCGAGGTCGATTACAAGGGCGGCGTGTAGCCCTGATCCGCCTCCCCGAGACCGGTGTCGTCTGCGATTTCCGAATTGATCTCGCGAACGACACCGGTCTCGGCCGTTCACCGCGGTTCAGGCCGCAGCGCGGTCGCCGAAGCGGGCCAGCGACCTGGTGACCTCGGTCGCCACCACCGCATGGCCGGCCATCGTGAGATGAATACGGTCCTTGCTCAACCAGTTTCGCCTGAGCCGGGCCGGGTGGTCCCAGAACTCGGTGAGGATCGCGTCGTAGCGGCCGGCCACCCGGCGGACAACATCTGCGAACTCGGCGAATCGGGGTCTCAGCGGAAGGAAGGGGCCGGTGAATGCATCGGCCAGCGTGAACATCGACAGCCTTGCCCCGCCGGCCGTCACTGCTGCACAGAGTTCGTCGAGGCCGCGTTCCACCGCCACGATCCCGGCATCGTGCAGGAAGAGATCATTGCCACCACAGTTGACGTGCACGAGATCCGGCCCCCAGTCGAGGACGGGCTTCACCTGCCGGGACCGGACCTCGTCGATGGTGGCACCGATCCTGCCGGTGTTGAGGTAGGTGAGATCCGGGCGCACGGATCTCAGGGTTGCGGCCACTCTGTCGGCCCACGGCAGGTCGGCGTATCCGGGCCACGGGTCACCGATACCCGCGGCGATCGAATCGCCGATCACCGCGAAGCGGGACCACGGCATGTCGTTCATCATCTGGCTCGCCGCATCAGGCGTCAGCACCATCGGATCGTCGAGTTCCGATTGGAACTCCTTGTCTTGCAATGTATCGCGATTCATTTTCAGTTCCTCCTCGGAACGAGTGGAGATCGCCACGCCACCTGCCCCGCACAAAAACACGAACGGTCGTACGTATTGTTTAAACGTACGACCGTTCGTTCGACTTTGCAAGGCCCGAGTGACAACATATGGGTATGACCGACCTGAGGAACACTTCAGATCAGCGACTGGTCAAGGGCGCGCGGGCCCGGGCGGCGATCGCACGCCACGCCACCGACGTGGCCTCCGTCGAAGGCCTCACCGGATTGAGCCTCGGCAGGCTCGCCGGCGATCTGGGACTGAGCAAGAGCGGCGTGGCCACCCTGTTCGGCACGAAGGAGAATCTGCAGCTGGCGGCCGTGCAGTCCGCCCGTGAGGTGTTCATCGAACACGTCGTACGGCCGGCACTGACAGAACCCGCAGGCATGCCGCGGCTGCAGGCACTCGTCGACAACTGGTTCGACTACATCAGCGAACCGGTCCTGCCCGGCGGGTGCTTTCGTGTGGCCACCGCCGCGGAGTTCGACAGCCGTGTCGGTCCGGTCCACGACGCACTCCGCGACGATCGCGACGAGTGGTTCGCCCTCCTCGAGAAGGAGATCGCGAAGGCGCAGGCAGACGGACATCTCGACGGGCACGATGCCCACGCCCTCGCGTTCGAACTCGACGCCCTCGTCGCCACAGCCAACACCGGAGCCCGCATGGGTGACGACAGCGCGATCCCGACCGCCCGATCGATCGTCGACCGGCTGCTCGGCCCGTCTACCTGAGGGAGTCGCACCACTCCACCAGCGCCGCCGCGAGAACGTCGCGGGCGGAGAGCTGGGGTGCGTGGTCGGATTCCAACGTGACGACCTGCGCACCCGGGGTGAGCCGTTGCATCTCGCGCTGGGTGACGATCGGAACCGAACGGTCCAGTGTCGCTTCGATGTACAGGCGCGGCAGGCTTCCGAACCGTTCCGGTGTCCAGATGGGCGCCATCAGCCGGGCAGTTTCGAGTTGCGGCACGAGTCGGCGCGCGGAACCGATCGCGTCGGCCGCGTCCGCCTCGTGGAAGAACACCGCGGAGCCGGCCTCCGGGGGCACGACCGTGCCGCGACCGTCGTCGGTGGGTTCGAGCCAGCGCGAGATACCCACCGGTGCTTCGAGACCGAGTCCATCGCAGAGCATCCCGAAATCTACACCGGACGGGAGCATCATCCCCGCCACGTAGACGACCCCGGCGACACGCTCCGGCAGTATCTCCGCGACCTGCGTGACGACGATGCCGCCACCGGAATGGCCGACGAGGATCACCGGACCGTCGAGTCCGGTCACCCGGTCGGCCACGACCGCGGCGACGTCGTCGAGCGTCACGTCGTCGGCGCCCCACGATCCGACACCGGGAAGCGCGAGCGGGTGCGGGACGTGCCCGGCCCGACGGAGCGGTTCGAGCAGCGTGTCCCACACCCAGCCACCGGCCCACGCGCCGTGCACGAGCACGACATGACTCACGCGCGGCTCTCCCCCGTCGCCGCCAGCACACGGGCGGCTTCGCGCACAGCGGCCGTATTGACTTTGCCGTGCCGCGAACCGGCGAGCTTCGCCTTGATGTGGTCGCGGATCAGGATGGGTTCGTAGGGCTCCGGGCCCGCGTACTCGGGCAGCGTGGAGACCACCGCGTCGACATTGCCGTCGTGGAAGAAGGCGACCGAGCGACGACGCTTGATGTGGCCGTCGACGATCGGCGGCTTGACGCGGTGCAGGGTCGACATCCACCGGTCGTCGGTGATGCGGGCGGTCAGATCGCCGAGATTGACCAGCAATGCGCCGGGCAGTGGTTCGACGTCGTGCCAGAGCCCGTCGGAACCGAGTACCTGCAGGCCCGCGACCCGATCTGCCCAGAGCACGGTGACGATACCGAAGTCGGTGTGCTCCCCCATCCCGGTGAGATCCCCGTCGAGATCCACGGCGCCCTCGGGCAGTGCGTAGTTGTTCATGCGCAACACGTCGATCGAATGATCGGTGAGTCGCTCGAAGTAGTCCGGGTCCTGGCCGAGCGCGTCGGCGAAGATCCGGGTGAGCGTCCGCGCCACGCGCGCCGCCTCCGCGAAGTAACTCTGCACGCGCTCCTCGAAGCCGGGAACGTCGGGCCAGACATTGAGCCCGTAATCGTCCTCGGACAGATCCAGGTGCGTGAAGGACCGAGCCTCCACGCCCACGTTGAATGCTTCGAAGAAGTCGTTCATGCGACTCGCGGATTCCACCCCGAGACTCAGGCTCAGCGACTCGCTCTTCGGCGGACTGTAGCCCCGGTTCGCTCCGACCACGCGGTACCGCTGCTTGTTCTCCATCGGCAGACCGAAGAAGTCGTCGACCGCGGAGGCCAGGCCGTCGACCACGGGATCGGGAATACCGTGGCCGAGAATCTGGACGAAGCCCACTCGGCTGCACGCCTCGTCGATCTCGCGGGCCACACGGGCGCGCTCGTCGTCGTCACCTTCCCGTACATAGGGGCCGATGTCGATCGCGGGAACGACGAAGGAATCAGACGGTGGCAGGTTCACGTTCAACTCCTGCAAGAGACGGGGTGGTCGCGGCGGGAGCGGCGGGAGCGGCGGGACGAGATGCCGCGCGGGCCAGCGTCCCGAGCCGAGTGTGGTTGAACAGCAGATTCAGCGAGAACGCTGCGATCGCAGCGAGCGTGATCCCGCTGCCGAGCAGGATCTGCGCGGCAGAGGGGAACCGCTCGAACATGCCCTCGGCGAGTTCGGGGAGCAGGCCCACACCCACCGCCACGGCTGCGATCGTGGAATTGATGCGGTCGGACAGGTCGACCGAGCGCAGCGTGTTGATGCCTACCAGCGCAACGGTAGCGAACAGGATCAGACCCACGCCGCCGACCACCGGCTTCGGCAGCGCCGCGACCACCGAACTCACCTTCGGCAGAGCACCGAGGACCACGAGGATCGCGCCCGACGTGGCGGTGACGTACCGGCTGTACACGCGGGTGGTGGCGACTGCCCCGACGTTCTGGGTGAAGACCGTGTCGACGAAGGCGTTGAAGATGCCGCCGAACACGGCGGATGCGCCGTCGCCGGCGAGACCACGGGCGATGTCCCCCTTCGTGACCCGCTTGCCGGTGATCTCGGAGACGGCGAGCATGCTCGCGGTGGATTCGGCGAAGACCACCGCCATGACGATGCTCATGGCGACGACTGCGGTGATCGGAAATTCGGGTGCACCGAAGTGGAACGGTGTGGGCAGACCCACCCACGAGGAGCCGGCCACGCCACCGAGGTCGATCAGGCCCAGCGGAATCGCGACGACCGTACCGACGACGAGGGCGAGCAGCACACCCAGCTGCGCCCAGATGCCACGGCCGAGGCACAGGAACCCGATCGCAACAGCGATCACCAGCACTGCGAGTGCGATGTTGGTGGGTGAAGCGAACGAGGGCGACGACGGGTCGGTGCCGACGATCAGTCCTCCGGCCACCCCGATGAGGGAGATGCCGACGACGGTGAGCACGGCACCCGTGACGAGCGGCGGGAAGAATCGGATGATCTTGGCGAACGGCCAGGCCAGTGCGAGGCCGATGATGCCGCCCACCAGCATGGACCCGTAGACGGCCTGCAGCCCGTATTCCTTCGCGATGAGGATCATCGGGGTGAGGCCGGCGAAGGTCGCACCGCAGACGATGGGCAGGCGCACACCCGCGAGTTTGCCGACCCCGAGGCTCTGAATGATGGTGATCAGGCCGGCGATCAGCAGGTCGGCGCTGATCAGCATCGCGATGGTATCGCGGTCGAGCCCAACTGCCGCCCCGAACACCAGGGGCACGGTGATGCACCCGGTGTACATGATGAGGACGTGCTGGAGGCCGAAAGCGAACTGCCGGACGAACGGCAGTCGCGTGTCGACGGGGTGCGGTGAGGTCATATGAGCTCTCCCAATTCGGATACAGGCTGTATACGGTGCTGGATACAGCTTGGGGTCCGAAGTTTTCGGACTCGAGTCATCAGGTTTCCAACGCGTAAGGAACAACTCACCGCACCCGCGGCGACGCTAGCTCAGCTGTCCGTGTACCCGTAGGCGGGCGATACCCCCGTCGGGGTAGACATCGAGCCGCACCAACTCCACCGGTGTCGGCGAATCGACGCGGAAGCGGTGCCGGCAGTCCGGGAGAAGACCTGTGCGCGGCACGAGCTCGATCCACTTCGATTCGTCGGAAAGATCCTCCTCGGTGGCTATTCCGCTCAGCCGCGCCGATCCCGGCGCGTTGCCGACGAAGTAGGAGGTGTCGATCTCGACATGGTCGACGCAACCCTGCCCTGCCAGGCGGATCACGACGTAGTCGTTGCCGTCGTCGCGTCGGCGAGCGTTCTCCCACCCCTCACCCATGTGCCGTGAACGGCCGAGACCGATGATGTTGCGAGGCGACGAATAGAATCTGTTCGAACACGCGACGACGTCGCCGCCGTTCTCGAGGGCCGCGAGATCGATCGTGCCGGTGAGAAAAGCCGGGTCCGGTCGTGCGTGCCCATGCACACGGAACCGGGCCACACCCCCATCCGGAAAGATGTTCAGGCGCAGGTGTGTCCAGCGCCTGTCGTCGTCCACGGTGAAGACGTTCGCGGTGTCGCCTTTCAGCGCAACCCGGTCCAGGACCGTTTCCCACGGCGCATCCAGGAGATCCTGCTCCGACGGATAGCCCTCGATGTTCACTCCGTCGACGGAAGCGAACGGCGGGAAATTGCCGGTGAACCAGGCTGTGTCGATCACGACCCCTTCGACGACGCCGGGAACTCCCAAGCGGACCACCGCGAAGTCGTGTCCGGACTCACGGCGACGCCGGGTCTCCCACCCGTCGTAGACCTTCCCCTTGTGCCCGAACTCCGCTGGATCGAAGGCGGGCGCACCGGGCGAGATCAGGTTCTCCCGGCTCGCGAAGAATTCGTCGTTCGCGTATACGACGGACCCGCCCAGCGATCGCGCCGCGAGGTCGGGTAACTGCAGGAAATCGGCTTCGCTCAAGAGTTTTCCTTTCGGGAGAGCAGGACACCTCGCGGCGCAGGATCGCCGGCGGCATCGAGTGTGAGGGTGAGTGGTTCACCCGCGAGCCAGGTCTGCCGAACGACACCGGCCAGTGCGCGTTCGGCATAGGGCGTCACGGCGTTACGGTGATGCAACCGGTCGGGGAAGACGACGAAGGCGTCGTCGGGAGCGAAGACACACAGATCGGCGCTACTGCCCACGGCGATCGCACCGCGATCCGTCAACCCCACCAGTTCGGCTGTGCGACCGGCCATCCAGCGCACCACATCGACGAGAGTGTGACCGCGTTTGCGGGCCTCCGACCACACGATGGGCAGTCCGAGTTGCAGCGACGAGATGCCACCCCATGCCTCGCCGAAGTCACCGGTGGTGAACTTCTTCAGCTCCGGCAGGCACGGTGAGTGGTCGGAGACGACGCAGTCGAGAACTCCGTCGGCGAGTCCACGCCACAGGGCTTCCCTGTTACGGGCCTCGCGGATCGGTGGACAGCACTTGAAATGGGTGGAGCCGTCGAGGATCTCCTCGCTGAACAACGACAGATAGTGCGGGCAGGTCTCCGCGGTGACAGGCAGGCCCTCGGCCTTGGCGGCAGCGACGAGCGGAAGGCTTCCCGCGTCCGACAGGTGCAGGATGTGCACGCGGCATCCGGTCTGCCGCGCACCGTCGATCACCTGGGCGACGGCGCGAGATTCGGCCACAGGCGGTCGCGAGTACAGGAAGTCGTCGTATCGCGGGCCCGCCGGAGGATCCTGCGTATCGAGGGTCGGCCCGTCCTCGGCGTGCACGATCAGGAGGCCGCCGAATCCGGCGATCACACGCATCGCCTCGATCATCTGTTCGCGGTCCAGCGGCGGATACTCGTCGAGGCCCGAATACGCGAGGAAACACTTGAAGCCGTACACCCCTGCGTCCCAGAGCGGTTCCAGGTCGGCGAGGTTTCCGGGGATCGCTCCGCCCCAGAATCCGACGTCGACGGTGACCTGCTCGGCCGCGACCTTCCGTTTGACGTCCAGCGCTGCGACGTCGACGGTGGACGGGATGGAGTTCAGCGGCATGTCGACGATCGTGGTGACTCCCCCGGCAGCGGCAGCGCGCGTGGCGGTCGCAAAGCCCTCCCACGCGGTGCGGCCGGGCTCGTTCACGTGGACGTGTGTGTCCACGAGGCCGGGAAGCAGCACCTCGTCGTCGGTGAGGACGATCTCGCGTGCACCGGCGGGAGCCGGACTGCCGAAGTCGTCGACTGCCACGATGCGGCCGTCGCGCACCCGGACCGCGCAGCTGCGCTCCTCGTCGCCGACCACCGCGCGGCGCGCCCGGATCACGGTACTCATCGGTTCACCACCGTCGGACGACCGGCGAGCCGGGCCAGGTGCTCGAGGTTCGTGCCGGTGCGGTCGCATACTTCCCTCTCGGTGACGGCTCCGCAGCTCGTTCCCCTCAGGAGGAATGCGGCGAGAGCGCGGGCGGTGGCGGGCTCGTCGAGATATCCGGAGGACAGGGCAGGGTCGATGTAGGCCGCGACCCGCGCCGCGGCAGTGGGCAGCGAACGTCGGTAGAAGGCGAAGGTCGCGGCATAGCGAGTGGGCAACTGGGCGGGATGCAGATCCCAGCCCTGGTAGAAGCCCCGGCGCAACGACCGGTCGACCAGACGCGCGTGCAGGCCCCAGGCCTCGCGTATCTCGCTGGGCGACCCGACCGGCAGGCGATTGGTGGATCCGTCGGACAGCCGAACCCCGGTACCGGCCGCAGCCACCTGCATCGTGGCCTTGGCGTGATCGGCGACAGGGTGATCCATGGCCTGATATTCCGCGGCGATGTCGCACGCGGCCGAATAGTCGTAGGTGCCGTAGTGCAATCCCGTGCAGCGCCCGTGCGCTGCCCGGATCATGGTGGCCACGGCAGCGGTGCCGTCGGGCCCGCAGATCGCCTGCGGCGTCTCGACCTGGATCTCGAACCGCAAGGGGGCTTCCAGGCGATAGGTCGATTCGAGATATTCACAGACGGAAACCATGGCGGCGACCTGCTCGGGTGCGGTCACCTTCGGCAGGGTGACCACGAATCCGTCGGGAAGAGAACAGTTTTCGGTGAGAGCCGCGACGAAGGCGTCGAGTGTGCGCAGACCACGTCGCCGGGTCGCGGCCTCGAACGACTTGAACCGGATACCGACGAAGGGCGTCGCAGCCGGGTCGGCGGCGAGAGCGGCAGCAGCGCGCGCGACGTGAGCGTCCTCGTCGGCGTCACGATCGTGCTGCGCAATGCCGGGACGGGTGAATCCGTCCTCGAAGTCGATGCGGAGATCCTCGATGGGCTCCCGTCGCAGTTTGTCGTACACGAGCGGCATGACTGCTTCGGCCAGTTCGGGTTCGATGCCGGTGACCGCGGCCAGATCGGCGGGGCCGTCGATGTGGGTATCGAAGACGTCGAGTGCCTGAACTCCCCAGTTCGACACGGTGTCGGCGTCGTACCGGTCTGCCGCAACGTACACGGTGTGCACCGGTTGCCGAGCACCGTCGTTCCCGGGATAGGTCGCGGCGTAGGCAGCGTCGATGTCTGCGAGCCGCGCATCGAGCGCAGCCGCAAGCGGTCCTGTCGGCACTCGTACTCCTGTTCTGTATCCACGGCTGTATACGGCGTGGCTGCGCCGACGTTATCGGCGCCAGGTCATGCGCTCGGTTAACTGCGGTTACGACCCCGTTACACATGCGCGGGGTGGTGTTCGTCCTGAGCTGAACTCGGCCCGGCTCCGTCGAGGCGAAGGCACAATGACCGGTATGGAGCCGAAGCACGGCCGCGTGGTCGATCTCGCCGCAGTCGCAGCGGCGCGGGCCTCGTCCCGCCGGGCCGAGCGGGACGAGCCCCGCTTGCTCCGTCAGATCTACGGGGAGATCCTGCGCGACGAGCGTCTCGATCAGGATCGCAGTCTCGGGGACGTCGCCCGCACGGTCGGGATGTCGAAGCAGTATCTGTCCGAGGTCGAACGTGGACGCAAGGAAGCGTCGTCCGAGATGCTGCGGTCCGTGTGCGATGCGCTGGACCTTCCGATGGAGCGCCTACTGGCTCGTGGGATCCGCCGGATGACCGCGCACCGCGCACTCCGCACCCGTTCCGACGTCGGCATCGAGTTGTGCGCGGCGTAACGGTCGTCAGTCCCGGTCGACGATGACCTGGTCGGCGAGGCCGTAGGACACGGCTTCGGCGGGCGAGAAGATCCTGTCCCGGTCGGTATCGCGGCGCAGTTGCTCGATGTCGCGTCCGGTGTGCGCCGAGAGGATTTCCTCGGTCTGCGCACGCAGCCTCATCACTTCCGCCGCCTGCAACGCCAGATCGGAGATAGTCCCCTGGCCCTGCGCCGACGGCTGGTGCAGCAACACCCGCGAATGCGCGAGTACGTGCCGGCGACCGGGTGCCCCGCCTGCGAGTAGTACGGCGGCCGCCGAGGCCGCCTGCCCCATGCAGTAGGTGGCTACCTTCGAGCGCAGAAACTGCATGGTGTCGTAGACCGCGAGCATCGCGGTGGCCGATCCACCGGGCGAGTTGATGTAGAGACCGATCTCTCGATCGGGGGATTCGGCCTCGAGGTGCAACATCTGGGCCATCACGACGTTGGCCACCCCGTCGTCGATCTCGGTTCCGAGAAAGATGATGCGTTCGTTCAGCAACCGGCTGAAGATGTCGAACGACCGCTCCCCCGCGGGTGTGCGCTCGATAACGTTCGGGATCGTATAGGTGCTCGTCAACGTCCCAATCCCATCTGTCGTCCCGAGGCGAACGGCGCCACCTCGGCCAGCGACCCCACCACGGCATCGACGATGCCGTATTCCAGGGCTTGCTCGGGGGTGAACCAGCGGTCGCGGTCGCTGTCGCGTTCGATCTCCTCGACCGAATGCCCGGTGGCGTCCGAGAGGATCTGCTGCGACTGGCGCTTCATGTACTCGAGATTCTCGGCCTGGATAGCGATGTCGACCGCCGTTCCGGCGAAGCCGGCCGACGGTTGATGCATCATGATCCGGCTGTGCGGAAGACTCGTCCGCTTGCCCTTGGTTCCTGCCGCGAGCAGAACCTGACCCATGCTCGCAGCGAATCCGAATGCCACGGTTGCGATGTCGTTCGGAACGAGTTGCATCGTGTCGTAGATCGCGAGGCCGGCGAGCACCGAACCTCCGGGCGAGTTGATGTGCAGGACGATGTCGCGTCGGTCGTCTGCCGAGGCGAGAAGGACGAGTTCCGAGCAGACGCGCTCGGCCATCTCGTCGTCCACTTCACCGGTCAGTCGCAGAATACGTTGGCGAAACAGCCTGTCGGCCAATTGGTCTCGAAACGAGAGAGGAGATTCTGTGGTCGTCATGGGTCAAGCCTGCCTCCGACCGGACACCGAACAGCGGTCCGTCCGCTCACGGCAGACGGACCGCGTCGTCGCGAAGGGTCAGTCGCCGGCAGATCGGATGGCGCTGACCACCGCAGCGACCAGGAGTGACAACACCACGACCACGAGCAGGACCGGTCCGAGCAGAAGCACCAGCGCGATCAGCACGGTGAAGCCGATCTTGGCCTTCGTGCTCAGGCCGGAGATCAGACCGCCGAGTGCGGCCAGTGCGGGATTCCGGCCCGCCACCGCGGCTCGGATGCCGGCGAGTACCGCTTGCGGTCCCGCCCCACCTCCGGTGACTTCGCCGAGGAGCGAGTCCACCCAGCCCCTGATCCGACGAGTCAGCTTCTCTCCTGGACCGTCGAGAGCGTCGAGGCCGCGGCGAACGCACGCTTTCAGCAAATCCTCGACGGCATCGAGGAGAGACTGCGACTGCTCACGTGGCGGGCCGGCCGGTCTCTCGTCCCGGGGTTCGTTCGCAGGCCGGGGTCGACGTGTGCCCTTCTGCGGCGCAGCCCTCGCATCCCTGCGGGGCGTCGCGTCCGCCCGACTCGATGTCCGGGCGGTGGACCGACTCCGCGTTGTGGACCCACTCCGCGCGGTGGACCGACTCCGCGCACGTCGGGGTGCGGCCTCCGCCTCCACAGGTCGCCGACGGCGTGTACGCGAAGGTTCGGCGGAGGTTTGCGCCCTCGTCCCCGTAGCTGTTGAGCGCCTCACCGGGCGAGCGGTTCGGCGGGTGCCGTTCTGCGAAGCACTCATGCCGCTCGCCTTCTCTCGTGGACGGGGCAGGATGTCCCTCAGTCAACGCCGGATTACGCCCGAGGTCAACGTCGATGGTCCGGCCCCGACTTCACTGCGAGGGTGGACCCTGTTCAAGATCGGCAATTGCCCTTGAAAGAATGGTAGTCGCCGTCGCAGCACGCTGGGCGGTGTGCGCTTCATCGTTTGCGTTCTGGAGTGCGCGCGCGCCGTAATCCGAAGGAGCACCGACAACCGTGACCGAGCAATTCAGTTACGAAACACTTACGCCTACCGCATTTCTCGATCGTTCGGCTCGGGTCTTCAGCAACGACCTCGCAGTGGTGGACGGAGATGTCCGGCGCACCTACGCCGAACTGCGTGACCGGTGCCTGCGACAGTCCGGCATGCTGCACGCTCTCGGCATCGAACCCGGCGACCGTGTCGCGGTGCTCTCGCCGAACACCTCGTTGATGCTCGAGGCGCACTACGGCGTGCTCTATGCGGGAGCCGTTCTCGTCTCGCTCAACACCCGCCTCACCGCGCCGGAGCTGCGGTTCATCCTCGAGCACTCGGGCAGCCGGGTCCTGCTCGTCGAGGAGTCGCTGGCAGACCTGGCCCGTGAGGCGACGGCCGACCTGCCTTCGATCACCGTCGTGGGCGACGACTACGAGGACAAGCTTGCGGCCGCCCGCCACCGCTACGTTCCGCTCGCCGACGAGCGCAGCATGATCGCCCTGAACTACACCTCGGGCACCACAGGTGATCCGAAGGGCGTGATGTACCACGCGCGGGGCGCCTACCTGCAGGCACTGGCGATGGTCGCGCACTTCGGGCTGGACAGCGGGTCCACCTATCTGTGGACACTGCCGATGTTCCATTGCAACGGCTGGACGTTCACCTGGGCGGTCACCGCCGCCGGTGGAACCCACGTGTGCCTTCCGAAGGTCGACCCCGAACGGATCTGGGATCTGGTGCGTACCGAGAACGTCACACACTTGTGTGGCGCACCGACCGTACTCGCATCCCTGGTCGACGCCCCCAACGCGGGCGGCATCGACCACCGTGTCGTCGCCGCGATCGGCGGCGCACCGCCGGCGCCCGCCCTGATCGAGCGGTGCACCGCGCTCGGACTCGACATCACCCACCTGTACGGACTGACGGAGACGTACGGTCCCGCCGCGATCTGCGAGTGGCGTTCCGAATGGGATGCCCTCGCCGACGACGAAAAGGCACGACTGCGCTCCCGGCAGGGCGTGGGGAACGTCGTGGCCGGGGAACTCCGCATCGTCGATGCCCTGGGATCCGACGTTCCGGCCGACGGTGAGACGACCGGCGAGATCGCCCTGCGCGGCAACAACGTGATGCTCGGCTACTACAACAACCCGGACGCGACCGCACGCGCGGTGCCCGACGGCTGGTTCCGCACGGGCGACATCGGCGTCATGCACCCGGACGGCTACATCGAGATCCGCGACCGCGCGAAGGACGTCATCATCTCCGGCGGCGAGAACATCTCGTCCGTCGAGGTCGAGGCAGTGTTGATCAGCCACCCGGCCGTCCTCGAGGCAGCCGTCGTCGCGGCGCCGAGCGAGAAGTGGGGCGAACGCCCCGTCGCCTACGTGACACTGCGCAACGGTGCGAGTGCCGACGAGGCAGAACTGCGCGCGCACGTACGTTCGCAACTCGCAGGCTTCAAGGTCCCCGACAGCATCGTCTTCGGCGCACTGCCGAAGACGGCCTCCGGCAAGATCCGCAAGGTCGAGCTGCGCGAGCGTCTCTGAGTGCTCGCCGGGACGGTTCCCGACCTCTACTTCTCGTCGAGAACCGTCCCGGCCCGCTCGGGGAGTGTGAATGCTGCGAGCGCGGCGACCACGAACGCCGCCGAGAACGCGCCGAAGACGAGGCCGTTGCCGCCACCGTCGAGGAGAACCGGCACCAGCAGCGGCGCGATGATGGACGCCAGTCGGCCGAAGGCTGCCGCCGAACCGGTGCCGGCACCGCGGACCGGCGTGGGATACAGCTCGGGGCCGATCGCGTACAGGGCTCCCCAGGCCCCGAGGTTGAAGAACGACAGGGCCATACCAGCGGCGACGATCGTTCCCGGCGTGTCGGCAAGACCGAACAAGCCCGCCGAGACCGCCGAGCCGGCGAGGAATACGCCCAGGGTCAGGCGGCGTCCCCACACCTCGATCAACCACGCCGCGACGCCGTAACCCGGCAGCTGAGCAAGCGTGATGACCAGGGTGTATCCGAACGAGGTCACCAGGTCGAAGCCCTGGGCGACGAGCAGGCTCGGCAACCAGATGAACGCCCCGTAGTACGAGAAGTTGATGCCGAACCATACGATCCACAGCGCGGCGGTGCGCCGGCGCAGGTGCGGCGCCCACACCGATCTTCGGGGTGCAGGTTCGGCTTCGGCTACGGTGCCGTCGTCCTCGCCGGTCTCGGGGCCGTCGTCGCGGCCCGGCACATAGGCGACATTCGCCGATCGCTCGTAGTCGCGCACGATCGCTTCCGCTTCCGCGTACCGTCCGCGGCTCTCGAGGTAGCGCACCGATTCGGGCAGGCCGAACCGCACCACGAGGGCGTAGGCCGCGGGAACGAGTCCGACGGCGAGCGCCCACCGCCAGCCGTCGTCGCTCGTCGACACGACGAAATAGCCGATCAGGGCGGCGAGCAGCCAGCCCACCGCCCAGAACGCTTCGAGCGCGACGACCACTCGCCCGCGCACCTTTCGCGGTGCGAACTCACTGACCAGTGTCGACGCGACCGGCAGTTCGGCGCCCAGTCCGAGCCCGACGACGAATCGCAGAACGATGAGCACTGCGACCGAGGTGGACAGCGCGGCGGCGCCGGTCGCGAGCCCGTAGACGAGCAGCGTCGCGGCGAACACCTGCCGACGCCCGATGCGGTCGGCGAGCAGACCACCGAGCGACGCACCGATCGCCATACCGACGAAGCCGATCGATCCGATCCACGACAACTGCGTGGACGACAGATCCCATTGCACGGCCAGCGCCGCCATGACGAACGAGATCAACCCGACGTCCATGGCGTCGAGGGCCCAGCCCACACCGGAGCCGGTCAGCAGGCGGCGGTGTCTGCCGGTGAACGGCAGGTCGTCGAGCCGCTGGGTGCGAGTGGTCATGCACCGAAACGTACCCGCAGCTCTCGGGCGCCGATCAGCCGCGTGCGGCAGCCTCGAGTGCAGCCGTGTCGATCTTCCGCATGGTCATCAGCGCATCGCTCACCCGGCTCGCAGCCTCGCGATCGGGGTCTTCGAGCAGTTCGTAGAGCCTTCGCGGCACGACCTGCCACGACAGGCCGAACCGGTCCTTCAGCCAGCCGCACTGGGACTCTTCCCCACCGTCGGCGAGAAGTGCCGCCCAGTAGTAGTCCACCTCGTTCTGATCGGCGCAGTCGATCACGAACGACACCGCTTCGGTGAACGTGAAGTGGGGCCCGCCGTTGAGGGCGGAGAAACGGCGCCCGTCGAGTTCGAATTCGACGGTCAGCACCGTCCCTGCCGGCACCGGCGCGCCCTCGGGATAGTAGGTGGTGTCGAGGATCTTCGAGTTCGGGAATGTCTTCGTATAGAACTCCGCTGCATCCTGCGCGTTCATGTCGAACCACAGGGACGGGGTGATCTCGGGCATCGGTCGTTCTCCTTCTGTCGCGTAGCCACGGTCGTACATACAGACCCCGATCGGGCGGAACACTCATCGCGACACCGCGCCTCGGGTATATGACCTCCGTGACGAAGAAGGCACGCGATCGCAACGGACGTCCGAAACAGCGGCACCGGCCGCCCAGCAGTGCGCCCGCACCACCGACGCCGTACGTCGAGGATCCGACACTTCCTCCGGCATGGCTCGTCGACATCGACGGCACGCTCGCGCACATGAGCGACCGGAGTCCCTACCACTGGCATCGCGTGGGTGAGGACACCGTCTCCCCTGCGGTCGAGGCCGCGGTGCGAGCGTTCGCCGCTGCACCTGACCGGGCTGCGATCGTTCTGCTCTCGGGCCGCGACGGCGTCTGCCGGCCGGAAACCGAGGAGTGGCTCGCCCGGCACGCGATCCCGTACGACGAGCTCTACATGCGGGCGGCCGGCGACAACCGCAAGGATTCGATCGTCAAGGCCGAATTGTTCGACCGTCACGTCCGGCACCGCTACCGCATCATCGCGGTGCTCGACGATCGCGATCAGGTGGTGCGCATGTGGCGGCAGATGGGGCTGGTGTGCTTCCAGGTCGCCGAGGGCGATTTCTGATCGCCCTCCGCGCACCCGGACTGATCCGAATGCGGATCAATTATCCAGGTGTACTTCGGAACTCAGCGCCGTCGGGGGAACGAACGGCGCCACTCCGATGTCCACACGCCGCGTCCCGCATCCGACGCAGCGCACGTAATGCACCTGTCCGATCGAGGTGGCATGGCTCGATTCCACACTCCATGCATGTTCGTGGGTGGACGCCCGAACGGGGCACTCGCGAGGGTTCCGCGCTTCGATGGCTGTCATGTCCACCACCATGATGTAATGCCCTTATGCATCTCAACCCTTACGGAGAGTATGCGGTTCTTCTCGCGGCGTCGCTGGCCGACGACTGGCCCGACGACCGATCCGGCATCGTGGCCCGCACGCGCGAGGTCGGGATGACCATGGACTTTCCGACCGCGACCGACGACCACCGGCGCACCCGCATGGTCATCGACGACTGGCTGGCCATCGTCGACGCGTCCGACCCCCGGGAACGTGCTCGACTGCTCAACGCGCAGATGGCCGCCGCGGCGGCCTATCCCCGACTGACCGATCACGACGGTGAGGGATGGCACCTGCACTACCGCGACGAGGTCCAGCCGCTCCCCGACGTACTACGCGCGGTGATCAGCGTCGGCACGGCACTGCACCTCACCACTCGCGGAATGCACCGCCTCCACCGGTGTGCCGCAGCGGAGATACCGAGGAACCCGTGCACGGCCGTGGTCGTCGATGTCACCCGCAACGGTCGCCAGCAGTACTGCTCCGTGCGATGCGCGAATCGCGCCGCGGTACGCCGACACCGAGCGAGGGTGGCGCCGGGCCGCCGACCCGCACATCCGTCGACACACTCGGCCGATTAGCACATCACGCCGCGCGCGGGTGCCCCGTCCCCGCCTCTCCACGATCCGGCCGGATCGGGGAAGCTCGACCGCAGACACCCGACCGCTCCGGAGGCTTCGACACTCATGGCCCCTCGTCCCACCACCCGCCCACCGAGAATCGACGCTCCGGACCTCGGTGTCCTCATCGACGCCGACGGTGACGAATTGCTCGCGCACGAAACCTTCGAGAACAACCGGTACACGAACATCGAACTGTCGCAACGGGATCTGACGGGGATCATCCTGTCCCAATGCGCCCTCTCCGCGCCGATCGTCGCCGGCAGCGACCTCACGAGCGCACGGCTGCGCGACACTCTGTTCGAGCGAATGCAGGCACCGAACCTGTTCGCACCGCGCAGCAGCCTGCACCGTGTCCGCATCCAGGACAGCCGGATCGGTGCGATGGACCTCTTCGACGCGGACCTGCGCAGCGTCTCCGTCACGGATTCCAAGCTCGGACTGGTCAATCTGCGGGCCGCCACGGGACGCGACGTGCTCTTCCGCGGCTGCATCATCGACGAATTGGATATGGGCGGCGGCACGTTCACCCGCGTCGCCTTCGAAGACTGTTCCGTCGGTGTCCTCGACGTCGACCGCGCGTCCCTCGACCAGGTCGATCTCCGTGGTTTGCGGATCGGCACGATCCGCAAACCAGGCGGGATGAAGGGTGCGACGATCAGCGCCCACCAGGCCGTCGAATTGGCAGGGCAGTTCGCCGCCCATCTCGGTCTCCGCATCGAGGACCCGGCATGACGAGCTCTGCCGTATCGGGTTGAAACGTCATATCGCCAGCCACGGTCACCTCGATCGCGAAGCCGGAATCTCTTGGTAAAAAAGCATTTCAGGCGTTCTCCGACTGCTCGACGGCACGGCGTTTCCGCGCACGCATCACGCCTCGCATCTCGCGGATCCAGAGTCCGACGCCGCATGCGGGGAAGACGGCCCCCAGCACGCACACCGCCTGCCAGCCCCCAGCGAAGTACGCGATGGTGGACAGCACGCTCCCGAGCGACCCTGCAAGGAAGTAGCAAGTCATGTAAGCGGTGTTGAGCCGGCTACGAGCATCGGACCGAAGTGGGTAGATCAGGCTCTGATTACTGATGTGCGTTCCCTGGATTCCCAGATCCAGCAGTGCGACCCCGATCGCCAGCGCGACGACGTGCCTCTCCCCCACGGCGAGCAGGGCGAAGCTCACCGCGGTGACGGCGACGAAGAAACCGGTTTGGCGACGCGCATATCCCCGGTCGGCGAGAACACCCGCCACACGAGCAGCCAACGCACCCGCCACACCGAAGAGAGTGAAGATCCCGATGCGCGCATCGGACCATCCGTATCCCGGGCCGGCGAGGAGGAATCCCACACTCGTCCAGAACACCCCGAATGATGCATACGTCAGTGCACCGTACATGATCCTTTGCCGCAGAACGGGTTCGGTGGACATCAGTCGGATCACCGAAGCCAGCACCGCACGGTACCCGGCATCGGTGGTGGGGGCCGACTCCGGCAAGGTGCGAATCAACAGCACGGTGAGCAGCATCAGCGCCGCCGCACAGACGAACACCGCTCGCCAACCCGCCACCTCGGCGATCAGTCCTGCCACCACGCGGGACAACAGGATGCCCAGCAACAGTCCGGTCATCACGTTGCCGATCACACGCCCGCGTTCGTCGTCGCGGGCGAGGGTCGCCGCGAAAGGCACCAGCATGTTGCGCCCCGAGTCTGCTGGAGGGTCTCATCACACGGAATTCATGCTGACCAACTGACCGAGAAAGCACACCTGACTCCCGTCGGGCGCCACCCTCGAATGCGCATCACGCTGGTACCGAGCGGAGCGTTCTCACCCTGCCGAAAGTGATTCCCCGACGATCTCCGAACCGTCCGTCAGGTCCCGCACCTCCGCATAACGCTCCCTCACGTGCGGGGTCGGGTCGGCCTCGTAGTGACGTGTTGCTCCGGGCTCCCACTGCGGGGGCTCGGCGCCGCCGCGCAGGACCCAGGCCGCCTGCCGGGCCGCGCCGCGCGCGACGTACTCCCCCGGTTCCGGAACGTCGACGGGCATTCCGAGCACGGTCGGCGCCAGCTCGCACAGCGCACTCGAGCGCGCTCCTCCGCCGACGAGCAGAACCCGGCGTACCTCGGTGCCCTGCGCTTCGATGTGATCGACGCCGTCGGCGAGTGAGCACAGCAGACCTTCGAACGCCGCGCGCGCCAGATGCGCGGGGGTCGCGGTTGTGAGCCGGAGTCCGTGCAGGGCTCCGGTCGCACCGGGGCGGTTCGGGGTGCGCTCACCCTCGAGATACGGGATCAGGACGAGTCCGTCGCTTCCCGGTGGTGCTGTGAGAGCGAGCCTGGCGAGCTCGGTGTGGTCGACACCGAGCATCCTCGCGGTGGCGTCCAGCACGCGAGCCCCGTTGAGCGTGCACACCAGCGGCAGATGCCGGCCGGTCGCGTCCGCGAATCCCGCAACGTAACCGGCCGCGTCGCGAGCAGGAGTGGAGGACACCGCACACACCACGCCGGAAGTGCCGATCGAGACGATCACGTCTCCCTCGCCCACCTCGAGGGCGAGGGCGCCTGCGGCGTTGTCCCCGGCACCGGGCCCGAGGAGAGCACCGGAGACGGTCTCGCCGATACAGTCGGCCGGCCCGGCCACCCGAGGAAGAATCGGACTCGGTCGGCGCAGGGCCAGTTCGAGCAGGTCCTGCCGATAGGCATTCGTGCATGCATCGAAATAGCCGGTGCCGCTCGCGTCGCTGCGGTCGGTTGCGAGGCTGCCGAGATCACGGTCGCTCCGCATCGTCCACGTCAGCCAGTCGTGCGGGAGGCACAGCGCTGCGGTGCGTTCGGCGTTGCGGGGTTCGTGGTCGGCGAGCCACCTGGCCTTCGCGACCGTGATCGCCGCGAGTGGGACCACGCCGACGGCGTCGGACCATACAGCCGGACCGCCCGCCTCGGCGACCAGATCGACAGCCGCCGCCGCAGATCTCGTGTCGTTCCACAACAGCGCGTCGCGGACGACCTCGCCGCGATCGTCCAGGCACACCATGCCGTGCTGCTGAGCGCCCACCGAGATCGCCGCGACGTCGTCGAGTCCCCCGGCCTCGGAGTACGCCGATTCGTAGGCAGCACGCCAGGCGGCCGGCGCGACTTCGGTACCGGACGGGTGAAGGGCACGACCTTCGCGAACGATGCGGCCGGTAGTGGCGTCGCACACGACTATCTTGCACGACTGGGTGGAGGAGTCGATCCCGGCAACGAGCGTCACCGCGTCACCTTCCGGGCTGCCACGCGTTCGGCAAGGGTGGGCAGGTCGGCGCCGGCGCGCGCGACTGTCAGTGCGGACGTCCACGCAGCCGTTTCCAGCGCCGCCCGCAGTTCGGCTGTGCCGATGTCCCGCAAACGTTCCTGCCGCTCGATCCCGACGAATCCGAAACTCCACAATCCGTCCAGCAGACCGGCCGTGAACGCATCCCCGGCCCCGACCGTGTCGACCACCTCGACCTGCACGGCGGGCACCTCGACGGTCCCGGCAGCACATACTGCCACCGCACCTGCACCTCCCCTCGTCACGGCGACGACCGCAGGCCCGCGCGAAAGCCACTCGCGTGCGGTGTCGAGGGGATCACGCCCAGGTGCGAACCACTCCAGGTCCTCGTCACTGGCCTTGACCACGTCGGCGAGCGTGACGAGCCGTTCGATCCGTGCCCGTCCACGCGCGGGGTCTGCGATCAATGCCGGCCTGATGTTCGGGTCGAAGCTCACGGTGGATGTCCTCGACTGCAGTGCAACGAGTTCGGCGACGACGTCGCAGCCGGGCTCCAGCACAGTGGCGATGGAACCTGTGTGCACGAGCACAACGTCCGCCGTCATCGGCGGCTCGACCGGATCCCAGGTGATGTCGAACTCGTATCTCGCGGAGCCTTTCTCGTCGAGTTCGGCCTGCGCGGTCGCCGTGCGATCCGCGGATGTACTCCCGGGCGTCAAGGCGACCCCGGCAGCGGTGAGGTGCTCGACGATGCGAGTGCCGCGCTCGTCGGCACCGACCCGCGTCACGAATTGCACGGCACGGCCCAGCCGGCCGAGCCCCAGCGCGACGTTGAGCGGACTGCCGCCCACATGTTCGACAGGCTCCGAACCCGCCCGGCGGACGATGTCGACGAGTGCTTCCCCGACGACGAGTGCGTGACCGTTCATTCCGGCTCTCCCGGAAGCTCTTTCAGGGTGGCGCGCGCGCCGTCGCTGTGCAGGGCGTTCAGTGCCCACGTGTAGGCATCGACGAAGCGGGAATGCCGCGCGAGATCGCCGAAGACGTCGACGTTCTCGATGAAGGCGGTGGGATGAGCGAGTTGCCGTCGCGCGAGTGGGACGAGTGTGTCGGCGAGTCGGTCGACCACTTCGATCGGTCGCCCGTCCTCATCGGCGCCTTCCGCATAGCGCGCCCACGACGCGACGATCGCCGCGGACAGGCGCACATGCCCGCCGGTGTCGAGATTCTCCCGGATCACCGGTAGAAGCCATTTCGGTATGCGATCCGATGATTCGGCGCACAATCTTGCGATGGTGTCGCGGATCTCGGGGTTGGCGAAGCGGTCGACGAGGGTGCTCTTGTAGTCGTCGAGGTCGATGCCGGGCACCGGCCGCAAAGTGGGAGTCGCTTCGGTGTCCATATAGGCGCGCAGAAACCCGGCGAGGAGCGGATCCTGTGCAGCCTCGTGGACGAGGCGATAGCCCATCAGATACGCGAAATAACAGAGTCCCTGGTGGCTCGCGTTGAGCAGACGCAGCTTCATCAGTTCGTAGGGGGCGACGTCGTCGACGATCTGCACTCCTGCGTCCTCGAAGGCGGGCCTGCCGTCGGCGAAGGACTCCTCGAGCACCCAGGTGGTGAAGGGTTCGGCGACGACCGGCCAGCGATCCTGCACGTCGAAGCGTTCGGACAGTGCCGCGACGACCTCGTCGGTGGTGGCGGGTGTGATCCGGTCGACCATCGAGTTCGGGAAGCGGACATGTTCGGAGATCCACTGCGCGAGTTCACTGTCGACGAGACTTGCGTACGCTGTGAAGGCACGACGGGCGACCGTCCCGTTGCCTTCGATGTTGTCGCACGACATCACGGTCGGGGCGCGAAGCCCCCGCGCTCGGCGTCTCGCGAGAGCCTCGGTGACGAGACCGAAGACGGTGGCAGGTGGTTCGCCGGAATGCAGATCGTGCCGGACGGCCGGGTCGTCGACATCGAACTCACCCGTGTCGTGGCGGATGTTGTACCCGCCCTCGGTGACCGTCAGCGAGATGATCCGCGTGGCCGGAGCGGCGAGGAGTTCGATGACTGCCTCGGGATCGTCGGGGGCGTAGTGATAATCGACGATGGACCCGATCACCCGCGGCTCCCAGGTGCCGTCGGGGTGCATGAGTACGAGGGTGTACAGGTGGTCCTGAGCGGCGAGCGCCTCCTGCATGCGACGGTCGCCGGGCAGCACGCCTACCCCGCAGATACCCCATTCCTTCGCCGATCCCTGTTCGAGGAGTCGGTCGACGTACATCGCCTGATGTGCGCGGTGGAATCCACCCACACCGAAATGCACGATACCGACGGTGACGTCGCTGCGGCGGTAGGTCGGGACGGGCACTCTCATGTCCGGAAGTGCCTGCTCACTCACGCGCATGGGTCTACCCCTTTCGGGCCGGCTCGGTCACGTCGACGACTGCCTTGATACTTCCCGGTATACGGTCGGATTCGAGCGCTTCGGCCGTCTCGTCGAGCGGGAAGCGCGCGGTGACCATCGAATCCAGATCGATCCGTCCGGATTCGACGAGAGCGAGCGCGGTCGGCCAGGTGTTCGCGTAGCGGAACACACCGGTCAGATTCAATTCGCGATTCCGGATGATGTGCACCGGCAGGGTCATCGTGTCCGCGCCGGCGCCGACGAGCACCACGGTGCCACCGGGGCGGACTGCCCGGATTCCGGAATCGACAGCAGCAGGTGCACCGGAGGCATCGATGTAGCTGTCCACGCGCAGCGCCGTCGGGTCGTCGACGCGCGGGTCGAGCGCATCGGATGCCCCGAACGACAGGGCTGCTTCACGACGTCGTTCATCGAGATCGGTGACGACGACTTCCACCGCGCCGAATGCTCGGGCGACCTGGGCGATGACGATGCCGATCGGGCCGGCCCCGGTGATCAGGACGCGCGATCCGGCCGCGACCCGGGCCTTGCGCACGGCGGCGATGCCGACCGACAACGGTTCGCACAGGGCGGCGGCGTCGTCGGATACGCGCGCCGGAACGGTGTGCGCGAAGGCCGCACCGATGGTGACGTAGTCGCACAGCGCGCCGTCGACGGGCGGCGTGGCGTAGAACCGCATGTGCGGACACAGGTTGTAATCGCCGCGGCGTGTCTCCTCGGTGAGCGGGTCCGGCCGTTGCGGTTCGATCGAGACCCGCTCGCCGATCCGGACTTCGGGGACGCCGTCCCCCACTCCAGCCACGACCCCCGCTGCCTCGTGGCCGAGCACGATCGGATCGGTCACGACGAACTCTCCGATTCGTCCCTCGCGGTAGTAATGGGCGTCCGATCCGCACACTCCCACGGTGGTAACGCGTACCAGGACATCGCCGGGCGCGGGGGTCGGGACAGGCCTGTCCCGCATCTCGACGCGGCCCGGTTCGAGAAGCACGGCCGCACGCATCGTGTCCGGGAGCATCGCCCGGACTGTTGTGTGGGTCACACTGCGATGTTAACGTACTGAGCATATGAAGGCACCCTCGAGCAGATGCTCACGGGTCGCCCGTCGAGGCTCACTTCGCAGCAAGGAGAGCACGTGACCGCGCCCGGCCCGATCCACGCCACGGACGCGGGAACCTCGGCGTCCACCGAGGATCTACGCCTCGCCGTGCGGGCCGCGACGCTCTATTACCTCGACGGCCTCACCCAGGCGGAAGTCGCGCAGCGCCTCGGGGTCTCACGCCCCACCGCGGGTCGACTACTGGCACGCGCTCGAGCCCAGGGACTGGTACGCATCGAGGTCGCCGTGCCGCCGGCTCTGCGCGACCACGTCCACGCCGAGACCGAACGAGCCCTCGAGGAGCGCTACGGACTCTTGGAGGCCGTCGTGGTGGGACGCCGCGTCGACGACGCCGGACCGGTCGAGGAATCAACGAGTTTCGCGGCGCTCGGGCGTGCCGCGGCCGGCCTGCTCGTCCGCCGTCTCCGCCCCTCCGACATTCTCGGATTCACCTGGGGACCGGAGACCGTTGCCGTGGCGCAGGCCCTCCCGCCCGGTGTCGCGACGTGCGCGACGATCGTGCAGCTCGACGGCTCGGTCTCCACGAGCACCTACCAGACCGGCACCGAGTTCGTCCTCGGCAGGTGTGCGGAACAGCTTCGTGCGCAGCCTCTTCGACTTCCCACACCACTGTATGCCGATCCGTCCACGGTCGCGTCCATGCGTGCGGACTCACTCATCTCCCGGACACTGGAAGCCGGTCGCCGCGCAGACCTGATGATCTTCGGTGTCGGTGCGGTATCGACGTCGACCACCTTGTTCGAGGGCAGTTTCCTCGACACGACAATGCTTCACGAACTCGAGCGCCTCGGCGCGGTCGGCGAGATCGGCGGCCGGTTCTTCCATTCCGACGGCACCTCTGTCCACAGCGATCTCGAATCGCGCACGATGTCGGTACCCCTCGACGACGTCCGCAGCTGCCCCGGGACGCTCCTCATCACCGGAGGGCAGTCGAAGCATCGCGCTGCACTCGGCGTTCTGCGAGGCGGCCTCGCCAAGATGCTCGTGTGCGACATCTCCTGCGCTCGTTACCTGCTCGACCACCCTGATCACGACCCCGAGGACGAGGCAGCACCGAAATGAGGTAGACCACAGTGCCTACAGCAACAAGATCCATCCGCGCGATCGCAACAGGAGCTATAGCCCTCTGCCTCGCATCGACCGGTTGTGCTGGCGCAGGATCGATCGGTACCTCCGGCCGGACCGTCACCATCGCGATGGTGTCGAACTCTCAGATGCAGGACGCCCAACAGCTCGCGTCACAGTTCGAGGACGAGAATCCCGATATCGACCTGAAATTCGTCACCCTCTCCGAAAATCAGGCGCGTGCGAAGATCACCGCCTCCACGGCGATGGGCGGTGGCGAATTCGATGTCGTGATGATCAGCAACTACGAGACACCCCAGTGGGCGGAGTACGGGTGGTTGACGAATCTGTCTCCGTACATCGAGCAGACCGAGGGTTACGAGGCCGACGACATCATTCCTTCTCTCCGGGAAGCGCTCTCGTACGAGGGAGATATGTACTCGGTGCCCTTCTACGGTGAGTCGTCGTTTCTGATGTACCGCAAGGATATGTTCGAGCAGGCCGGAATCACGCTGTCCGATCCACCGACCTGGCGCGAGGTCGCCGACGCTGCAGCACAACTCGACGGCCCGGACGTGAACGGAATCTGCTTGCGCGGTAAGCCGGGCTGGGGCGAACTGCTCGCACCGCTCGACACCGTCATCAACACTTTCGGCGGACGTTGGTTCGACGAGAACTGGAACGCGCAGCTGAACAGTCCCGAGGTTCGCGAAGCTGTGCAGTTCTACGTCGATCTCGTCCGCAAATACGGCCAGCCCGGTGCCGCTACGAGCGGATTCAGCGAATGTGCGACACAACTCGCGCAGGGCCGCGTCGCCATGTGGTACGACTCGACCTCGGCCGTCTCGACACTCGAGGATCCCGCGTCGAGCAACGTCGTCGGGAAGATCGGTTACGCGGCTGCACCGGTCGCGGACAAGGACCCGTCCGGCTGGCTCTACACGTGGTCGTTGGGCATTCCTGCCGGCAGCGACCACACCGAGGACGCTTGGAAGTTCATCGCGTGGATGACCGATCAGCAGTATCTGCGCACGGTCGGCGAGCAACTCGGCTGGGAACGGGTGCCGCCGGGCAGTCGGTCGTCGACCTACGAGATCCCCGAGTACGCCGAGGCCGCCGCGGCCTACGGTCCGATCACCCTCGCGTCCATCGAACGAGCCGACCAGTCGAATCCCACGGTCGACCCGGTCCCCTACACGGGCATCCAGTTCCTGGCGATCCCCGAGTTCCAGGATCTCGGCACCCGGGTCAGCCAGCAGATCAGCGCCGCCATCGCCGGACGGCAGACCGTCGAGGAAGCACTCGATCAGGCACAGAAGTACGCCGAAGCCGTCGGCGCGACCTATCGGGAGAAGACGTCATGACCGCACCTGCAACGCGACGTCCCGCACCGGACATCGCCGAACGAGTCCGCGCCGTACGGCAGAAGGAGGAAGGAGTCTCCCGCGCCGAGGGATGGCGTCGGCGCGGACCCCTGCTGCCGGCCCTGATCTTCACGATCGTGGTCACCCAGATCCCGTTCGTGTTCACGCTGTACTACTCGACCCAATCGTGGAACCTCGTCAGCCCCGGATCCCGCCGGTTCGTCGGACTCCAGAACTATGTCGACGTCTTCCAGGACAGCCAGTTCTGGCAGGTCGCGCTCAACACTGTCATCCTCATCGTCGGCACGGTGCTGATCTCGGTGGTCCTCGGACTACTGCTCGCACTCCTGCTCGACCGGGCGTTCCTCGGCAGGGGTATCGCGCGAACCCTGCTGATCACGCCGTTCCTCGTCACGCCGGTCGCGAGCGCCCTGATCTGGAAGACGTCGATGCTCGATCCGGTCTTCGGCATCGTCAATTTCGTACTTTCCCCCTTCGGACTGGGAGAGATGGACTGGGTGAGCCGGTTTCCGCTCCCGGCGGTGATGGTCGCGCTCGTGTGGCAGTGGACGCCGTTCATGATGCTGTTGATCCTCGCGGGCCTGCAGTCGATGCCTCGCGACATCCTCGAGGCCGGTCGGGTCGACGGCGCCGGCGCACTGGCCCTGTTCCGCGAACTCACGCTGCCGCATCTACGCCGGTTCATCGAACTCGGCACGGTTCTCGGTGCGATCTATCTGGTGAACACCTTCGACACGATCTACATGATGACCCAAGGAGGTCCCGGTACGGCCAGCGCCAATCTGCCGTTCTACATCTACCAGCGGGCATTCCTCGGCTTCGACATCGGTCAGGCCGCGGCGATGGGGGTCGTGGTCGTGATCGGCACGATCGTCGTCGCCACCTTCGCACTGCGCCTGATCTTCACATCGTTCACCGGCAAGGAGGAGGCGGCATGAGCACCACGGCCACGAAGCCGCAGGCTTCGGACCCGACGGCACCGGCCGATCGGGTCGTGCGCACGGCCCGGAAACGGAAGAACCGCAGAACGAATCCGTGGGGGGTGGTGGCATGGATCGCGGCCATCGGCTTCTTCTTCCCGGTCTTCTGGATGGTGCTCACCGCGTTCAAGCAGGAGGCCGATGCCTATTCCGATCCGCCGAAGTTCTTCTTCTCCCCCACTCTCGACCAGTTCCGTGCGGTCTTCGAGACCGGCGTCGGTACGAGTCTGCTCAACTCCGCGTTCGCCACGATCGTCTCGACCGTCCTGGTGCTACTCCTCGGTGTGCCCGCGGCCTTCGCCCTGTCGCTGCGACCGGTACGCAAGACCAAGGACGTGTTGTTCTTCTTCATCAGCACCAAGATGCTGCCCGTCGTCGCTGCGATCATCCCGCTGTATGTGATCGTGGCCGATATCGGTCTGCTCGACAACATCTGGGCGCTCGTCATCCTGTACACCGCGATGAATCTGCCGATCGCGGTGTGGATGATGCGTTCGTTCTTCCTCGAGGTTCCGGGTGAGCTGCTCGAGGCGGCAAGCATGGACGGAGCGAGCCTGTGGACGACGGTGCGGGAGCTGATCCTTCCGCTGGTTTCCCCGGGTATCGCCGCCACCGCTCTCATCTGCGTCATCTTCTCGTGGAACGAGTTCTTCTTCGCTGTCAATCTCACTGCTGTACAGGCGCAGACCATCCCCGTGTTCCTGGTCGGCTTCATCACCGGCGAGGGGTTGTACTGGGCCCGCTTGTCGGCGGCAGCGACGATGGCGGCGCTGCCCGTCGTCCTCGCAGGCTGGCTCGCCCAGAACAAGCTCGTGCGCGGACTGTCGTTCGGCGCGATCAAGTAGCTCCCCGTCTCCGTTACCGGATCACCTTCACCAGCAAGGACTTCCCCATGGCCGACATCACCTACAGCAACGCCTCGTGTATCTACGAGAACTCCGACACCTTCGCCGTCGACTCGTTGAACCTCGACATCGAGGACGGCGAGTTCGTGGTGCTCGTCGGACCGTCCGGCTCCGGCAAGAGCACCGCGTTGCGCATGCTCGCCGGACTCGAAGACATCGACGAGGGTTCGATCTCGATCGGCGGTAAGGACATGACCGGAGTTCCGTCGAAGGACCGCGACATCGCGATGGTCTTCCAGAATTACGCCCTGTATCCGAACAAGACCGTCGCCGAGAACATGGGCTTCGCCCTGAAGATGCGCGGTGTGAGCGCGGACGAGCGTCGCCGCAAGGTCGAGGAGGCAGCGAGAATCCTCGATCTCACCGACTATCTCGACCGTAAACCTGCCAAGCTCTCCGGTGGCCAGCGCCAACGGGTCGCGATGGGCCGTGCGATCGTGCGTGAACCACAGGTGTTCTGCATGGACGAGCCGTTGTCGAATCTCGACGCGAAACTGCGCGTGCAGACCCGTACCGAGATTGCGGCGCTGCAACGACGGCTCGGCACCACCACGGTCTACGTCACCCACGACCAGGTCGAGGCGATGACCATGGGCGATCGTGTCGCAGTGCTGAAGAACGGAGTGCTGCAGCAGTTCTCGAGTCCCACCGAACTCTACGACCGTCCCGCCAACGCATTCGTCGCAGGGTTCATCGGTTCCCCCTCCATGAACCTGCTGAGGGCGCGAGTCGTCGACGACGGTGTGGTCGTCGGCGACACCGTCGTTCCCGTCGAACGAGAACGGATAACGCGCCTGCACTCTGCCGGCATCGAGGAGGTCACTGCGGGGATCCGGCCGGAGGATTTCGAAGTGGCCGACGAGGGTGTCGAGGCGGTCGTCGAACTCGTCGAGGAGCTCGGCAGCGAATCGTATCTGTACACACGTGTCCCGGGCGCCGCTGCTCAGGTGGTCGCGCGAGCGCTGGTGCGCACACCTGCACGCCTCGCCGACACCGTGCACCTGCGCAAGCGCGACGGTACGGTGCACCTGTTCGACACCGAAACCGGCGAGCGGGTGGGCGACTGACCGATCGGACGAGGGAAGGGACCTGCGTGGGTGAGCAGAAGGAACGGATGCTGGCCGGTGAGCTCTACATCGCCGACGATCCCGAAATCGCCGCCGACGCACTCAGGGCTGCATTGCTGACGGAGCGGTACAACACGTCCACCGCGGCCGATCCCGGGACCCGGCGGGCGATCCTGCACGAGTTGCTCGGTGCGGTCGGCGCCGACGTGGAGATCCGGCCGCCGCTGCAGGTGGACTACGGTTACCGGATCACCGTGGGCGCGGGGACGTTCGTGAACTTCGGCGCGGTGATGCTCGACGTCGCACCGGTCACGATCGGCGCCGACGTGCAGATGGGTCCGAACGTCCAGCTCCTGACACCCACCCACCCCCTCGATCCCGAGCTGCGACGCGCAAAGTGGGAGTCGGCAGTGCCGATCATCATCGGCGACAACGTCTGGCTCGGTGGCGGCGTGATCGTCGGGCCCGGGGTGACGATCGGTGAGAACACCGTCGTCGGTGCCGGGGCGGTGGTCACCCGCGACCTGCCGTCGAACGTCGTGGCGGTGGGCGTCCCCGCGCGCGTGACGCGCCGGCTCTGAGCCGAGCGGAGCTTGCGTCGATCTTGATGGTCGCTATGCTGCCCGGCATGAGCAGTCGTCGGGCACCTCTCGCCCCCTTCGTCGTCGCCACATGTGCAGCCCTGTTCACCGCCGGGTGCTCCAGCACGGTGGAAGGTGAGGCCACCGCATCCGAGGCCCCGGCAACTTCGGTGTCCTCCACGGCGCAGACGACCACGCCCAGCACGACGACCACCACCACTGCCGCACCATCCCCCGTCGACCCCGACGACTATGCCGCCAATACGGAGGGTGTGTACTACTTCGCATCGGCCGGCGGAGAGTTCGGATGCGCGATCCTCGTGCACACCGAGCCGCTCGCGGGGTGTCAGGGGACCATGCCGGCGAACGCCCCGCAGGTCCCCGGCAACGGTGGGCCGGACGTGCTGGTTCCTGCGAACGCCCTGATGCTCGAGGCGGACGGCCCCGGCGAGTGGGTCAGCATCGGCGACATCTCGTTCATGGATTTCGGTGGAGCTCCGAAGCCGTTGCCCCCTGGCCGCAGCCTCACGGTCGATCCGTTCACCTGCGCCGTCGACGAGAAGACGGGGATCACCTGCGAAGCGGGCGGCCACGGATTCACCGTCTCGGACACCGGCGGCGAGGTCTGGTGAGCACACTCGGCGTCCGCCGTCAGGGTAGATCGGCTCGGGACATCGGCATCATGTAGTCGCCGATCTCCTCCCGCACCCACCACTGTCCCGTCTCGCGACGTTGTGCGCGGGTCGCGAAGCGGTAGCGGAACAGCCGCGCCCGCACCAGCCGAGGTGGTTCGTCCGGAAAAGGGTTGTGCCGGAGCAGGTTCACGGTGGCCGGGTCGTTCTCGAGCAGCTTTCCCACGAAACGGGGAAACCACCCCGCCGCGTAGTCGCGGGAGATGCCCGCGAACCACATCAACCAGTCCAGGCGCAGGTGATACGGCGCGTACTGGCGTGGACGCCGGCGCACATCACCCGGTTTGCCCTTGAACTCGTACTCGCACCACACCGTCGCCGGTGTCGCGACCGAGTCGGTGGTGCCTTCGACGATCACTTCCCGTCGTGTGCGGGTGACGGAGCCGAACGCGCCGTAGGTGTTCACGAAATGCCACTTGTTGAACGAGGCGTTCATGGCCTGCCGATGCGACATCATGTTCGCCACCGGCCAATAGCTGAGCACCGCGACGAGCACGGTCAGCGCCACAACCGCGACGGAGAACGCGACCGGTGTCGGCCCGTAGGCTGCTGCCGGGTCGATCGACGGACCGTAGAAACTGTCGGGCACCACCGACACCGCGATGACGATGGTGATCCAGTTGAGCCACGCGAAGTTGCCGCTGATCACGAGCCACAGCTGCGTCACGATCATGATCAGTGCGGCGATGCCCGCGACCGGTTGTGGAAGGAACAACCCGAACGGTACGACGAGCTGGGTGAAGTGATTACCTGCGACCTCCACTCGGTGAAGCGGCCTCGGTAGCAGATGGAAGTACCGGCTGAGCGGTCCGGGCATCGGCTGGGTCTCGTGGTGGTAGTACAGGCACGTCAGGTCGCGCCAGCACCGGTCACCGCGCATCTTGATCAGCCCGGCCCCGAACTCGAGCCGGAACAGCAACCAGCGCAGCAGTATCAACACGAGCAGCGGCGGAGCGGTGTCTTCGTTGCCCAGGAAGATCGCGAGCACACCGGCCTCGAGCAGCAGCGACTCCCAGCCGAAGGAGTACCAGACCTGTCCCACATTGACGATCGACAGGTACAGCCCCCACATCAGAAACCAGACGAACATGCAGGCCACGAGTGGCAACTGTTCGGTGATACCGGCAAGGGTCAGTACCGACAGTGCCACGCCCACAACAGCGACGATCGCGAACAGGCGGTCGGAGTAACGCCGGTGGAACAGGCTCGGCGACTGCCTGAACGAGGTTCGTGCGAGGAACCGGGGGGCGGGCAGGATCCCGCGCTCACCGATCAGCGCCCGGAACTGCAGCAGGGCAGCGAGAAAGGCGACGAGGTACAGCGCGGCGAGCCCTCGGGTGACGAGCAGTCGCCCGATCGTGTATCCGTCCGCGTCCCACCAGCTCATGCCACCGCCGACCGGTTCCGTGGTCCCTTCGTCCCGGACTCGAGCATGACACGTCGGGACCCGACAGGTCCGCCGGTTCGGTCAGGATCGGATGTTCCGCCGCAGGCCGCTCGCTCGGAGCACCTGCCGTGCCACGCCCGCGCGCACCGCGTCCTCGGTGCCGATGATGCGCACATGCGACCTCGCGCGGGTGATCGCGGTGTACAGCAACTCTCGGGTGAGCAGTGCTGACCCCGCATCGGGAAGCACCACGGACACGGTGTTGTACTGACTGCCCTGGCTGCGGTGGATCGTCATCGCGTACACGGTGCTCACTGCGGGTAGCTGGCTCGGGCGCAGCTCGAACGGCGTCTCGCCACGCGCGAACGCGGCGACGAGTTCGTCTCCGCGGCGCACGACCACTCCGGTGTCGCCGTTGTAGATCTGCATGTCGTGGTCGTTCGCCGTCACCATCAGCGGCCGGCCCGGATACCACCGCTCGGGGTCGAGACGCTGCCCTGCGGCCTCACCGATCCATTCGGCGGCCTGCCGCGCCCACCACTGCACCCCGGCCGGGCCGTCACGGTGCGCGCACAGCAACCTGTGTTCCTCGAACCGCTTCAGTGCGACCTCGACCTCACCCGCCTCCGCAGCCTTGGTGACCTCCTCCGCGGAGCGGACGACCTCGTCGCGCAACGCGTCGAGTTCGGTCGGCCTCACGAACGAGACGTGCGGGTCGTCGCTGCGCAGGATGTCGAGCACCGCGTCACCGTCGCCCTTACGAACCGCCACCGCCAGATCTGCGATGGCACCGCCGAAACGTCGACCGCGGCTGAGCCGGACGACACCACCGCCCAGACGGGCCCGTTCGGCGTCGCTGAACGCCGCGTCGGCGGGGTCGCCGGCAGGCGCGAGATCGCGGGCGACGACCCGCTCGAGAACGGGGTCGACGGCGCCGGTCACCGGCCGGCCGACCAGGTCTGCCAGTACCGCACCCGCGTCGACGGACGCGAGCTGATCGGGATCACCCACGAGCACCAGTCGAGTGTCGGGCCGGAGCGCCTCGAGCAGACGACACATCATCGTCAGCGACACCATCGAGGTCTCGTCGACGACGATCACGTCGTAGGGCAGGTGGTTGCCGCCGTGGTACCGGAAGCGGGTGCGTCCCCGTTGCCAGCCGAGCATCCGGTGCAGCGTCATGGCGACGAGGTTCGCCGGCAGTCCGAGCGCGGCTTCCTGCTCGCGCACGGACTCCTGCAGGCGCGCAGCGGCCTTGCCGGTGGGTGCAGCCAGACCGATGCGCAGGTCGTGACCGTACAAGCGGGTGAGCAACGCGATGATTCGTGCGACCGTGTGGGTCTTGCCGGTGCCCGGTCCGCCTGCGATCACCGTGGTGGGCCGGGTGACCGCGAGCGCTGCCGCCACCCGCTGACGGTCGGGTGCCGGGGAGGGTCGTGACGGATCTTCCGGATGCGGGAACAGCTCGTCGAGGGTGGTTGCGAGCAGCTGCTCGTCGAGCCCGGGGAAAGTCGCCGTCCGCTCGGCCAGCACTCGGCGGATCGTCTGCTCCTGCCGGAAGTATCGGTCCAGATACAGCAGCGGACCTTCCTCGGTGTCGACGAGACGCAGCGGACGCAACGGTCCGCGGTCGCCGCCGATCACGAGAGGGCTGCGCCGCAAGGCCGCGAGCACATCCTCGTCGCGCGGCCAGGGAAGATCCCCAGGATCGACGACGGGATGCCCGTCCTCGTCCTCTTCGACGGTGATCTCGCGAAGCCGCGTGAGGTCGAGACACACCGATCCGGACCGCACGGCACGCACCGCGAGTGCGGTGGCCAGATGCACGTGGGGGTCGTCCTCACCGCCGAGTGCGGCGAGCCGCAACGCGACGTGCACGTCGGCCGCGGTCAGTGCTCCGACTTCGTTGAACTCACGGAGCGCTCCCTTGCCGCGCTGGGCGATTCGGACGTCCGTTCTCGACTCGATCACGAGACCACGGCCTTTCCGGCGAGAAGGTCGGACAGGTCGGTGACGAGATCCGCCGGAGGGTGCCAGTCGAACACGCCGCTACCGGGCGGGCTGTCCGGTCCGGCCATCCCGCGGACGAACAGGTACTGCACGCCGCCGAGATGGATGTGCGGGTCGTAGCCGCGCATTCGCCACCGCAGATAGCGGTGCAGCGCAACCGAATAGAGCAGTGCCTGCATCGGATAGTGAGCCCGGAGCATCTCGGCTGCCATCGCCTCCCGCGTGTAGTGGGCCGTGGTCAGCTCGTCGCCGGGGGCGAGCCGATTGGTCTTGTAGTCGACGACGACGAATCTCGGCTCCTCGGTGCGCAGCACGGCATCGATGCTGCCGGTGAGGTAACCCCGCAGGGGCACCGGCTCGAGGGTGCGGACCAGATCGGCATAGGGCGCCATCAGGTCGTCGGCAGGCAGGTGCCGGCGGAGCAGCGCCCCGACCGCATCGAGGGTGACCGTGACGGGCACCGGATTGTCGCCGCCTGTCAGCGGCAATTCGAAATCGAGCTCGGAAAGCCTGTCGGACGGAGCGAAGTCGGCAAGGCTCCGGCCGAGCGGTCCGAGCCGAGTGTGTAGCACCGGCAGCAGAGCAGCGGCCAGTTGCGCGGGGTCGATCGGCGACAGCTGCCGCCGCACCACCTCGCGGCAGCAGTCGAGCAGTTCGGCCTCGAGATCGGACGCCGAGGTGTCCACGACTTCGAGGACGGCATGCACCAGCGTGCCGAAAACCGCGCCACCGGGCAGTCCGTTCATCGGTGACGGCACGCCGGCGCGCACCGGATCCGGTGTGATGAGCGGTGGTTCGTCCGGCTCGTCGGTCTTCACGGGGTCCTCCACCTCGTTCCCGACCCCCGGCGTTTCGTGAACCGACGCGGTCAGAGCGGAATAGGATGTCCTGCGCCAGCTTTCGTCGACGATTCGATCGAATTGCGCGGCTGCGAGCGGACCGGACCCCACCCGGGGGCGATCCCAGCGACGTACCGGAACGGGGTGCGGCCCGACGGCTTCGACAGCGATGATGCCGCCGGCGCGCGTAGCCCATCGTTCGAACTCTTCGGCCATGGCCTCGTCGTGTCCGATCCGTCCTTCCGCTGCGACGTCCGCCGATCCGGGCTCCCGGGCGAACAGCAACCGGTGCAGCGGCGAACGCGAGGTGGGGGTGGATGGTGCCCACCAGAGGGCGAGTGCGCACTGTGCGCGCGTCACCGCCACGTACAGCAGGCGCAGTTCCTCCCCGGCTTCCTCGAGCTCGTGCCGGCGCCTTCTCGCGACGTAACCCGGTCCGCTCTTGCCCCCCACATCGAGGATCCGTCGGCCGTCCTCGTGCAACAACAGTTTGTCCGGTTCGGGATTCTTCGCGGCGTCCCATCCGTACGGGACGTGTACGACGGGGAACTCCAGCCCCTTGCTGCCGTGCACGGTGAGGATCTGAACCGCTGCGGCGTCGCTGTCGAGTCGTCGGATCCGTTCGGCCCCACCGCGGTCGGGGTCGTTGATGTGATCTTCGAGCCAACGCGTGAGCGCGGTCAGGCCGAGCGACTGCGCCGATGCAGCGTCCTCGAGCAACTGCGCGACGTGCCGGATGTCGGTCAGGGTGCGCTCACCGGACGGTTCGTCGAGGAGCCTGGCTTCGACCGAGCCGTACGAGGCGAGCCGTTCGAAAACGGCAGCGAAACCCGTACGCGCGTAGACGTCGTTCAGCTCACGAAGCAATCCTCCGATCTCCACGACGAGCGTTTCGCCTTCCGCGTCGATATCGGCCGTCGTGCGGCCGAGCAGCGGGGTGAGCGCTGCGAGCCGGACGCGGTCGGCGCGATGAGGTTGTTCGAGCGCGTAGAGCACCCAGAGCCAGTGCTGCGCGGACGGCGTTGCGAACACACTCGTGCCGCCGGCGACCACGCACGGCACGTTCGCCCTCGTCAGCGCATCGTGGACGAGCGCCACCTGCTTGTGCTTGCGGACGAGTACGGCGATGTGTCCGGGTCGTACGCGTTCGGGGCCGGCCCCGAGATCGACCGTCACGTTCTCGTCTTCGAGCATGCGCACGACGTCGGCGGCGACGTCGCGTGCAACCCGGGCACGCAGACCGTCGAGGTTCTGCGGGAAACCCCAGTCGTTGAGGGGTCCGGCTCCGGCGCGCGGCAGATGACGCACCCGCAGCGGCGCGATGCCCGAGAGCCGGGAGTCGGCTGCGGCCGCCGTCACCGGGTTCACGACGATGCGCGGATCACCGAGAGCGGCGCCGAGATAGACGTGTTCGAGCGCCCGGACCAGGTCGCCGTCGCTGCGCCAGTTGGTGGTCAGTTCGCAGTAGGTGTCGGATTCGGAGACGGCATCGAGGTAACTGAGCACCTCCGCGCCCCGGAACGCGTAGATGGCCTGCTTCGGATCGCCGACGAGCACGAGCGTGCTGTGCCCGTGGAATGCCCGGCGCAGGATCTCCCACTGCTTCGGGTCGGTGTCCTGGAACTCGTCGACGAGAACGACTGAGAAACGCGCACGCATCCGCCGGCACGCGTCGTCACCGTGCTCCTGATCGCTGAGCACAGCGTGCAGCAGCGATAGCTGATCGTCGAAATCGCGCAGGCCGAGCCTCCGTTTGCGTCGTTCGACCTCGGCTCTGACCGCCCGCGCGAACTCGACGCGCTCGCCGGCCGCGGTGCCGTCGGCGTCGGTCGGTGCAAGTTCGGCCTGCGGATCGAAGATCGCTTCCTTGGCCGCAACGGCCGCCTCGGCGTACGTGATGGGGGCCTCGCTCCTGCCGTACCGCCGCAGGTAGAGATCGTCGACCACCTCGTCGCGCAGGTCGTCGACGTCCTCCACGACGGTCACGTCCGGTTCTCGTTCGCCGGCGATGCCGAGTTCGTCGAGCATGCGACGGCAGAAGCCGTGCGTGGTGGAGATGGTCCCGGAATCGAAGTCCGACAGTGCTTGTCGCAGTCGTGCCCGCCGCGCGTCGACGTCGTCGCTCGCGAGATGGCGGATCAGAGTGTCGCTGCTCAGCCGTGCGCTTGCGGGATCGGCGAGAGCCGCGGCGACCTGCGCGAACCGGTTCCTGGTGCGTTCGCGGAGTTCCTGCGTGGCGGCCCGGCTGAACGTAACGAGCAACAGATCCGACAGGCGGGCATGCCCTTCGGCGACGAACCGGGTGGCGAGCCCGACGATCGCGTACGTCTTCCCCGTGCCCGCGCTGGCTTCGAGAACGGTCGTGCCGCTCGGAAGCGGCCCGAGCAGATCGAAACCTGCCGGCGGGGGGCCGCCGACGGCCCGCGGATCGGTGGTCGCGGCGTCGGGCACGCTGTGTCCTTTCCTCATGGTCGTCCCTGGTTCTCGGAAGCGAGCAGGGGTTCCCACAACCGTCGGGCGAGCACGCCGAAACGACTCGGATCGTCGAACCACGCGGCTTCGGCGCCCTCCGGAGAATCGGCGGTGAGCCGCGCGAGCGTGACGTCCGGCCCGTACAGATACGCCACGTGCCGATCCTTTCCGTCGCCGAACGTGCCACCGAATGCTTTTCCGGCGGCCGACAGCGCCATCTCGACGGAGTCGCCACGGTGCCGCCGCTCGGCGTATTCGGCCGAGGCGCCCGTCACCACCGGCAACGGACGGCACAGCCCGCGGTCGCGCAGATCGACGAGTGCGGCGAGGACCGCGACCGGGTCGGCCGGCGCCTGCAGGGTCGAGCGCCAGGCGGGATACGACCGCGAACGGCTGCGCCCGGTCGTCACGGCGCGCCATTGTCCCGGATGTCCCGACGCGACGACGGCGAGCAGTCGGATCCACGCTTCGAGCCGGTGCTTCGGGGACAGCTTCGAGTACGTGCTGCGGGCCAGCACCTCCCCGTGCACCCCGCCCACGGTGCCGGTCAGCCGCCGCCCGTCTCCGAGGTCCACGCGGATGTCGACGGTGCGAGCCGGTCCGGAGTGCACACCGGCACAGGCACGCACGAGGCGTTCGACATTGTCGCTCACGGCGTCGAGCGTCTTCCTGCCGAGGGCGAAGGGGGGCAGCGTGCCGCGACGCCACTCCGCATCCTTGAACGCGCCCGCGGACATCCCGGCCAGACGTGCTTCGAGCATGCGATCGCCCAGCTGCCATTGGGCGAGGCCGTCGAGTTCGATGTCGAGTGCGTCGGCGATGCCCTCGTCGGTGTCGGGGATGCGCAATCCGAGTCGCTGCCTGAGGAATCCCTGTGTCGGGTGTGTCAGGAAGGTGACGAGTTCGTCGAGATCCACATCCGTACGTACCGGTGCCGGAAGATCATCGACGAGCAGCGATCCCGATCGTGCTCGAGCAGGCGAACTCCCTTGTCCGGCACGGGCCGCCGCAAGTGCGGTGACCCCGAAACCGAACGGGTCCTCCGCTCGGAAGTTGCGGGGATCGAAGGGTTGCAGCGGATGCCGCCGCACGATCCGCTCGTCGTCCACTTCGACTCCGGTCATCGTCGCCACCACATCGCGCACTTCCGTGAGCGGGATCGCCGGCGGACGTACCGCTCCGGTGACGGCATCGGCGCCGGTATAGAACAACAGCAGCCGCTCCTCGGCCGCCATCAGCGCGTCGAGGAGCAGCTGGCGGTCCTCACTGCGCGGATCACGTTCTCCCACACAAGGATTCTGGGTCAGGACGTCGTCGCCGTCGGCATGTGCCGAGCGCGGGAAGATGTCGTCGTCCAATCCGAGGAGCACCACCACGCGGTGCGGCACCGAACGCATCGGAACCATGGTGCACACCGTCAGCTCGCCCGTCCGGAAGTTCGAACGCGTCGGGTGCCCGTCCAGCCGGGAGCCGAGCATGGATCTCACATCGCTCAGGGACAACTGTATGTCGCCGGCATGCTCCACGGCCTCACCGATCACGCGACGTGCGCGGGCGAGTTGCCAGGCATCGGCTCGGGGGACGTCGGTGAGCAGGTCGATTCCGTAGGCGAGTTCGTCGGACCATCGTGCCGCGGGCAGTGGCCCGCGCAGTCTGAGCAGTACGACCGTCAAGCGGTCGATGTATTCGGCGAACCTGCCCGCGAGATCGATGTCGTTGCTGTCGACGTCGTCGAGAGGCAGGGACAGCGACAACCACTCCCCGTCCGATCCGTCGGCGACCACACCGAGCAGGATCCGGTCGAGCGCCGCGCCGAAGGTGTTCTGCATGAAATCGCCGAGGCCGAAGTTCTTCCGCTGCCACGGACCGAGGCCCCAGCGCGCACCGGTCTCGGTAGTCCATTCCTGCAGGCGCTCGAGTTCGTCGTCGTCGAATCCGAACTTCCGGCGCACCGGTGCGGAAGCGGCGAGGTCGAGAACCTCGCTGGCGGTGACCCGGCCGTCGGCCAGCGCGAGCAGCTCCGACACCACCGACAACACCGGGTCGGTGCGACGCAGTCCGCGGTCGGCGAGGCGGACCCGCAGGGTGTGGCCGGGATGCTCCCCCACTCCCGCACCGAAGGCGGCGTGGACGAGCGGAGCGTACGTCTCGACGTCCGGGCACAGGACGATGACATCGCGCGGCTCGAGAGCCGGATCGTCGCGAAACAGATGCAGCAGGCACTCGCGGAGCACCTCGACCTGCCGGGTGGGGCCGTGGCATGCGTGGATCATCACGGTCCCGTCGGGTTCTGCCGATCCGGTTTCGGGGATCCGATCGTCCCGGATATCGCTCTGCAGCCGACCGAGGAGAGTCGTAGGTGTGGGTGGGGACGGATGGAGGACGTCCGCACAGTCGAGGCCGGAGAGCCGGATCTGGAGTTCGCGGACATCGCGGCCCAGTGCCGCCGACAAGGGGTGCTGCACACCGAGGGCGCTGTGGTCGTCGACGCGGCGCATGGACGGCGGGCGTGCGGTCAGTCCGTCCCACATCGCCGGACTCGGGTGCGGAAGCCAGACGTGTACGTCGCGGTGATGCCCGAGCGCGGACAGCACCTCCAGGAGAACGGTGTCGAGCCGGGTGGGGCCGAAGACCGAGAACCGTTCGGGCAGATCGACGACGTCGGGATCGTTCCGTAACCGGGCGCACAGTTCGTCGAGTCGTTGCGACGGGCTGTCGACCCCGATACGAGCTCGCAAGCGCCGCCACAACTCGGCCTGCCAGCGCAGATGATCGTCGAGCGGAGCACCCGTGCCGTCGGTGTCGTGGCCCGACGCCCACTGAGCGATCATCCCCGGTCGCTGGAGCCCGTAGCTGCGAAACAGTTCGGCGAGATGGGCAGCAGTGGCATATCTCCGTCCGATGCGGTGGTCGTCGGCTCCGTGTCCGAGATGTCGCGCCAGGGTGGCGCACCAGGGTTCCCCGACGGATTCGTCGATCACGCCGAGCAACGTCCACAACATGCGGGACGGATGCCAGGGATCGTCGGCGGCGGAGATCCCGGATGCCGCGGCGAGGGCTTCGTCCACGAGGCGGGCCGGGGACGGAAAGTCGATGTTCGCTGCCACCCCGTCGCCACCGGAGGAACCGAGCATTCCCGACAACCGCTGGGTGAGCCATCTTTCGACACCGCGCGCGGGCACCGCGACGACCTCGCGCGCGAACGGATCGGCAAGGGGTTCGGCAAGCACTGCGGCAAGCGCGTCCGCCAGGATGCCGGTGCGCTCGGCACGGTGCAGGGTCAGCACGCGTCGATCTCCCTCGTCGTCGCTCGTTCCGTCCGGTACGGCTTATCACACCGCTCGGACAGACGACTGCGCCGCAGGTCGCGCGTGCTGACGGAGATGTAGACGACTACGTCACCGTCGAGACATGCCGACTGTCACGTTTCCGTCGAGATATCGAACAGTGAGAGCTGATTCCTCGCGATCTCGGCACTCACGTCGGCGTGGTAACGCTCCCCCAGATTCTGCGCGACGTGTGCAGGACAACCGAGTTCGTTGCCGATCTGCTCCCAGGTATAACCGGCTTCGCGGCGCTCCCACGCGAAGCCGCCGTCCTCGTACCACGGCATCGACATGGTCCGATGGTGCGCTGGGCCACACTCCGCTGCAACGACCCACCTCGGTGTGTCGCCTGCGAATTCATCGAGAACTGCCTGCCCGCACTCTCCGGTCCCTAGAGAACCGCGACGAGAAGCGCTGCCGCTCCTCCAACCACACCGGCCAGAGCGAGCCCGCCGGCGAAGGACCCCGCAATTGCCACTGCGGCCGCACAGCCGCACACGGCCAGGATGACGAACATCAGGGAGCCGGCGATCGGATGTTCTAGGAGAGTGGGCATTTCGGTCACCGCCGGGGGACTTGCGTCCACACCCTCCGACGGAGCGTCGACCGGCCGGGATGGAGCGGCCGTCGTCGGCGCGGTGATCACTTCCGGGGCCATGACAGGTACTGCCGTGGTCATCGTGTCGTCCCCGCTTTCCCTTTGCTGATTGTGCCGTTTCACGGTGGCGGCCCGCCGGGGTGCCCGGCAGGGCCGCGTGCCGATTCGGCCGCGATATCTCACGTCAAGGCGTGCTCCGAATGTTTCCCCGCGAGCGATCGGCCCAAACCGGCCAATTCGCCTCACGTGTGTCGAGTGGTCACTAAGGCACCGAACTCGACCGATGGGTGTGTTATGGATCACATAGACGTTAGCAGTTATGGGTGTCGGGTAGCCAACAGTTGTCACGTCATTTCCTGATCGATGTGAATTTGTCGGTAGATCACCGACTCTCCAGTGCGAAGGAGGCGAACGCACAATGACCGAGAACCGAACTCCGGCGTTGCTCACCCAGTTGCGCACACTCCACGAACTGACTCATGCGGAAACGCAGGTGGCGGAAACCCGCGTGGCTCAGGCACGTACCGAAGCGGTACGCAAGGAACTGACCGAAAATGCCGAAAACTGCCGTATCCGTGCGGTAGCCATCGAAGAAGCTATTCGTGATCTGGGTGGTCTGCCCGATGTGGTGGGTCCGTTCCTCGGTCGCGCCGCAATCATGGTGAAGACTCTCACCGAACAGGCTCAGCCGTTCGACGAAGCACTGCTGTCCGATCTCGCCCTCGAGCATCAGCTCCTCGATCGTGCTCGCTACGTGAAGGCGCTGGCCACCGCGGGCGGTCACAAGTCGGTCGTGTCCCTGGCGGACCGTCTGATCACCGCTCACTCGGCCACGGTCGAATGGTTGACCACTGTCATCGCAGAGGAGGCCCTCGGTGGCCCCGCTGCTCTGCGCCGTACACCGTTGCAGGCTGCGGCCGGTGCTGCGGTGCGTCTGGTCAACACGCCTGTCACCTGGTCGGCGCGCGGAATCGATCGTGCGATCGACGTCGCCCGCTCCACGCGGCCGCGCATCGGATCGCTGCTCTCCCGCGGTGCTCATGCCGGTGACGTCGCAGCCAAGACGATCGGCGCGAGTCGCGATGCCGCCCTCGAGACGGCGGAACGCGTGAGCCGCAGGGAAGGCGCCGACAGCGCCGCCGACGTTCTGCACAGGGCCCGCAGTGCCTCCGGTGTTCTCACGGAGGAGGAGCTGCCGATCCGGAATTACGACGACCTCACAGTCCCGAAGGCCGTGGCGGCGGTCAAGGAACTGACAGAGCCGGCAGACATCCGCGCGATCGTCGCGTACGAGGAAGCCCACAAGGCGCGACACGGCGTCGTCTCCGCAGCTCAGACCCGATTGGCCTCCATCGCACAGGACGTGGTCGGCGTCTGATCCCCCACGCTCTCACCGGTAAGTAGTCCGTAACACGATCGCCGGGTCCGCACGGGCCCGGCGATCGTCGTGCCGTGACCCCCCGTGTCGATCCCACTCGAAGCGGGTACGCGAACCGTACGTTCTTTCGAAGGAGACAACATGACTCGTGTCCTGTTCGCCGTCAGTGCTGCCGATCACTGGACGTTGCAGGATGGCACCCGCCACCCCACCGGATTCTGGGCGGAGGAACTCGTCGAGCCCTACACAGTTTTCGAGCAGGCCGGATACGACATTACCGTCGCCACTCCCGGGGGTGGCACTCCCGTGGTGGACGAAGCCAGCCTCGAACCCGGTGCCGCGGGCGGCGAAGACCGCGTGACTGCCCTGAAGGCGTCACTCGAGAAGTTGCAGCCGGTTCTGGCCGACGCCGCGATTCTCGAGGATCAGCGTGCCGAGGATTTCGACCTGCTGTTCGCTCCCGGCGGTCACGGTCCGATGGAAGACCTTGCCGTCGACGAGCGGTTCGGCGAACTCGTACGGCATTTCGTCGAGGCCGACAAGGTGGTCGCGATGGTGTGCCACGCACCGGCAGCTCTGCTTCCGGCCTTCGGATCCGGTGGCCGCTGGCTGTTCGAGGGTTACCGGTTGACGTCGTTCACGAACGTCGAGGAGGTGCAGGCGGGCCTCGCCGACAAGGCACCCTGGCTACTGCAGGATCGTCTCCAGGAGGCCGGCGCGATCTTCTCGTCCGCCGACGCCTGGGAGCCGCACGTGGTGGTCGACCGCGTCCTGTACACGGGCCAGAACCCCGCCTCCTCCCGGCCACTGGCCGAGCGTGTGGTCGCCGAGGTACCGGCCCGCGCTGCATCGTGACACGCGAGATCCGACACTCGTACGACTCCGGTCGTCACCGCTGACGGGCGTCGAGCAGGAAATTCGACATCTCGTCGGCCACCGCATCCGGCCGGTCGAGCATCGACAGCACGTACGCGTCGTCGATCTCCGTCAGGACTGCGTCCGGCAACAATTCGGCGAGTCGACGCCCGTGCTCGCGGGGCATGACCTTGCCGTCCGAAGACCACAGCACCGCCGCCGGTCCGGTGAAATTCCTCAGGGCCTCGGTGTCGGCGACGAGGTCGCTCTTCACGAATTTCGACGTCGCATACTTGCGAAGATCTCGGCGCACGCCGCCGTTCTGCAGGCCTGCTTCGGTCCAGGATCGAACCAGATTGTCCGGTATCGGTTTTCGCGCCATCCAGCCGACGAACATCGGTGTGTTCCGCAACCAGCGGATGCGCAGCAGCCGTAGCGCGAGGGCCACTCCGCCCGGTATGCGCGCGGTGAGCGAAACGGACTTGCCCGGCAACCCCGGTGGGAAGTTGTCGAATGCCTCACACGGCAACAGGATCAATCGCCCGACCCGGTCGTCGAGCCCGTAGGCCGTGAGGAACAGGGCTCCTCCCCAGTCGCTGTGTACGAGGGTCACCTCGTGCAGATCGAGCGCGGCGAGGAACTCCGCCACCAGGAGGTTGAGACCGTGCAGGCTCAGATCCGCGTCGGGCCGCATCGGGTCGGAATGCGCACCGAGCGGGAGATCGGGCAGCACGTAGCGGAATCCGTCCGGCAGCCGTTCGAGCACCCGGTCCCAGACGGAGTGATTCATCAACAATCCGTGCAGGAGCACGACAGGCGGACCTTCGCCGCGGTCGACGTAATGGATCGGTCCGGCAGTGAGGTCGACGGTGGGCATCGCAGCACCTTTTCCTTCGGACGGTGTCTCGGAGCCGGGACTTTTCGAATGTATATGCCCCGAGCTCTACATGCGGAACATCCGAATGCGGGTGCTCTGTCCGTAGCGACCTGCCGGTCGTCGCGGACTTTTATCGTTGAATGAGAACGATTGTCCCGCCTTGTGCAATCGCTCCCACACTCGTGGGACACATCGGCGTCACGCACCCGCGCAGGCGGGGACGGAGACGAACGCGCTGAGGAGAAAACATGGCTCTGCTCCCCGAATCCGTGTGGACGGGAATGATCCACCTCGACGGTTGGCGCCGCGGCAGTGGCGGTACCACCAAGGTCACCAGTCCCTCGACCGGGGAACAGATCGCAGAGATCGGGCTGGCCGACCCTGACGACGTCCATACCGCCGCCCGCGCTGCCGCTGCCGCGCAGAAGTCCTGGGCCGCCACTCCCCCGTCCGAACGCGCGGCCGTCCTGCGCCGCGCCGGTGAGAAGTTTCGCGAGCACGCCGACGAATTGATCGGCTGGGGCATTCGTGAAGCGGGTTCCATCCCGGACAAGGCCGCGATGGAGGTGTTCGGTTCCGCTACCGAGTGCTTCGAGGCCGCCGCCCTGCCCACTCATCCGCACGGCGAATATCTGCCGTCGGACAACGGTCACTGGTCGATCGCTCGCCGTCTGCCCGCCGGCGTCGTATCGGTCATCGCACCGTTCAACTTCCCGCTGCTGCTCGCGATGCGCTCGGTCGCTCCGGCCCTGGCGCTCGGCAACGCAGTGCTGCTCAAACCGGACCCGCGTACGAGTGTCATCGGCGGCGTCGTGGTGGCCCGGATCTTCGAGGAAGCCGGGCTTCCCACCGGTCTGCTGCAGATGCTGCCCGGTGGCGGTGACGTCGGCGCTGCCACCGTCGACGCTCCCGAGGTCCGGGTGGTCTCGTTCACCGGGTCGACCGCCGCCGGACGTCACGTCGGCAAGGCCGGAGCCGAGCACCTCAAGCGCACGCACCTCGAACTCGGTGGCAACAACGCGATGATCGTTCTCCCGGGCGCAGACGTCGATCTCGCCGCCGGTGTGGGGGCGATGGGTTCGTTCTTCCATCAAGGTCAGATCTGCATGACGACCGGTCGCCATCTGGTGCACGAATCCGTCTTCGACGATTACGTGCGTGCTCTCGCCGCGAAGGCGGACGGGCTCGTCGTCGGTGATCCCGCGGCCGGTCCCGTACATCTCGGGCCGATCATCGACGAGCGGCAACTCACGAACATCGACACGATCGTGCAGGACACCGTCGCGGCAGGGGCAACTCTCGCGGCCGGCGGCACACACGAGGGCCTGTTCTACCGGCCCACCGTGCTGAGCGATTTGACCGTCGATATGCCCGCCTGGAATCAGGAGATCTTCGGTCCCGTCGCACCGGTTCTGAAGTTCTCCGACCTCGACGAGGCCGTCGAACTGGCGAACGCGTCCGAGTACGGCCTGTCGGTGAGCATCGTGGGCGAGGTCGGTACGGCCATGAAGATCGCCGACCGCATCAACTCCGGCAAGGTCCACATCAACGAGATGACGGTCGCGGACGAGGCCAACGCTCCCTTCGGTGGTGTCGGAGCCTCCGGCACCGGTTCTCGCTTCGGCGGTCCGGCCGCGAACATCGAGGCGTTCACCGAGACCCAGTGGATCACGGTGCGTCCCGAGATCGCGCGCTACCCCTTCTGACACGCACCTCGACGACGAACGGTCGGGTGAGCGCGTTCTCGCGCTCACCCGACCGTTTTGGGTGCTTCCCCGCGGGCCTGTTCAGCGAAGGTGAGTCCGCGTCCGGCGAGCGCCTCCCCCAGGATGCGTATCGCCTTCGGTCCGACACCGTGCAACGCCGCCACCTCCCGTTCTGTTCGACGAGCGAGGTGGTCGAGGTTCTCGATCCCTTCGGCGAGCAGGGCTCGCATCGCGGGTCGGCCGATGGACGCAGGCAGATCGGCGGGCGCCGAGCGTGAGGGGACCATGTACCGATGCTAGAGCCGCACACCCTCACGGGCGGCTCGTTCCGTCACCGCTGCGGCTGTCTCTTCGCGCTCGTCAGGAGTCCTCCTTCGCCGCCCTTGCGATCCACACGGTTCGAGATCCACGGACCGACAGATCCGTTCGGTGCAGCACCGATTCGGGGCCGTGCGCGACCAGCCGGTCGAGGGTGTCGAGGTCTTCCGTGGCCAAGACGTCTGCGAGCCCGCTCCGGGTCCGGCTCAGCATCGCGTGGGCGTATCGCCGGGCCGTCTCGTCGACTTCGACTCCGAGTTCGTCGTGTCGCTTCTCCATCACCTCGAAACCGGCCCGGTGAAGGTTGTCACTCCAGTCCGGGTAGGTGTTCCACCCTCGTGAAGCGGCAGCCTCGTGACATCTCGCCTCGAGGCCGGGCGTGCCGATTCCGATGTCGTCCGGCAGGAATCGCGGCTGCGACTCCATTTCGGTCACCACCACCGTTCCGCCTGGTTCCATCGCCTCGAACAACTGCCGCAGCAGCGTGTCGGGATCCTCGATGTGGTGCAAGGACAGTGCTGCCCAGGCCAGGTCGACCGAACCGACGTCCGGCAACCCAGCGTCGAGGTCGACCTCGACGGTTCGTACGCGGTCGGCGAAGCCGTTGTGGTCGGCGGCCCGCCGAAGACGACCCAGCATGTCGGTGGACAGGTCGAGCGCGACGAGTTGCGCGTCGGGAAATCGGCGTGCCAAAGCGAGTGTGCCCGCACCCGTTCCGGCCCCGATATCGACGACGGTGCCTGGTCGGCGTGTGAGCCCACCGGCAACCCGGTCCAGCAACTCCTCGAAGTAGGTCCGATGGATCTCCGCGTCGAGGTCGAGCAGATCTGCCATCGAATCGTCATGCCGGTGGCCGTGTGGTGGGTGGTGGTGCGTGTGGTCGTGCATGTCTCCACGTTAGAGCGGCTCATTCGATTTCGGCATACACTCTTGCCTATGGAGCAAGAACCGCCCGATCTGGACCAGCTGATCCGGCAGCGCATCCGCAGTCTGCGACTCGCGCAGGGCTGGACGCTCGAGGCCCTCGCAGCCCGGTGCCACATCAGCCCGTCCAATCTGAGCCGGATCGAGACCGGCCGCCGCAGAATCGCTCTCGACCAACTGGTCCCGATCGCCCGGGCACTCGACACCACGATCGATCAACTCGTCGAGTCCGGTGACGATCAGGACGTCGTGATCAGACCCCAACCGTGCGACACCCCTGGCTATACGACCTGGCTGTTGTCACGGGAGCGCTCGATGGGCGGCGTCACCGTCGCCAAGATGCGGATCACCCGACAGGAACCGATGCCGTCGGACGCACTTCCCGTCCATCCTGGACACGAGTGGTTCACCGTCCTCTCCGGAACGGCGCGCCTCCAACTCGGTGAGCGGAAGATCCTCATACACGAGGGCAATGCCGCCGAGTTCTCGACGATGACACCGCACGCGGTCAGCGCGCATGACGGACCGCTGGAGATTCTCACGATCTTCGATCACAACGGGGAACGCGCCCACCTGCGTAACACAGGTGGGCGCTGACTCGGCGAGTTCCGCTCAGACGTACAGCCGGTCCACGAACGCGCGGAGATTGTCGCGAACGCGCTCGGCCTTCTCGTCCGCGTCGAGATCCTCGCGATATCGGCTTCCCAGTGCGGGCTTCTTCTTGCCGCGCGCATACAACGAACACGCCAGGTCGATGCACATGTACGTCCCGACGGCGTTACCCGCTCGCCCGGAGTCGCCGACCTTGCTCGCCGTCATCAGCGCGACGCCACCCCTGGTGTGCGTGGTGAGGCAGATCGTGCACATCTGCGTCTTCCCGGAACCCTGCTGTTCGAACCGCATGGCGACACCCACGACCTCGTCGTCGCGCGGGACGACGATGTAACCGCGACCTGGAAACGACGGATCGGTCCAGCCCAGGAAATCGAGATCTTCCCACGGCCGGCCTTCGAGGTCACGCGGAGCCGGTAACCGCTTTGCCTCCCCCTTGGAACAGTTGACGAATGATGCTCTGATATCTCGCTCGGTGAGCGGGTCCATGTCCGGGCAACCTTTTTCGTTCGCATACGTACAGACCCGTGAACGGTACCCACAAGGTGCTGCACCGGACAATCGAATTTCACCGGCGCTCACGCCGGTGAGCGCGGCGCCCCCGAACCGGGGTCGATCTGCACCGGGCCCGAGGCCGAAGGACCGACCGGGAAGTCGAAGATCGCCGTCGGAAGATACACCGTGGCACAGGAATTCGGGATGTCCACGACGCCCGACAACCGCCCCTCGATCGGCGCGGCGCCGAGCAGTAGGTACGCCTGCTCCGGGCTGTACCCGAACTTGGTCAGGTAGTCGATGGCATGCAGGCACGCCCGCTGATACGCCAGTTGCGAATCGAGATAACGCTGTTCACCGTCGAGCGTCACGGAGGTACCGGAGAAGGCGAGCCATTCCGAGTACTGCGGGTCGGTGTTGCCCGGCATGAAGATCGCGTTCTCGCTGACGCCGTAGGTCTCCATGCCGCCCGGGATCAAATCGACACGCAGGTCGATGAACCCGCCCATCTCGATGGCACCGCAGAAGGTGATCTCACCGTCACCCTGTGAGAAGTGCAGGTCGCCCACCGACAGGTTCGCCCCGTCGACGAAGACCGGGTAGAAGATCCGGCTGCCCTTGGTGAGGTTCTTGATGTCCTGATTACCGCCGTTCTCGCGAGGCGGCGCAGTCCGGGCACCTTCGGCCGCGACCCGATCGAAGTCGGCGCCCGACAGGCTGCCGAGAATGGCTCCGTTCGGTTCGGGCGGCAGCGCGAGGGCCGGCTCCCGGTCGGGATCCGTTGCGATCAGGGCGGCTTCCCGGGTGTTCCACGTCGACAGCAAGTCGTGCGACGGGGCCGTCCCCATGAGACCGGGATGCACGATGCCGGTGAACGACACATGCGGAACATGCCGGCTCGTCGCCTTCTGCCCGGTGAAATCCCAGATCGCCTTGTAGGCGTCGGGGAACTGATCGGTGAGGAATCCCCCGCCGTTCGTCTTCGCGAAGATGCCGGTGTATCCCCATCCCTGCCCCGCGAGCGGGCCGGAATCCTCCTGCGGAATCGGCCCGATGTCGAGGATGTCGACGATCAGCAGGTCGCCGGGCTTGGCGCCTTCCACGGCGAACGGTCCCGACAACGCGTGCACGATGTGCAGCGGGGCATTGCGGATGTCGTCGGCAGAATCGTCGTTGTGGATCTCACCGTCGAACCATTCGCGACAGTGCACCCGGAACGAGTCACCCGGTTTCACTGTCGCGACGGGAGGGATGTCCGGATGCCAGCGGTTGTGACCGATCTTCTCCTGATCGGTGAACCGGCGGGTCGAATCGAGAGGGAAGACGACGTCGGGCACGAGACCTCCTGGGAAACAGTGGATCAGGGTCGGGGTAACGATCGGTGTCGGGGATCGGTCGTAACCGACCGAGACGGACGTCGCGATGTGCCGGGCAGGGCACCCGAGACGACGTCGGGTTCGGAGGCGGTGCGTGCGGTCGCGTCGTGCAATCGCATCGCCGTCGACCCGCCGCGACCGAGACGGGGCGGGGTGAGCAATCGACGAGCGTGCCCGCCGCACTGCGGGCACCTGGTCGACGCGGAGACCTCACTCATGGGAACGGAGAGGTCGAACGGACCGCACTCCGCACATCGGAACTCGTACAGCGGCATCGGCATCGCCTCTCGCACGTCGGTCCCATGACGGTAACCGAAGATCCGCCGATCCGCGGGGTGACTTACTCGGTGACGCGCTCGCGTCTCGTCAGCACGAGCGGTGCGTCCTCGGTGATCGCGATCGTGTGCTCACTGTGTGCGGTGCGCGAGCCGTCCGCCGAGCGGATCGTCCAACCGTCCGGGTCGTAGACGATCTTGTCCGTTCCGGCTGCGAACCACGGCTCGAGCGCGAGCGTCAGACCGGGACGCAGCACGAGCCCACGACCCGGACGCCCGGTGTTCGACACGTGCGGATCCTCGTGCATGGTGCGGCCGAGGCCGTGCCCGCCGAACGCGGTATTGACGGGATAGCCGTACTCGGCCGCCACCGCACCGATCGCCGCGGAGATATCACCCAGGTGATTACCGGGTAGGGCGGCGGCGATGCCCTCGGCCAGCGCCACTTCGGTCGCTTCGACGAGGCGCCTGTCCTCTGGTCGTTCTGCACCGACGATGAGGCTACGCGCCGAATCGGCGACCCATCCGTCGATCGAGACGGCGATGTCCATGCTCAGCAGGTCGCCGTCGCGAAGCACGTAATCGTGCGGGAGTCCGTGCAGGACGGCGTCGTTGACCGAGAGGCAGATGACGTTCCGGAACGGCCCGCGGCCGAACGAGGGAGCGTAGTCCCAGTAGCACGACACCGCACCGCGCTCGTCGATCAGATCCCGCGCGCGCTGCTCGAGATCGAGCAGGTTGACCCCGGGCCTGGCGCGGTCGGTCAGGTCGTCGAGCAACTCGGCGATGAACGAGCCGGTCACGTCCATCGCCGCGATCTCGGGGGATGTCTTCAGTTCCAGCACCGGCCTGCTCCTTCGAGCCCGTCGAACGACATTCGAGTACCGACCTTACGCGGTGATCGGTATTTTCATACCGATACTGGCTAGACTGCCTGCCATGGTGCGACTCCCTCTGACCCAGGAACAATTGGCTGCCGGCAAACGTCTGGGCGGGCGGCTGCGAGATGCCCGGGGCAGCAGGACGCTCGCCGAAGTGGCCCGGGCTGCTGAGATCTCACCGGAAACTCTCCGGAAGATCGAGACCGGACGACTGGCGACGCCCGCGTTCACCACGATCGCAGCACTCGCACGTGTTCTGCCAGTTTCTCTCGACGAGCTCGCCGAACTGTCCCTCTCCCGCACAGACCTGCAACGGACCGGGTAGCCGCGAACCACGGGCCGTAACAGCGACCGGCACCTGCAGCGATATCACGAGTCGAGATGCCGCGACAGCGAAGGGACCCGGATGTCGATGCAGCCTCCGCCGGACGGATACGGCGCTCCCCCTCCCCCGTGGCCCACCGACCCTCCGCCTCGACAGCCGAAGTGGCCGTGGCTGATGGGAGGCGCACTGCTCGTGGCGGTCGGCGCCGCCGTCGCCGCGCTCATCCTCACCCTGACCCGCTCGTCCGATCCGGAACCCGGGGATGCCGGCGCGAGCGCATCCGTACCCACCGTGACCGTCAGCCTGTCGCCGTCCGCCTCGGCTGCACCGCAACCGCAGACGAACCCGCCCGCAGCCCCGAGCAGCTTCCCGACCAACGGCACCCTGAAGGTCGGTGTGGACATCGAGCCCGGCGAATACGCGATACGTCCGACGAACGCGCTCGGTGGTTACTGGGAGCGGCTGTCATGCCTGACGGGTGACTTCGCGTGCGTCACGGCCAACAGCATCGTGCAGGGCAACAGCTACGTCACGGTCCTCCCGTCCGATGCGGCGTTGCGGATCGAGGATCTCGAGTTGACGGCGACCGGTGCTCCCGCACCGGCGCCGGCACCACCTGTGCGTCCTACATCTCCCGCGCCTGCCTTCGGCAACACCGATGGGCAAGGTTTCGTCGGCGCACCCGGGGCGCGCTGCAACCACACGAATCCCGCGGTCGCCATCGGGCAGACGAGCGAGTCGCTCGTCGTGGTGTGCGAGACCGGGACGGGACGCTTCTACTACAAGGGTGTGCGTACGGACGACGGATCGGCAATCGAAATCGACGACCCCGTGCCTTCGGGAGACGGGTTCACCGTGACGAACGCCGGCGTGCAATACAGCATTTCGCCGCGTTCGCTCGTCATCTCGGAAGGCTCGACGATCCTCGCCGAGGAACCCATGCTGCAGTACTGGTCGCGGTGATTCCCTAGGGGCGAACGACCGGTTGCCGCGCGCTGATCTTCCACGCACTGTGGAGCCCGCTCGGTCCGACTCCCCGGTCGACCGAGATCAGCAGGACGACGCATCCGATTCCCGACAGGACAACGCTCGTACCGAACAGGGCGGGATAACCGAACAGGTCACCGACCGCACCCGCGGTGAAGCCCGCTATGCCCTGTACGACGACGATCGCGCACGCGAGCAGCGTGTAGTCGCTGCCGGCGTGGTCCCTGTCCGCCGCATCCATCATGAGTGTGAACACCGCGACCGTCGCGGCCCCGCCGAGGACGTGTTCGGCAAGACTCGCCGAGACGATGAGCCCGAATCCGCCGTATCCGAGTGCTGCGATCACATACAGCACGAGGCTCGCGGTCTGGGTGACACCGCCGATCAGCAGCGCCTGCCGCCGGCCGCGCCGGAAGCACAACCATCCACCGAGCGCCGCTCCCCCGAGTGCACCCGCCGACGACAGAACACCCTTGACCAGCGCGATCTGCCCCAGGGTCAAGCCCGAATCGGACATGAAGGGGCCCACCATCGCCGAGCCCATCGAATCGCCGAACTTGAACCCTCCGATGAGAAGGATGAACGCGAGCATGCCGGGGCGGCGCAACCGGGCCCACCATGCCACCGTCATTCGTCGCGCGCTCCGCGGCGCCGGTTCCTCACGTTGCTCCGTTCGAGGCAGTCGCCACACGGGAATGGTCGTCAGCACCAGCAGCAGCGCCATCGCGAGGAACAGGCTGCGCCAGCCGGCAAGGGAGAACACCCACAGCAGCGCTCCCCCTCCGACGATCATCCCGATGCGGTACGCGCCGACCTGGATGCCGTTGCCCAGCCCACGTTGTGTCGGGCCGAGGAGTTGCACGGCCAGGCCGTCGGTCGCGACGTCCTGTGTGGCCGACACTGCGTTGACCACCGCGATTCCGACGAGCAACCACCGCAATGTGGAGGACAGATCCAGACACGCCAGGACCAACGACACCGCCGAGGCCGCGAGTTGGAGCGAGAGGAGCCATTGCCGCCGCGTCCCGTAATGGTCGACGTACGGCGCCCACAGGAACTTCAGCGCCCACGGCGCGAACAGCACACCTGTCGCGCTGATCGCAATCAGCGAGAAACCCGACTCACGGAGCACCACCGGAAGTGCCTGGGTGAAGAATCCGTAGGGCAGACCCTGCGCGAAGTACAGAGCCGCCAGCAGGGCAAATGTGCCGGTCGGTATGCCCAGCCGGGCCGGTGAGGTCATGCGGACATGGTCGCAGAAGGGTTCCCCGCCGCCCCGGCGAGCGCTCTCCTGGACCGATGGGATGATGGTGCGCGTGCCGATGCCCTCACCGTTGCCCGTCAAGAACGGGGTCGGTCCCACGCGACTGCGGGTTCCGACCTCCGGGCCGTGGGCGACGGTCGCCGAGTATGTCGTCGAGCGGTTCGACCATATGGATGCCGACGACCTCTACCGTCGATTCGACATCGGAGAGATCGTGGGCATCGACGGCCGGCCGGTCGGACGTGGCGCAGCCCTCGGGGAGCACACGTTCGTCTGGTACTACCGAGATCTACCCGCCGAGGAGCCGGTGCCGTTCCAGGAGGAGATCCTGCACGTCGACGACGATCTCGTCGTCATCGACAAGCCCCACTTCCTCCCGACGACTCCCGGCGGCCGGTACCTGCGGGAATCCGCGCTCGTCCGGTTGCGGACCCGCCTCGACAACCCCGATCTCACACCGATCCACCGCCTCGACCGGGCAACCGCCGGCCTGGTGATGTTCTCGGCCCGTCCCGCGACGCGCGGCGCATACCAGTCTTTATTCGAGAAACGGCAGGTCACCAAGGTGTACGAGGCGGTGTCGGCACGACCGGCAGAGTGGGATCCGGCGACGCCGGCACTCGCCGGCCGTGCTCTTCCCGTGCTCTACCGCAACCACATCGAGGCACGGCGCGGCGAACTGCGTGTGGTCGTCGACGACACCTGCGAACCCAATTCCGAGACCCTGATCGAGATGCTCGGGACGGGCGTGAGCAGGTCCGGGCGCAGCGTGCTGCACACGCTCCTGCGTCCCCACACCGGCCGGATGCACCAGCTGCGCGTGCATCTGGCGGCGCTGGGCATCGGCATCCTCGGTGACCGTTGGTACCCCGAGTTGCTGCCCGAGACACCAGACGACCACCGCCTCCCACTCCAGTTGCTCGCGCGGGAACTGGAGTTCGTCGATCCGCTCTCGGGGCTGCCGCGCCGGTTCGTCACCCGTCGCATTTTGGACGAAGCGCCGAATCCCAGAGGGTGAGCGTGTCGTCCTCCCTCGGACTTCTGCTCGGGTGATCCTCCGAAACTTCCGACACGGCCGGATCCACGAAATACGCTGGTGGATATGACCAAGGCCGTCGACGGCTACCTCCGATCACCGCTGTCGGGGATCGTGCCGTGGATAGTGATGTCGGTCCTGTCGTCGCCCGGGCGGTTCGAGGAAGCGGTGTGTTTCGCCCTCGGTCTCGTCCTGCTGACGATGTGGGTGGGGTCGCGGCGCGGCATCAAGATCTATGCCCTGGACGTGTTCGGCGCCTCGTTCTTCGCCGTGTTCGCAGTGGTGGGTCTGGTGGCATCGGAGGGTGTCATCGACTGGATGGAGATCTGGGCAGGTGAAATCACCAATCTCGCGCTCGCGGTGTTCGTGGTCACCACCCTGATCGCGCGCAGACCGTTCACCTTGCCCTATGCGAAAGAGGAAGTGCCGCAGGAGTACTGGACGTCACCACTCTTCTTGAAGATCAATTACGTGATCTCGGCGGTCTGGGCCGGTGCGTTCATCTTCTCGGCAATCGTCGGGGGCATCGGCGATGCAGTGATGGACGACCCCGGCAACTTCTGGACCGGATGGGCACTCCAGCTGGCGGCGATCTTCTTCGCAATCGCTTTCACCGAGTTCTACCCCGACTATGCCGGCGCGAAGGATGCGGCAGCACGGGGCGCTCCCGAACCGGCCCCGCCGCTTCTGGAGCTCGTCGACTGGTTGCCGACGTTCGTGCTGGTCGCGGGGATCTTCGGATGGGTCACCGATTCGCTACCCGACGCCCTGGGAGTCGCGATGATCATCCTCGGCATCATCGGAAGTGCGGTGATCGGCAGACTCTCACCGAAGACCGAGAGGATGCCGACGTGAGCGCGCCGATCCGGTGGTGCCGTGACTGTCGGCACTCGGTGTTCCCTGGCGCTATGGTGCCGAGGGAAGCTCGGCATCTTCCTTCACCGTTGCGCGGCGCGTACCCACCGCGAACAGCAGGGACCCCACGACGATCCACGTGACGAGAGTCAGGAGTGCGACCAGTCCGCCGGCACCGTCGAAGTACGCAGCCGAACGCACCAGGGTTCCGGTCGCGCCCGGAGGCAGCACCTGACCGAACACGCCGAGGCCGGAGGGGAGCCACGCCGAGGTCGTGGCGATGCCCGCAAGCGGATTCCCCAGGAACATCATGACCATCGCGCCGATGGTGAACCCCTTGGCGCCGAAGGCTGCCTGGAGACCGGCGAGAGGAAGAGCCAGCGCCGCGATACCGATCGCCATCGATGCAGCCACCGGCCAGAACGCCGATTCGATACTTCCGAAGGCGAACATGAGAACGGAGGCGACCACGATGCCACCGACCACCGCGAAGCCGAGCAATCCCGTCAGGTACCAACCGTTGCTGCGCGGGAGGATCTTCCGGAACGCAACGACGGGGACGATGCCGCCGAAGACCAGCGGGAAGGCCAGTCCTCCGATACCGACGCCCGTGGGGTCGGAATCGGGGAGCGGAACGACGTCCTCGACGGATACCTCTGCCTCACCCAACGCACCGAGCGCCTCGGCAGTCCCGGTGAGCGCGCCGGAGATCGCGGTCGAACCCGCTCCTGCAACCAATGCGCGAACGCCGGAATGGTCGACGACGAAACCACCCACGACGCTACGGTCGAGGATCGCCTCCCGCAGTTCCTGCTCCGAATCGAACCGTTGCGGCGCATAGGCGTCCGCCTCGGAGATCGCGAGGGAATTCGCGAAATCGTCTGCGCCGGAGTTCGTTCCGACGATTCCCACCGGCAGGCCCTGCGGCCCGCTCTTCAGCGACGGCATGATGAAGACCAGCAGCAACAGAAGGAGGATCACCCCCAGCCCGCACGTCATGCCCACCAGCGAGAGCGCCGGGTGAGGCTTGCGTGGGGCGGGTGTACCCGCCTCGGGAGCTGTCGTGTCGGCGCCTGCCATTGATGCTTTCCTGTCCGATGGAGAGAAAGTGGAGAATATTCCTCCACTTGTACCGGAGAATAATCCTCCGGCTAGCATCGAGGTGTCAAGCGAAGTTCCTCACAGCCCCGCAGACGGAAGAAGAGAGGGAGCCGTTGCGTTCCGATGCCGCGAAGCGCCGTCGGCTGATCGTGCAGGAAGCACGCCGGCTTTTCGCAGCTCACGGGAGTGACGTCGCACTCGAAGCGATCGCCGACGCCGCCGGAGTGGGAATCGCCACCCTCTACCGGAACTTCGAGTCTCGGGCCGCACTGGCAGATGAGGTCGCGCTGGCCATCCTCGGCGACATGCGAGCCGCCGGCGCCGATGCCCTGAAGTCGGTCGGCTCGTCCCCCGAGTCGGCGTGGACGGCTTACGTGCAGCGCCTGATCGAACTCGACCTGGGCGCTCTCTCCGCCACACTCGCCGAGTTCGTGACGGACCAGATTTCCGGAACGGTGAGACAGGCTCAGGCCGAGACGCTCGCCGGAGTCGAAGCGTTGCTCGACGCGGTCCGGCCCGCCGGACTCGTGCGCAGCGATCTGGATGCGCTGGAACTGGTCCTGGCGATCGGATTGATCACTCGTCCCTTGCCCGACGCGATTTGCGCGGCCACTCCGAACCTGGTCCCACGTTTGGTGTCGATCCTCCTGGCGGGTATGCGACCTGCCTGAGTCGAACACGATCTTGCGCACACACCCGGGAAGTGTTCGAATCGGCGCGTGAACAGCAGCGTGCGCCTTACCCAGGTCCTGCTTGTGACGATGTCGGCGTTCCAGGCAGCCCTGGCCGCCGGGGCGCCGTGGGGACGCGCTTCGTACGGAGGCAAGCACAGCGGCACGCTTCCCGTCGGGTTGCGTGTCGCGAGTGGGGTCGCGTCGTTCGTCTATGCCGCCGGCGCAGTCACGCTCGCCTCACCTCGCACCCGACCGAAGGTGAAAGGCGTACTCCGTCGCGGCTGTGTCGTGATCGGCCTGATCGGGACGGCAACCAATGCGCTCTCTCCATCACGACCCGAAAAGGTTTGGAGTGCTTGGTCTCTCGCACTGGCCACGAGTGCCCGGTACGGGCTGGGCCGGTCGCATCCTCGACAGGATCGCACCAGACGTTGAAGCGGAACGCCAGCGCGATCGTCGGGCACACGAAACAGCATCTTCCGCTGCCATCACACCGAGCGGTGATCGTCCATGTAGGCGGAAGCGTCCCCCACTCGACCTTACGTGCTGCGATGGTCTCGGCCCAGGCACCGGGATGGGATCCCAGCGCGCCGACTCTCTTCGGACGCACCTTTCCAATCTTCTATCCTCCCAGCGGGCTATTACCACCTACACGAGGCAGCGCTCGATCTACCTGCAACCGCAACTGGGTGTCGACCTGTAGCGGGGCCGATCCGACGCACCCCACTACAGGTCGAAGTGGAAACCTCACCGCATCTCGAATGCCGAACAGCCGTGTGAAGCCTTGTCATCCAGCAGCATTCGGGAAGCAGTTTTCACGCCCCAGATCACTCGACCACCGAACGAACGATCTCGGCGATGCGCTTCTCGGTGTCCTCGTCGACGGTCTCGAAGTACCACGCGGCGGGCATCAGCGCCCCGTCCACCCCGCCTGCAGGCCGAAACGCAGCCTTCTCGGTGATCGCGAGGTTCAAGCGTTCGTCATTGCGCAACGTCACGAGCGCGGGGGTGCCGGCCGTTTTCGCGTAGGCAGGCATTCCGTACCAGATCCGCGGCTTCAGGGTGGGCGCCGTGGCCACGATGATGTCGTGCACACGCTGCATGACCGCCCGCCGCGGTTCTTCCATCTTCGAGATCTTGTCGAGCACCTGCGCCAGGTTCTTCTCGTCCTTCGACGACATGGCACATCCTTTCGTCAGCCGACGCCGAGTGTCGGCGTATGAAGTTGGCGTATCGATACGCCGCACTCCATCCGGACATGTCCTGACTGCTCAGGCCTCTCCGCGATGATTCACGTGGTCGTCACGTGGAAGCGCAATCGGTGGAACATCCCACCGGGATCAGGATAGCGGTCATGCAGACGAATACCCCCCGATACGACGGATTCCGCCTCACGGTCGACCAGAACCCGACCCGGCTTCCGGCACGGAACAACGCAGTACTGCATACTCCCCGCGTACCAGCAGGCACATCACTTCACAGAATTGCTTTCCGCCGAGTAGCGAATCCGATTCCACAGGTGCCAGTTTCAGTGGGACACAGCACTGATTTCACAAGCTGCCTTCACGACGATTCATCGGTGTCACGCCCGTTCGAAGCCGGTCAGCCCTATATATATCCATTGGGAGCCCGACACCGGCGAAGTTCATCACCGCACCGACACGGTCGGCCTCCTCGGAATCATCCGGGACACGCAACTTTGGGCGACGAAACCCAGTTCGTGAATGACTCGCTCGAATACGATTCCGGCTGGCTCTGACATCGAACGACGAGAGGGCCTTCCATCGTCGATGGAAGGCCCTCTCGTCGTTTCGGGGACTAGCGCGGATCCTTCTCGCAGCCGATCCCGTCGTTTGTCGCTGTCCAGTCGCGGCGCGTAGCCCGGGTCGTCCCGGTACACGGGTGCGGCCCCGGCGTTCCACGCCTCTGTGCAGTTCTTGAACCCTCCGCTCGGTGCGGGACCGGGACGCGGCGCCGGCGCGGGTGCCGACTGCGGGGGTGCAGGTGCAGGTGCGGGCGCCGGTGCAGGCTGGGCGGGAGGCGCCAGCGGGTTCCAGGAACCGCTCGGGACGAGATCCGCGATCCCCACCGGGAGCAGCTCGGTCAGAGTGAATGCGCTGGCCGTAGCCGGAGCCGCCACGGTCAATGCCGCACAGCTCAGTGCAGCGGCAGCGAGACGCTTCATCTTCATGGTTGCCTTTCGAGTCGATCCGATCGCCCGAAATGTCCGGACTCGCTTGGGTGTCGGCACAGCGTCCGCCCCCGTTACACGGCCCGGTGAGCTTGTCGTGAGGCAACCGTCGTAAAGGTCCTCGCACGCCGAAGGGCCCCTCCCGCGGTGCGGGAGAGGCCCTTGCCGGAGAGAGGCAGCGGACTAGATGCCGGCTCCGTCCTGTTGCTCGGCATCCTCATCGGCGTCCTGCGGAGCGTGGTGGTCTCCGTCGTGGTCACGATGATGCGCGCCGGGTCCGCGTTCGTCACGGGTCTGGTTGTCACGGGCCTCGTCGCGGGGTCCGCGTTCGGGCCGGGCCGGACGGTCACCTTCGTCGGTATCACCGTCCGCTCGCGGTCCACGCGGTTGCTCCGTGTCGCCGCCACGGTCAACCGGTCCGCGGTCGCCGTCGCGCTGAACGTCCGGTGCCGTTGCCGAGTCGGGACGGTCGTGCCTGCGCTCGCTGAAGTCGTCGGTCTTCCGGCCGTCGTCTGCTTGCTGTGTGTCTTCCTGCGTCTGCGCGACCACCTCACCCGGACCTGTGGGCTCGTCGGTGGCCACTGCGGTTGCGACCCCCACCGATCCGGCCGCCACGGCCGCTGCCGCGACACCTGCGATGAGCCATCGCTTGTCGATGCGCATTGTCCGCACCCCTTTCCTTCCTGGTCCGCAATACCCAAGGTAGGAGCCGGAGATGAAACATTCCTGAGAAATGATTGAGGGTTCCGCGAGCCTTCGGCTCGGATCGGTTGCACTGCAACATATCTGTGCCCTGCGCCACATTGTGTCCGGGGTCACACGAGACGAGGACTACGCGAGCGACCTGGCCATCCCGCGCTGCATCGCCGCGATGATCCGGGGCCGCAGTTGGGCTGCGGGAACGATCCGGTGCACCGAGCCGACGCGCTGAGCGCTGGATGTTGTGGATGGCCCCGAACTCGGCAGCGATCTCGCCCAGCTTCTCGGAACGCACTGCGATGCGCAACGCTGCGAGTTCCACACCGAGGCCGGACTTCTCGCCGTCTTCCGCCGCCGCGAACCGCGCCTCGAGTTCGACGAGACGGACATCAGCGGCGGTGCGCTTGTCGACACCGCAGCTGAAGGCGACAGCGAGATACCACGAAGAACACGATCGGACCGTCGAAATTGACGATGGCGCAGCCGCTTTCGGCGCCGTACTCGAACTGCAAGTTGCGCATGTCCAGGGTCGGAGAACGTGCTCTACCCAGCCCCGTCTCAGCCCCAGCGCGGGGTGATCAGCCACCGATCCGCAGGTGCGCCACCACTGCTGCTCAGAAGGTGGTCTCACCTGCGGTTACTTCGGAGTACATTGCCGTCCACCTGGGGCGACGCAGCCCGACTACACGTTGAAGCGGAACTCCACGACATCGCCGTCGGCCATGACGTAGTCCTTGCCTTCCATGCGGACCTTGCCCTTGGCCTTCGCCTCGGCCATCGAACCGGCCGCGTCGAGGTCTGCGAACGAGACGATCTCGGCCTTGATGAAGCCCCGCTCGAAATCGGTGTGGATCACGCCGGCGGCCTTGGGAGCGGTGTCGCCCTTGCGGATCGTCCAGGCACGCGATTCCTTCGGCCCCGCCGTCAGGTAGGTCTGCAGTCCGAGGGTGTGGAAGCCGGCACGCGCAAGCTGCTTCAGACCGGCTTCGGTCTGGCCGATGGATTCGAGGAGTTCCATCGCCTCGTCCTCGTCGAGTTCGAGGAGCTCGGATTCGACCTTGGCGTCGAGGAAGACGGCGTCCGCCGGTGCGACGGCCTGACGCAGTTCCTCCTTGCGCTCCTCGTTCGTGAGCACCGCCTCGTCGGCGTTGAACACGTAGAGGAACGGCTTGGCGGTGAGCAGGTGCAGATCACGCAGCAGTTCGGTCTTGACCTCGGTCTGGGCGGAGAAGATGGTGCGGCCGTCTTCGAGGATCGCCTGCGCCTTCTTCGTCTCGTCGAGCTGCGCGACGAGTTCCTTGTTCTTCCGGGACTCCTTCTCGAGTCGCGGCAGGGCCCGCTCGATCGTCTCCAGATCGGCGAGGATCAGCTCGGTGGCGATGACCTCGATGTCGGCCATCGGGTCGACCTTGCCCTCGACGTGGACGACGTCCGGATCGTCGAACACCCGCACCACCTGACAGATGGCGTCGGCCTCACGGATGTTGGCGAGGAACTTGTTGCCCATGCCCTCACCGGCGGACGCGCCCTTCACGATGCCGGCGATGTCGACGAACGACACGGTAGCCGGGAGAATGCGTTCGGAGCCGAAGATCTCGGCAAGCCGGTTCAACCGCGGATCGGGCAGTTCGACGACGCCGACGTTGGGCTCGATGGTGGCGAACGGGTAGTTCGCTGCCAGCACGTCGTTCTTGGTCAGCGCATTGAACAGCGTCGACTTGCCGACATTGGGAAGACCGACGATTCCGAGGGTAAGGCTCACGGAATCGGTATTCTACGCGGCCGCTCTCGGCCTACTTCACCCGCACGCCACGCGCACCAGTTGCGCGATGCGCGCCGCCTGATCCTCGTCGGGCACGGTCGATCCGTTCGTCGCCAGTTCACCGACCTTCGCGTTGACTTCCTGGTCGCTAGCGCCCGCGTCGATCAACGGACATGCCTCTGTGACGATGGACTCGATCGACTGCGTCTCCCGGTCGGCCGAGAGTGCCGGGAAGCCCGCACGGAAGGCCGCGACGAAGACGTCGAGCTTCGCCTCGTCGAAGATGTCCCCCGCCCGGTCCGCAGCACTCGACGCGACGCTCTGAACCGACGAGATCGCTCCCTCTGCCTGGTCCTGCACGCTCGTGACAGCGACGCTCGCCGACGAACGCACGTCTTCTTCGCCGGGGGTGTCCTCGGAGCTACACGCGCTGAGCGCGAATACTGCGACCATCGCCGTCACCGCCACAGGAAAACGCATCCACCGCGTCGCACTCGTTCGATTCGTCACGTTTCGAGAATGCCACGACAGGGGACTCTTCACCGCCGTTTCCGGTGCGCGTCCGGAGCCCGCGCGGCGCTCGGTCACCGTAGATTGGCGACTGTCGATCGGTATCGAGCTCGATACATGTCGGAAGGACCGTCGTTGACCGAATCGAAGACCGCGCCCGGTGAGAGCAGCAGTGGCAAGCCGGTGAAACCCGATCGGGCGAGCCTGCTCGGAGCCGGCGGGATATGGCTCGCCAAGTGGTCGGCCTGCCTCGTCGTCATCGCCGCCGGCGCCGTGGTGCTCGGCTGGATCATCGCGAAAATGTGGGTGATCGTCCTCCCGGTGGCCCTCGCGATCGTGGTCTCGACCATCCTGTGGCCGCCGACCCGAGGCATGACCAAACGCGGGGTGCCGCCGGCAGCCGCAGCCGGACTCACCCTGGTCATGTTCTTCGCCGTCGTCGGTGGCATCATCGCCGGAATCGTGCCGTCGGTGATCGATCAGGTACCCGATCTGGCCAACAAGGCGACCCAGGGCATCAACACCGTGCAGGACTGGGTGAAGGGGCCGCCCATCAATCTGCGCGACGAGCAACTCGACAACGCGGTCAACGCTGTCGTCGAACGGGTGCAGGGCAGTGCCGCGACCATCGCCGGAGGTGTCTTCACCGGCGTGAGCACCGCAGGTTCGCTGCTCGTGACACTCGGTCTGGTGCTCGTGCTGACGTTCTTCTTCATCAAGGACGGCCCGCGATTCCTTCCGTGGCTGCACCGTGTCGGCGGTGGCCGCGCCGGACGTCACCTCGAAGAGGTGCTCGGCCGCATGTGGGACACGCTGGGCGGGTTCATCCGCACGCAGGCCCTGGTGAGCTTCATCGACGCCCTCTTCATCGGTATCGGCCTGCTGATCCTCGGGGTCCCGCTCGCGCCCGTGCTGGCGATCCTCACCTTCATCGGCGGATTCATTCCCATCGTCGGCGCGTTCGTCGCGGGCGCGTTGGCCGTCCTCGTGGCGCTGGTCGCCAACGGCTTCACCACCGCCCTCATCGTGCTGGTCCTCATCATCGCGGTTCAGCAGATCGAGGGGAATGTGCTGCAGCCCGTGCTGCAGTCGCGGTCGATGAACCTGCATGCGGCGGTCGTGCTGCTCGCCGTCACCGCGGGGTCGTCGTTGTTCGGCATCGTCGGTGCGTTCCTGGCCGTGCCCGTCGCGGCGGTGGCCGCGGTGGTCATCCGCTACATCGGCGAGCAGATCGACGAGCGCGCCGACGAGGGACAGGAGGAGACGAAGGCGCTACCTGCCCCGGGCGACACCTCGGTCCCCGACCCGAAGACCTCCTCGCCGCAGCCCTCCTCGCCGGAGGCTTCTACCCCGGAGGAGTGAGTGTGGCTCAGCTCGCCATGCGAACGGTGGATCCCGAGCGGCCACGGATCACGTGCAGCCTGCTCGGGATTCGCTGCCGCATCTCGTCGACGTGACTGACCACGCCGACCACGCGGCCACCGGCGCGCAGTTCGTCGAGCACGCCCATGACGGCCTCGAGCGAATCGGCGTCGAGACTGCCGAATCCCTCGTCGATGAACATCGTGTCGAGCACGAGACCACCGGCCTCGGCGGCAACGACGTCGGCCAGTCCGAGAGCGAGCGCGAGGGATGCCTGGAAGGACTCCCCTCCCGAGAGGGTTTTCGTCGAACGCACGGCGCCTGTGTACTCGTCGTGGATGTCGAGTCCGAGTCCGCCGCGGCGCCCCCTCGTCTCCACGGCATCGGAGTGCACGAACTCGTAACGGCCACCCGACATCCTGCGGAGCCGTTCGGACGCAGCGTCGGCGACTTCCTCGAGTCGCGCCGCGAGCACGTACGAGCGGAGCGTCATCTTCTTGGCGTTCGCGCCCATCCCGGCCACGATGTCGGCGAGCGCGGACAACTCGGCGTGCTCGTCGAGGAGCGGAGCGAGTTCGGCGCAGGCACGCTCGAGTCGCTTCGTGTAGGTCTCGATATCGAGGTGCCGACGTTCGGCCTCGGTTGCCGCACCCAGCGCAGCCTCGACTGCGACGGCACCCTCGTCCACCACGGCGCGGGCCGCCGGCAGGTCGGCGACCTCGTGGCCGGTGAGGGCCGCGATCGCCGGATCGTTCAGCGCGGAGGTGGCCACGGCGCGTTCGTCGTCGGCCGCGCGCAGCACGCGGTCGATCTCGGCGAGTCGCTCGGACGAGCGGATTGCGGCGCGCGCACTGTCGAGGTCGGCGAAGCCCGCCTCCACAGCCTCGGCACGAGCGTCGGCGGCACGCTTCTCGGCGACCGCTCGAGCGTGAAGGGCGGACGAGCGGGCGTCGAGCAGTGCGGTTGCGGCAGAGGAGAGCCCGGCGACCCGAGCGCGGCGCGGTTCCAGCAGGTCGAGGTCGCCGACGGCTTCGACGATTCGCTCCCGGATCTCAGCACTCTCGGCCGTTCGCACTGCCTCTTCGCGTGCGAGTTCGGACAGTTCGACGTCGAGCCGCTTCTCCTGCTCCGCCAGCACGGCATCGAGCTTGCGGAGATCCTCCACCTCCGCGCGCAGGTGGTCGAGGCGTCCGGCAGTGGTCGCGGTCTCGCCGTGGACCCGGATCGCCTCGTCATGGGCCGCAGTGAGTTCGGCGAGTTCGGCGTTGCCGCAACGCTGCCGGAGAACGGCGACGGTACCGGACAACTCGGTGACGGCCTCGCGCGCCTCGGACAACGCGGTGGCGGCGCGTTGTTCGGCGAGGTGCGCGCGTTCTTCGTCGGCCTTGGTCGCGGTGTCGGGGGCAGGGCGGGCAGGTGCGGGGTGCTCGGTGGATCCGCACACCGCACAGGGATCTCCGTCGGCCAGACGCGCCGCAAGTTCGGCGGCCATTCCGTCGATCCGCCGTTGCCGGATGTCGAGGTGTGTGGCGCGAGCGTCGTTGAACTCGGAATGGAGCTTCAGCACCCGGGTTTCGAGGCGTTCGAGTTCGGTTCGGCGCGAATCGAGTTCGGCCGCGGCATCGAGCGCGTCGGCGGCACGATCGCGCGCGGCCGACAATCCGGGGAGCATCGCTGCCGCTCGTTCGGCTTCGGCGACCGCAGCGGCTGCGGCGGCCGACCGTTCGGGTAGTGCGGCGCGTTCGTCGATCACCTGTTGTCGCTCGTCGGCGAGAGCACTGCCGCGCGCAGCGAGCTTCTCTTGTTCGGCCTCGATCTCGCCCAGCCGGCGTCGCCGGTCGAGCAGGACGTCGAGACGCGCTGCCTCCGAAGACCATTCCTCGCATCGAGGGCGAATGATGTCGCGATCGGTTATGGCCGGCGTCGGACCGATGTCGGCGAGCAGCCTGCGCCCCTCGTCGTCGTCCTCGAGCGGAGCCGCGGCTGCAGCGGCGCGTGCGAGGGCAGTTTCGGCGTCGTGCGCGAGTCGCTCGGCCTCCTTGTCGAGGACGGCGACGCTCACGGCTCGATGTGCGGCATCGCGTTCGGCGATCATCGCGACACGCTGTGGTTGCGTCTGCTCGAGTTCGGCCAGGACACGCTGTGCGTCGTGGCGCCTGCGAAGTCGGTCGGCGAGAGCGAGTGTCTCGTCGAACGCGCGCCGGTTGGCTTCGTCGGCCGCGCGGGCGCGTCGCAGTGCCGTGGCGGCGACGTCGCGGTTCTCCGCGGCATCGGCGAGCAGTCGATGTGCCCACTCCACGGGGTCGGCGTCGGCACCGGCCTCGATCCCGGCGGACGCGGCGACCTTCGCTGCGAGTACCTCGACCTTCTTCTGTTGCTCGGCAAGAAGTTTGGTGCCGGCTCCACGGCGATCCCGGAACCACTGCTCGACGTCGCCGAAGCGGGTGGTGTCGAACAGCCGCTCGAGCAGTTTGCCGCGCTCGTCGCTGCCGGCCCGCAGGAACCGGGCGAAATCGCCTTGCGGAAGAAGAACCACCTGGAAGAACTGTTCGGCACTCATCCCGAGCAGCGACTTGACGACATCGCCGATGTCCGGGATGCGCGACAGATTCTCCCCCGACCCGTCGAGCCACGTGAGATTGGCTTTGGCCTGTTGCTTGACGGTGCCCGTGCCACGCAATTTCGCTCGCTCGAATTCGGGGCTGCGTTCGATGCGCAACCGGCGACCCGCGATGGTCGCCTCGAGCCGGACCTTCGGCACCGCACCCGCCGGCGCGTGGTCGGACAGCAACCGGCGACCGTCGGCGCGTGCACCGGGCACGGTGCCGTAGAGCGCGAATGCGACCGCGTCGAGGATCGAGGTCTTGCCCGCTCCCGTCTGTCCGTGCAGCAGGAACAGCCCGTCGGCCCCGAGTTCGTCGAAGTCGATCTCGACGGTGTCGGCGAACGGACCGAAGGCGGTGATCTCGAGGTGGTGCAATCTCATGCCGGCACGTCCGTTCGCCACGGCGCGTCGGCCTCCGGTGCCTCCCCGATCCCCCGGCGACGGTCGACCTCTCGCAGGGCTTCGTCGATCCAGCGACGTTCACGCTCGGTTGGTTCGGAACGCACGTCGGTGAGGAACGCCGAGGCGATGTCGCGGTCGCTGCGCCCGCGCACCTTGTCGCGATAGCTGCCCTCCGTCGTCCCGGCGGGTCGCTGCCACTCGACGTGCACGGCGAAGCGGAAACGCTCCTGCAGGCGACGCATGGCGTCGAGCGGGCGAGTTGTGTCGGTCAGCACGGCGGAGACGTAATGCTCCTCGACGGCGGTGTACGCCGGATCGGCCAGCAGTTCCTCGAGTTCACCTTCGAGGCGGGTGAGTTCGCGGATCACGGGGAGATCGACGCGCTCGACGGAGGCTGCGCCGGAGCCGTCGAGATCGACGACGAAGACCGCCTTGCGGTGGGTGCGCTCACCGAACGAATACGGCAACGGCGACCCCGAGTAGCGGACCGTCTCGCTCACCGTCTGCGGGGAGTGCAGATGGCCGAGCGCGACATAGTCGGCACCGTCGAAGGACGACGCGGCCACCGTCTCGACTCCCCCGACGGAGATGGACCGCTCGGAGTCGCTGGCCTCTCCTCCGACGACGAAGGCGTGGGCGAGGACAACGGTGCGGCCGTCGCGAGATGCGGCGTCGGCGCGCACCCGGTCCATCGCGGCGTCGACGATCTGCTGATGCGACCGGGCTTCGGGGACGCCGAGTTCGGCTCGCGTGATCTCGGGTTCGAGATAGGGGATGCCGTAGAAGCAGACCGGTCCGTGATCGTCGTGCAGGACGACCGGGCTGTCGATCTGCGACACGCGGGTGATCAGATGCAGACCGCCGTGGGCGGCGAAGGCTGCGCCCGCACCCAGGCGAACCGGAGAATCGTGGTTTCCGGAGGTGGCGACGATGACCGCACCGGCCTCGCGGATGGCCTCGAGACCGGCATTGCACACGGCGACCGCCTCCGAACTCGGAATGGACCGGTCGTACACATCGCCCGGCACCACCACCACGTCGATGCTGCGTTCAGCCACCAGTTCCGCGATCGCGCGCAGCGCACGCGTCTGGTCGGCGAGCAGGTCGACCCCGTGGAAGGTGCGACCGATGTGCCAGTCGGATGTGTGCAGTATCCGCATGTGACAGACGGTAGAGGAGAGGGCCGACACCTCCGGATCGCGGGTGGATGTCGTCGGGATGAGGCATCATCCGCCACATGACAGCACTCACGGCACTCGGCCTGCTCGTCGCGCTCGGTCTCGGAGTGGTGCTCGGATGGCTGCTGCGAGCCTCCCGCGACGGTGAGCGCGCAGCCGGTGCCGAGGCCCGGCTGGCGGCCCTGCGCGACAGCGAGGAGCAACTGCGCCAGTCGCTCGCAGCCGTGAGCGAGGATGCCGCCAGACGGCAGTCCGGTGCCATCGGCGACCAGGTGTCGCGGCTCGTCGGCCCGTTGAACGAGGCGGTGGGGGCCCTCGCACGGCAGGTCGAGGACGTCGAACGCAGTCGCGTGCACGCCTACGCCGGACTGAGCGAACAGGTCGAGGGCATGCACCGCGCATCCCGGCTGCTCTCCGACCGCACACAGCAGCTGGTCACGGCCCTGCGAGCGCCGCAGGTCCGCGGACGCTGGGGCGAGATCCAGCTCGAGCGGGTCGTCGAGCTCGCCGGCATGGTGCGGCACTGCGATTTCGACACCCAGGTGAGCAAGGATGGCACGCGACCCGACCTGCTGGTCTATCTCGCCGGCGGAAAACAGATCGTCGTCGACGCGAAAGTACCCTTCGCCGCCTATCTGGACGCCGCCGAGGCCGAGGACCCCGACGAACGCGGGCGGCATCTGACGCGCCACGCGCGGCAGCTTCGTACCCACATCGACCAGCTGTCTGCGAAGGCCTACTGGGAGTCCTTCGACCCGACACCCGAGTTCGTCGTGTTGTTCGTGCCGGGAGATCCGTTCCTCGACGCGGCTCTGGGCGCCGACCCCGATCTGCTCGAGCACGCCTTCGCCCGGAACGTCATCCTCGCCACCCCGACCACGCTCGTCGCTCTCTTGCGCACGATCGCCCACACCTGGCGTCAGGAAGCGCTCTCACGCGACGCGGCGACCATCCATCGGCTCGGCCGTGAGCTGTACCAGCGGCTCGGCGTGGTCGGTTCGCATCTCGACCGGCTCGGCAGCCAGCTCGGCAAGGCCGTCGATTCGTTCAATCTCACCGTCTCGTCGATGGACAGCCGGGTGGGCGTGACGGCCCGCAAGCTCCACGACCTGGAGATCTTCGACGGTGAGCTACCCGAAATACAGCCTGTCGACGTCTGGCCGCGGCGGAGCACTCTGGCAGAAAGAGTGGTCGCCGACGGTCCTGTCGACGAGGCCGGCTGACGTCGTCACGCTAATGTCTACAGTGTGTCTGCAACCCAACGTGCACGCTCGGCGGTACCGCTCGACATGCGGTCGTTGGTTCCTACGGTGCCCGGTGTGCCCTCATGGGCCGCTGTGGCGATCGCAGCGGGGGCAACGATTCTCGGGGTGCTGCTCGACAGCGCACGAGGGAACGAACTGACTTCTGCGTTCACCGTGTTCTACGTGCTCGGCTGTGTGGTGGCCGCAGTAGCAGTGCGCTATCGCGGACTGTTCGCCGCCATGGCCCAACCGCCTCTGCTGTTGCTCGCCGCAGTGCCGATCGGTCAGGAGTTCGTATCCGCCACGAGCACGGACGGACTGAAGGATCTCGCACTCAACGTCGCTTATCCGCTGGTGAACCGATTCCCCGCGATGCTGGTGGCGACGGTACTGGCGTTGGCGATCGGTGGCTTCCGGATCTACGTGACCCGCCAGAACACGGGCGTACGCGCCCGGGCACCGCGCGAGCGGACGAAGCCGCGTGAAGCGGCGACCCGCACTGCCGCCTCCGGCCGCCCGACGCGGCGTCCGACCCGGGGGCGACCGTCGACGGCGGCGACCTCCGATGCTGCTCGCGGCGGCACCACCGCGGGCCGGAGGACACCGAGCGCGAAGGCCTCGGTTCGAGAGGTCGAGGACACCCGTCCGCGCCGCCGTGCCCGCGCCGCACGACCGGACACCGAGCAGCCTGTTCCCCGACGTGCGCGGGCTCCTCGTACCCCGGAGCCTCCGCGGGTCGAGGACCGCGAGCCGCGCCGCCGTCCGGCGCCACCGGCGGCAGATCCGGGCCGACCCGCCGCCGCACCGACATCGGTGCCGACGCAGGCGTACGAGGCACCGCGCGTGCGGTACCGCGATCGCTACGAGGACTGACGCGGCGTCACGGCCGGAGTCCGGGCTGCGTGGCCGGGCTCAGGAACGACGCGACCCGCGCAGTTCGCGCGGCAGTGCGAACACCAGCGTCTCGTTGGCGGTCGTCACCGGCCGGACATCGTGGAAGCCGTGTTCGGCGAGGAACTGCACGACGCCCTGTACGAGGATCTCGGGGACCGACGCGCCCGAGGTGATGCCAACGGTCTCGACACCCTCGAGCCAGGCCGGGTCGATCTCTCGGGCGAAGTCCACGAGGTGTGCTGCCTTGGCGCCCGCCCCGAGGGCCACCTCGACGAGCCGCACGGAGTTCGACGAGTTCCGCGAACCCACGACGATCACCAGGTCGCACTCCGGTGCCATCGCCTTCACCGCGACCTGACGGTTCTGCGTCGCGTAGCAGATGTCGTCGCTCGGCGGATCCTGCAGTTGCGGGAACTTCTGGCGGAGCCGCTGCACCGTCTGCATCGTCTCGTCGACGCTGAGGGTGGTCTGGGACAACCAGATCACCTTCGAGGGATCGCGCACGGTCACCGAGTCGACGGCGTCGGGACCGTCGACGAGCTGCACGTGGTCGGGGGCCTCCCCAGCGGTTCCCTCGACCTCCTCATGTCCTTCGTGACCGATGAGCAGGATGTCGTAGTCGTCGCGTGCGAATCGCTTCGCTTCCTGGTGGACCTTCGTCACCAGCGGACAGGTCGCGTCGATGGTGCGCAATTGCCTTTCGGCTGCGGACTGGTGGACCGCGGGCGACACCCCGTGCGCGGAGAACACGAGAACGGCGCCTTCGGGCACCTCGTCGGTCTCGTCGACGAATACCACGCCGCGTTCGGCGAGAGTGTCGACCACGTGGCGGTTGTGCACGATCTCCTTGCGGACATAGATCGGCGCACCGTACTTGTCGAGCGCCTTCTCGACCGTCTCGACCGCCCGGTCGACGCCGGCGCAGTAACCGCGGGGCTCGGCGAGGAGAACGCGCTTTCCGGAGTTGGAGGGACCGGCGGATCGTGCGATCCCGACTTCGAGAGGAACAGGCGCAGACATGCCTCCAGACTACGGGGCGCGGCGCCGAGGGGTCTTCCAGCGCGCACGAGACGCGCCTATCGGCTACCAATCACGCCGGTCATCGGGCAGGCTTGGGGCATGATCCGTCCACCGTTCCTGGCACGGGTGGCTGCCGGCGTTGCTGTCACCGCGTACGAAGAGACCCTCAAGCTGCCGAGCACGGCTGTTTCGTTGCCGATGACGACGGTGAGCCAGATTCTGCAGACGACCATGCGGGTGCAGCAGGTGATGACCTCGCTGGCTATCAAGGGCGACCAGCTCTTCGAGGTCTTCGGTACGGAGACCCAGGAAACTGCGCAGTGGGCGACCTTCGACGAAGACGATGCACCACCGCCGAACGGTGCCGGCGCGTCGCCGGAAACCGACTCGGCAGGTGCTCCCGGCCGTTTCGCCCTGTACTCGATCCCTCCGGCGACCGAGGGCGACCCGACCGCGAGCGCGGAGGGCCAGGCGCCCACCGCTCCGAGTGAAGAGACGTCCGCCGAGGCAGAGTTCGCGGCCGTGAAGGTCGCCGACAGCGGCGGCGACCGGTCCGCGATAGTCGAGTATCTGGACTACGACTCGCTGACCCTCGCCCAGTTGCGTGCCCGTCTGCGCGCGCTCTCGGTGGACGAACTGACCGCACTGCTGGACTACGAGAACGCTCACGCTGCCCGCACACCGTTCGTGACGATGCTGTCGAACCGGATCACGAGCGCGCGTAGCAAGTGACGGCCGGACAGAACGCGGGACGGCCGAACTCCGCGGATCATCCCTGGCCCGTCCGCACCGTGGCGCAGAAGGTGGCGGGCTGGATCGACAAGCTCGGCACCATCTGGGTCGAAGGGCAGATCACGCAGATCAATGCCCGTCCCGGGACACGAACGGCGTTTCTGACGCTGCGCGACCCGTCGGTGGACATGTCCCTGCAGGTGACCTGTTCGCCGCAGCTACTGCAGCAGGCCGCGGTGCCGCTCACCGAAGGCAGCCACGTGATCATGTTCGGGAAGATGACCTTCTGGCCCGGACGCGGCAGCCTCGCACTTCGGGTCACCGAGATCCGGGCCGTCGGAATCGGGGAACTGCTGGCGCGCCTCGAGCGCCTGCGCGCATTGCTCGCGGCCGAGGGACTGTTCGATCCACGATTGAAACGTCCCCTGCCTTTCCTTCCGCGCCGCATCGGCCTGGTCACCAGCCGCGGTAGCGCCGCCGAACGCGACGTGCTCTCGGTAGCTAAGCGGCGGTGGCCGGCCGTGCGGTTCGACGTCCGCCACGCGACAGTGCAGGGACCTACCGCGGTGACGCAGCTCATCGAGGCCCTCGAAGCGCTCGACAGCGACCCCGACGTCGATGTGATCGTCCTCGCCCGCGGCGGCGGTAGCGTCGAGGACCTGCTCCCGTTCTCCGACGAAGCGCTGTGCCGTGCGATCGCCACATGCACGACGCCCGTGGTCAGCGCAATCGGCCACGAACCCGACAGTCCCCTGTGCGACCACGTCGCCGACCTGCGGGCTGCTACCCCCACCGACGCCGCGAAGCATGTCGTGCCGGATGCGGTCGCCGAACTCGATCTGGTCGAGGAACTTCGGGCACGGTCGGCGGCTGCCCTGCGTAATTGGGTACGCCGGGAGCAACATGTCATCGCCCAGTTGCGCGACCGTCCCGTCCTTGCCGATCCGTTCCGTGATCTCGACCGGCGATACGAGGAGGTCGAACGACTGCAGCAGGCAGCACGGCGTGACGTCACACGACTGATCGCGGCGGAGACGTCGACGCTCGAGCATCTGCGTGCGCGACTGGCGACCCTCGGCCCGGCGGCGACCCTGGCGCGTGGTTACGCCGTGGTGCAACGGGTCGTGCCGGGCAGCGATCCGGAAGTGGTGCGCGCACTCGACGAGATGCCCATCGGCACCCAGTTGCGGGTGCGGGTGGCGGACGGCGCAGCTCGCGCGGCCGTCATGGGACACGAACGATAGGAAGACAGAACTGTGACGAACGCGGGAACCGACGACCCCAACGCCGATGTGCGGGAGTTCGGCTACGAGCGAGCCCGGGACGAACTCGTCAACGTGGTGAAGATGCTCGAACAGGGCGGACTCGACCTCGACGATTCCCTGCAGCTGTGGGAACGCGGCGAAGCACTCGCGAAACGGTGCGAGGAACATCTGGCCGGTGCACGCGAGCGTGTCGAGCAAGCGCTCTCGTACGCGGAAGACGACGAGGACGAGTTCGAGGACTGACCGCGGCCGGGGCTCGACCGGAGCCGGTCAGGGCTCGATCGGCTCCGCTTCGTCCGCGGCGGTCGCCAGGGTGATGAACTCCGCCTCGTCGCCGGAACCGCCGATCAGGATGCGCACGTCACCGAAATCGGACACCCAGAGCGGTTCGACCCCTTCACCGCCGTAGACCACCCAGTCGCGGCCGTCGATCGACCGGACGTCGGTGGCTGTGCGAGCTCCACCGGCGACGAATCGCACCAGTTCGTCCTCACCGGCATCCGACTGGGTGAAGCGCACATAGCGGCCCGCCGGAGTGATGAAACCCACGGTGCTCGAATCGCCGCCCTGGTTCCCGGACACGACGCCTCGACTCCCGGAGTTGGGCTGCCAGTCCTCGGGTACCTCGGGGTGGCGGATGGGGAATCCCAGTTCGGAGGCGTCGTATTTCAGACCGGCATCGATGTCGAAGCTCGGCACCGGTCCCGCAGTGGGTCCACCGGGCTTGAACTCGCACTGGCTGGCGATCGCAGCGATGAACAGGCACAGCACGACGAGCGGGATCAGCGACCACGCCATATCGCGAGAGTCCTGCAGGATGCGAGGTTTCTTGGATGCCACACGTCCAGTTTGACAGCTACGGACCGAGCGGGTTCAGGCCGGGCGGGTCCGGCAGCCCACGTGGTCGGCCGTGATGACACAATAGCCAGGCGACACACACGGATCGTGCGGGCGCCGTCGGCGACCGCTCCTCTGCCGGCGCAGCCGCGCCGACCGAAAATCTTCAGGAGGCAGTAGCCCATGACGGCCAGCACCCCACGCCGCGAAGCTCCGGACCGCAACCTCGCACTCGAACTGGTCCGCGTCACCGAAGCCGCGGCGATGGCGGCCGGCCGGTGGGTCGGGCGCGGCGACAAGGAGGGGGGCGACGGCGCCGCGGTCGACGCGATGCGGCACATGGTCAGCTCCGTGTCGATGCGGGGTGTCGTCGTGATCGGCGAAGGCGAGAAGGACGAGGCGCCGATGCTGTACAACGGCGAGGAGGTCGGCAACGGCGACGGCCCGCTCTGCGACGTCGCGGTCGACCCGATCGACGGTACGACGCTCATGTCGAAGGGCGCTCCGGGTGCGATCGCGGTGCTCGCGGTGGCCGAGCGAGGAGCGATGTTCGATCCGTCCGCCGTGTTCTACATGGAGAAGATCGCGGTGGGTCCCGAGGCCGCAGACGTCATCGACATCACGGCACCGATCGCGGAGAACATCCGTCGGGTCGCAAAGGCGAAGAACGTCGCGATCTCCGACCTGACCGTGACGATCCTCGACCGTGCCCGCCACGAGCAGATCATCAAGGACGTGCGTGAGGCCGGTGCCCGCATCCGCCTGATCTCCGACGGCGACGTCGCCGGTGCGATCGCCGCGGCGCGGCCGGGTTCGGGTGTCGACATGCTGCTCGGCATCGGCGGCACCCCCGAAGGCATCATCGCCGCGGCCGCGATGCGCTGCATGGGCGGTGCGCTCCAGGGCCGCCTCGCCCCCACCGACGACGCGGAGCGTCAGAAGGCCATCGACGCCGGACACGATCTCGACCGGGTGCTCACCACGACCGATCTCGTCACGGGCGAGAACATCTTCTTCTGTGCCACCGGGGTCACCGACGGTGAACTGCTGCGCGGTGTGCGGTACTCGGCCGGTGGCGCCGAGACGCAGTCGATCGTGATGCGCAGCAAGTCGGGAACCGTCCGCATGGTCGAGGCATTCCACCGCCTGCAGAAGCTGAGCGAGTTCTCGTCGATCGACTTCCACGGTGTCGCGGGCGCGCACCCTCCCATGCCCTGATCTCGTCGCAGTCCCGACGCGGGGCGCTGTCACGAGTTCTCGTGGCGACGCCCCGCGTCGGCGCTCTTCCGGCATAACGTGGAGGGCATGACCGACACCGAACAGTCTTCTCAGCAGTTCCGTATCGAACGCGACACGATGGGCGAGGTCCGGGTTCCGGTCGACGCTTTGTGGCGCGCCCAGACGCAACGCGCGGTCGAGAACTTCCCGATCTCGGGCCGAGGACTCGAACGCGCGCAGATCCGCGCGCTCGGTCTGCTCAAGAGCGCCTGCGCACGGGTGAACAAGGATCTCGGCCTGCTCGACCCCGGCAAGGCCGACGCGATCATCGCTGCCGCAGATGCCATTGCCGCAGGCGAATACGACGACCAGTTCCCGATCGACGTCTTCCAGACCGGTTCGGGAACGAGCTCGAATATGAACACCAACGAGGTCATCGCCTCGCTCGCCACGAAGGCCGGCGTCACGGTCCACCCCAACGACGATGTGAACATGTCGCAATCGTCGAACGACACTTTTCCCACCGCGACCCATGTCGCTGCGACCGAAGCCACGGTCAAGGACCTGATTCCCGCCCTCGAACATCTGCACGAGGCACTCGCCGCGAAAGCGCGGGAATGGCGCACCGTCGTCAAGTCCGGTCGCACGCACCTGATGGACGCCGTTCCGGTGACCCTCGGTCAGGAGTTCGGTGGCTATGCGCGCCAGATCGAGGCCGGAATCGAGCGTCTCCGCGCGACACTCCCCCGGCTGGGTGAGCTCCCGATCGGTGGTACGGCGGTCGGCACGGGACTCAACGCGCCTGCGGATTTCGGTCCGCGCGTGGTGGCCGTCCTCGTCGAGACCACAGGACTCGAGGATCTGCAACGGGCCCGCGACAGCTTCGAGGCGCAGGCCGCACGTGACGCCCTCGTCGAGGTCTCCGGTGCGCTGCGCACCGTCGCCGTGTCGTTGACGAAGATCGCCAACGACATCCGCTGGATGGGGTCCGGTCCGCTCACCGGCCTGGCCGAGATCCAGCTCCCGGATCTGCAACCCGGCAGCTCCATCATGCCGGGCAAGGTCAATCCCGTTCTCCCGGAAGCTGTTACACAGGTCGCCGCGCAGGTCGTGGGCAACGATGCGACGGTGGCGTGGAGTGGTGCGGCCGGAGCCTTCGAGCTCAACGTCTACATCCCGGTGATGGCACGGAACGTTCTCGAGTCGATTCGGTTGCTGGCCAACGTCTCCCGATTGTTCGCCGATCGCTGTGTCGCCGGACTGGTCGCGAACGTCGAACACCTGCGCACGCTTGCGGAGTCGTCACCGTCGATCGTCACCCCCCTCAACTCGGCGATCGGATACGAGGAGGCCGCGGCCGTCGCGAAAGAGGCCCTGAAAGAGAAGAAGACCATTCGCCAGGCCGTCGTGGACCGCGGCCTGATCGGGGACGGCCTGAGCGAAGAGGAACTGGACCGTCGGCTCGACGTTCTGGCGATGACGAGGGTGGACGAGGAGTCCTGAGGCAGCGCTGCGGACCGCCCCGGATATCACGTTCCGGGGCGGTCGCGGAGGATCATCTCCCCTCGGCAGGTGCCCGCAACCGCATCACTCGAGTACGACCTCCGTCTGAGCGCCGGGTGCCCAGGTGATGTAGCCGAACTGGAAGTTGCTGCGGGCACCGTCGGGAGTCTGCTCTTCGTCGCTGATCGGGAAGCCCAGATCGCCGCCGGCACCGCCCTCGGCCTCCCAGGCAGTGCGGATCTCGCCCCACACGATGTGGGCATCGGTGTCGGGACTCCACGCGATGATGCCGCCGTCGAACTCGGCGACCTGCCCGTCACCGACGTCCTCCTGCTGCCCGGTCGCTGCTCCGAGGGGGCTCGACATGCCGCCGACCTCGTTGTACTTCTGCAGGATCGGTCCGCTGAGGTCCACTTCTTCACCGTCCGGCCCTGGTACGGCGCTCGACTGATCCACCGCGGGCTCGGACGCTTCGGGCGAATCGTTCCCCCCGGTGATCGATTCGACGGCACTCTGGGCCTGAGAGCCCACACTTTCGGCTGCGGACTGGACCGCGCTGGTCGCACTTCCCACCACGTCACCCGCAGAATTGTCATTGTCACCGCAGCCCACGACCACCAGTCCGACCGCGGCTGCGGCCGCCACCAACGCCGCCCTGCGTCGGGGAATTCGCTTCATCGCTTCGCTCCTGTCGCTGTGAGGACGGGTACTCGATTTCAGGGTGCCCGACTCCTCCCCGCCACGATCCGGTTTCCAGCGATTCTGTGGCCTGTGGGAATCGGACCCCGCTGTCCCACCAGCCTCGCTAGCATTCGAGCCACGTCGACGCCGAGGAGAACGATGAGCACACCGACCACCACCGGGCAGGCCGTCGCTACGGTGACAGATTTTCTGGACGCGATGGTCGCGGAGGACACCGACCGGGCCGCCTCGCTGCTCGCCGACGACATCGCGTGGCACAACACCTGGCTCCCCACCATCCGCGGAGCCTCCCGTGTGCGGCAGATCCTCGCCGGACTGGAGCGACCGGGACTGGGGTTCGGCGTCGTCGTCCACCACATCGCCGCCGACGGCGACATCGTGCTCACCGAACGCACCGACGCCCTGCAGCTCGGGCCGGTCCGGATCGAGTTCTGGGTGTGCGGCACCTTCGAGTTACGCGAGGGACGGATCGTCTTCTGGGACGACCATTTCGACGTGCTCACCTTCTTCCGTGGAGCCGTCGTGGGCGTACTCCGCGCACTCCTGCGCCGCTCCTGACGGCCCCTTCGCGCACGCATAGAATCCGGTTCGTCGTCGAAAGGTTCGGCGACGAACCAGCAGGGAGCGATGACATGTCCGAGGCCGAGCACACTCCGGGGTTCACCACGGGTCTGCAGATCCGGCGCGAAGTGATGGGCGACGACTTCGTCGAGCGGGCGTTGGAGCGTTCACGCGGAACGGACTCCGAGGCGATGCAGGAATTCGTCACCGAGCATGCATGGGGCGCGGTGTGGTCCCGGCCGGGGTTGGATCGGCGCAGCCGCAGCCTGCTCAATCTGGGCATGCTCATCGCTCTGCGCGCCGAGAACGAACTTCGCGGACACGTCCGCGGAGCACTCCGCAACGGACTCGGCCGCACAGAGATCATCGAATCGGTCGTGCACTGCACGGCCTACTGCGGCGCCCCCGCCGGGCTCGCCGCGATGCGGGTCGTCCAGGAAGTACTCGAGGCCGAGCTCGGTCCCGCCTCCGAAGACGACGAGCCCGGCGCGTCCGACCAGACGTAAGCCGCAAACGGCGCGTCCGGCCAGGAGCCGGACGCGCCGTTCGGAGTGGGTACTCGTCACGCGCCGGGCGCGAACTCCTCGAGCATCTCCGTCACGAGGGCCGCGATGGGCGACCTCTCACTGCGCGTGAGCGTGACGTGTGCGAACAACGGATGGCCCTTGAGCTTCTCGATGACCGCTGCAACACCGTCGTGCCGGCCGACACGCAGATTGTCGCGCTGCGCGACGTCGTGAGTGAGCACGACGCGTGAGCCCGCACCCAGCCGCGACAGGACGGTGAGCAGCACGTTTCGTTCGAGCGATTGCGCTTCGTCGACGATCACGAACGAGTCGTGCAGCGATCTGCCACGAATATGCGTGAGCGGCAACACTTCCAGCATCCCGCGGCTGAGGACTTCCTCGAGCACCGCCGGGCTGGCCAGCCCTTCGAGGGTGTCGAAGACTGCCTGCCCCCACGGGTTCATCTTCTCCGCCTCGGTGCCCGGCAGGTAACCGAGGTCCTGCCCGCCCACGGCATAGAGCGGCCGGAAGACCACCACCTTGCGGTGGGTGCGCCGTTCCAGCACCGCCTCGAGCCCTGCTGTCAGGGCCAGGGCGGACTTTCCGGTTCCGGCCTTGCCGCCGAGGGAGACGATTCCGACCGATTCGTCGAGGAGGAGGTCGAGGGCGACACGCTGCTCGGCGGAGCGACCGTGCAATCCGAACGCTTCCCGGTCGCCGCGCACGAGCTGGACCCGCTTGTCGGCGGTGACCCGCCCGAGTGCGCTGGACGAACCCCCGAGCAACCTGATCCCGGTGTGGCACGGAAGATCCCGGGCCTCGTCGATGTCCACGACACCCTGGGCGAACAGCTCGTCGATCCGAGCACGGTCCACCTCGAGCTCGGTCATGCCCGTCCATCCCGAGGGCACCACGTCCTGGGCGTGGTACTCGTCGGCGTCGAGCCCGACGGCACCGGCCTTGACGCGCAGCGGGATGTCCTTGCTGACGAGGACCACGGCCCGCCCTTCGGTGGCCAGATTCAGAGCGCACGCGAGGATACGGGAGTCGTTGGTCTCGGTGCGGAAACCCGCCGGCAGGACCATCTGATCGGTGTGGTTGAGCTCCACGTGGAGGGTGCCGCCGTCGTCCCCGATGGGGATGGGCTGGTCGAGGCGTCCGTACTGCTGCCGGAGGTCGTCGAGCAACCTCAGCGACTCGCGGGCGAACCAGCCGAGCTCGTGATGATGTCGCTTTCCTTCGAGTTCACCGATCACGACCAGAGGGAGGACGACTTCGTGCTCCGCGAACCTGGTGACCGCCCAAGGGTCGGAGAGCAACACTGAGGTGTCCAGCACATAGGTGCGTACTGCGGATTCTTTCACAACGGCGGTGTCGGAGGTGTGGCCGGAGCGAGTGGGGACGGAGCGTGTTGCGTTCACGTGGGGCTCCTCGGCCCGGACGGCACGGCCCGGACTTGTTCGGTGGGCCGGCAGGTCCCCGGTGTCGTCTCGACCACGGAGGCCCGGTGCCGGCCCCCTCGCTCGGACTGTGACAGCCACACGATCAGGGACCTCCCGTGCAGTCGGCATCTGCGCCGCCTACACCCCCGACGCTAACGCCGAAACCTCCGATTCGCGCGGTGGTGGGGCAAGCGTGTCGGTGAAGTTTGCGTAAACGCCGGTACCGGCGTCAGCGCAGCGAAGCCGTGAGTCTCGCGGTCTCGAGGTCCCGTCGGCGCGTCGAGGCCGTGATCGCCTCGATCATGGCGTCGGTGGTCTCGACCCGGCCCACCCGCTTGGCGACGTAATCGAGTGCCATGAGGTGCTCGTCGCGGGAGAAGTCGGCGGTGGCGTCGAGAGCCATGAAAGGCGCCACGTCGCTCATGAAGGCATCGGCGGCGCTGAGCATGCAGCCCATATGTGCGTAGACACCCGTGACGATCAGCTGGTCGCGACCGTTGTGCGCGAGCAGCTGACGGAAGTCGGTGCGCTGGAAGGCCGAATACCGCCACTTGGTGACCTGGATGTCGTCCGAGCCGGGGGTGAGCTCGTCGATGACTTCGGTGTCACGCCCGGTGCTCAGACCGGCACCCCAGAAATCGGCGAGGATGCCGCGACGCGACGGATGCTGGTCGCCGGGCTGCATGGTGTACACGACGGGAACACCCGCGGCCAGGCACGCCTCGCGCAGACGGACGATGTTCGGCACCACTGTCGCGAGCGGTTCTTCATCTCGCTGATAGGCGTCGATGAAGTACTTCTGCATGTCGTGGATGAGCAGCGCACAACGAGACGCATCGAGCGTCCAGTCCACACGGGCAGCAGGAATCTCGCCGCCGGTGGGCAACTCGTACGGGTCGATGCTGGGGATGGCCATGCGACTTCCTTCTCGTCCGGGGAGGGCGGTGCTGTTTCCGACGGCGTCGGCATGCGTAGGCTACCCTAACCAAACCGGCGGTGGGGATTGTCGACCCGGACAGACGCCGCCGGCCCGCACCGAAGTGTCGGTGCGGGCCGGTCGTGGTCATCGCTCGTCGCCGTGCGACGGTGGACGAACCGTCAGATCAGACGCCAGTCCTCGAGTCCCTCGTACAGCGGAACGGACTGCGCCAGGGCGCTCACGCGCGTACGCAGCGACTCGGCGTCGCCACCACCGATGAGGGTCTGCGCAATGATGTCGGCGACCTCGGTGAACTGCTCGTCACCGAAACCGCGGGTTGCGAGTGCCGGGGTACCGATCCGCAGACCCGAGGTGACCATCGGCGGGCGCGGGTCGAAGGGAACCGCATTTCGGTTGACGGTGATCCCCACCTCGTGGAGCGCATCCTCACCCTGCTGGCCGTCGAGCTGCGAGTTGCGCAGGTCCACCAGGACCAGGTGCACGTCGGTGCCGCCGGTGAGCACCGAGATGCCCTTGTTCGCGACGTCCGACTGCGACAGGCGATCGGCGATGATCCGTGCGCCGGACAAGGTGCGCTGCTGGCGGTCCTTGAACTCGTCGCTCGCGGCGATCTTGAGCGCGACAGCCTTCGCCGCGATGGCGTGCATGAGCGGGCCGCCCTGCTGACCGGGGAAGACCGCCGAGTTGATCTTCTTCGCCCACTCCTGCTTGGCGAGGATCAGACCGGAGCGGGGACCACCGAGGGTCTTGTGCACGGTGGTCGACACGACGTCGGCGTAGGGCACCGGCGACGGATGCAGTCCCGCAGCGACCAGGCCTGCGAAGTGCGCCATGTCGACCCACAGATATGCACCGACCTCGTCGGCGATGGAACGGAAGGCGGCGAAATCCTCGTGACGCGGGTAGGCGGACCAGCCGGCGACGATCACCTTCGGCTTCTCCCGCAGGGCGATGTCGCGGACCTCGTCCATGTCGATGCGGTGGTCTTCCTTGCTGACCCCGTAGGACGCGACGTCGTACAGCTTTCCGGAGAAGTTGAGCTTCATGCCGTGCGTGAGGTGGCCACCGTGCGCGAGATCGAGGCCGAGGAGCTTCTCGCCGGGCGTCATCAGCGCCATGAGCACCGCCGCGTTCGCCTGCGCACCCGAGTGCGGCTGGACGTTCGCGAAGTCGGCGCCGAAGAGTTCCTTCGCGCGGTTACGAGCGAGGTCCTCGATGACGTCCACGTTCTCGCAGCCGCCGTAGTAGCGACGACCGGGGTACCCCTCGGCGTACTTGTTGGTCAGGACACTTCCCTGTGCCTGCAGCACGGCGCGCGGCACGAAGTTCTCCGACGCGATCATCTCGAGGGTGTCGCGTTGACGGGACAACTCGCCGGCCATGGCCTGGGCGACCTCGGGATCGAGATCGTTCAGTGCGGCAGTGTTCACGTCGGCGCCGGGCGCAGCGGTCATCGAGGTTTCTCCAAGCAGAGGATGTCAGGATACGGCCTCCAGTCTACGAAGGCCGTCCACCCTGCCGGTAGCCGGTACCCCAACGACCTGCGGTTCATCGAAGGCTGCTCGGCACCAGGGGCTCGTCGAGCAGGCGCCGGAACCGCTCCGCGCGCTGGGCTCCGGCCGGAACCTCCTCGAGCCAGCCACCGAGAAGCCGGTAGCCCTCGACGTAGGTACTGATGTACGCGCGCCACAACGGCGAGGAGAGGAATCGCAGCGACTGCCGCGCGCGTTCGGGACTCGTCAGCGACCAGCGCTGCAGAAATTCGACGACCTCGTCGTGACTGCGGCCCCGATCGTGGAGCAGCAGCGCAGCGTCCTGCCGTACGGACAACAGCTGCTCGGAGGCCTCGGACAGTTGCTCGGCCAGTTCGCCGTCGAAACGCAGCCCCAGATCGGCATAGATATCCTGCGCCCATTTTCCCCAGCCCGGGCCGACGATCGCTTCGAGCGCGAGATCGGCAAGGCCTTCGGCCATGAGGCACTGCGGCGTGTTGACGAGGAACAGTGTCTGCTCGGCCTGTCCTCCGGCGACGAGACCGGCTTCCTTGCGGCAGTGTTCGGTGTGGTGCCCGGGATACGCCTCGTGCGCGATCAACCGGGGCAGGTGTGCCATCGTCTGTTCGAGATCGGAATTGATTGCGACTCGTGAGCGATAGTCGCCGAGATAGTAGTTGAAACCCGACCACGGCTTGTCGCCGACGACCTCGTACTCCACCCGCTCGGTGTCCGGCAGCGGATAGACCGCGCGTACCTTCTCCCGCAAGGCGCCGGAGAAGGCTTCCACGCACTCGGCGAGGCGATCCGCCGGTATCACTTCGGACCTGCGGTGGTCGTGCATCCGTTCGGCGAGCGAACCCGGTCCGGGAAGCAGCGCATCGAGGCGACGGTGCGCGTCCCGGTAGGCGTCCTCGTCGCCGGGAGCGATTCGGACATCGAAGTACGACTCGACCTCGTCGACGAAGCCGATGTCCTCGCCCGCGAACTTCCGGGCAGAACAGTCGAGTGCGCGCAGATGCACGTCGAGGAACCGGGTTCGTTCGCTGGACAGTCCCGCACCGGGAAGTTCGTCACGGAGGCGCCGTGCGATGTGTGATAGATCACGAGGATCGGGTGCGGGCGCGTTCTCCACCTTGCGGCGCAGAGCGGGATCGCCCGTGTAAGCGTCGACGAAGCCTTCCTCGAGCCGGTCGAAAGCCAAGCCCAACAGCAGGTATTCGTTCACGAAGTCGTCGGCTCCCATACCGGCCGAGCCTAGTCGCTCGGCGGCAGCCCGCCATACGGGAACGCGCCCGGGAAGGGACCCCGGCGAGGCATCACGGTGTGTCAGCGCGCACAATCCGTTACATGGACATGCAACGCCGCATCCGCCGTGCCACCGGGAAGCCGTGCCGATGGCTCGCCTGAACGAACCGAGCCCGTATGTCGAGTTCGACCGTAAGCAGTGGCGAACGCTGCGGAAATCGACTCCGCTCGTCCTCACCGAGGACGAACTGGTCGGGCTTCGAGGACTGGGCGAGCAGATCGATCTCGCGGAAGTCGCGGAGGTCTATCTGCCTCTCGCACGGTTGATCCACCTGCAGGTTGCGGCCAAGCAGCGACTGTTCGCCGCGACGGCGACCTTCCTCGGCGAGAAACACCCGGACCAGCAGGTGCCGTTCGTGATCGGCGTCGCGGGTTCGGTGGCGGTCGGCAAGTCCACCACGGCCCGCGTGCTCCAGGCGCTGCTGGCCCGGTGGGACCATCATCCGCGCGTGGATCTGGTGACCACCGACGGATTTCTCTATCCCACCAAGGAATTGGTGCGGCGCAACATCATGCACCGCAAGGGTTTTCCCGACAGCTACGATCGGCGCAAGTTGCTGCGGTTCGTCACCGAGGTCAAGTCGGGCGCGAAAGAGGTTGCGGCACCCATCTATTCCCACATCTCGTACGACATCATCCCGGGCCAGTACCATATCGTCCGACAGCCCGACATTCTCATCATCGAGGGCCTGAACGTACTGCAGACCGGCCCTCGGCTGATGGTCTCGGATCTTTTCGACTTCTCCATCTACGTCGATGCCCGTATCGAGGACATCGAAAAGTGGTACGTGGAGCGGTTCCTTGCCCTCCGGAAGACGTCCTTCGCCGATCCGGAAGCACACTTCCACCATTACGCCGACCTGTCGGACCGGGACGCGGTGAGCGCCGCCAAGGAGATCTGGCACTCGATCAATCTGCCGAACCTGGTGGAGAACATCCTGCCGACGCGGCCCCGCGCGACCCTGGTGCTCCGGAAGGACTCGGATCACGCCATCAACCGACTCCGGTTGCGCAAGCTCTGACGGTTCGCCCTTCCGTGGGCGTCAGGTGCCGAAGCGGCGGTGCCGCGCCGCGTAGTCGCGGAGCGCGCGCAGGAAGTCGACCCGGCGGAACTCGGGCCAGTACGCCTCGGTGAACCATATCTCCGAGTAGGCGGACTGCCACAGCAGGAATCCGGACAATCGCTGTTCTCCGGAAGTTCGGATGACCAGATCCGGGTCGGGCTGACCGGATGTGTACAGGTGACTGTCGACGCCCTCCACCGTGACCGCCTCGACGAGTTCCTCGCCTCGCAATCCCTGGGCGTATCTCACTCGCAGCAGGGACTGCACCGCATCGACGATCTCCTGGCGTCCGCCGTACCCGACGGCGACATTGACGTGTGTCCCCGTGCGACCGGCAGTTCCGGCCGCTGCCTCGTGCAGGCGCTTTGCGTGATCGGCCGGGAGCAGGTCGGTAGTGCCGACGATCTTCACGCTCCAGTTCTGGCCGGGCGCGGAGATCTCCTCCACCACGTCCGAAATGATCTCGAGCAGAGCGTCGAGTTCCTCCGGGTCGCGCCGGAGGTTCTCGGTGGAGAGCAGATAGATCGTGGCTCGCTCGATACCTGCCGCGTCGCACCAGCTCAGCAACTCGGCGATCTTCTTGGCACCCTCGCGATGGCCGTGACTGACGTCAGTGAAACCGTTCTCGCGCGCCCAGCGCCGATTGCCGTCGCACATCACCGCGACGTGGCACGGATGCTGCGCTCCCTCGAGTTCCTTCAGCAACCGGCGTTCGTAGAGCCGGTACAGCAATCCGCGCACACTCACCCCGTCATCACCACCCGGGCAACATTACGCCCAGGCGTACGGAGCGTCGCGGCGGTGGCCACACCGGCGCCCGACACGCAGCCGGAAGCTGTAACGTGGCGTCGGAACAAACTTACGGGTGCGTAGGTTACCGATCGGTACCGGGAGGAGCGCGCATGACGGCCTTCGGCCTCGAGGAACTACCCGTCAAACCGCGGATGCGCGGATGGATCCATGCCTGGGCGTTCGGCGTGGCAGTCGTCGCCGGTGCCGCACTCGTCGCCGCCGCAGCCATGCTCGCCCGACCGGGCGCTGTGATCCCCGCGACGATCTACAGCCTCACGGTCTGCGGTGTGTTCGGCGTCAGTGCGCTCTATCACCGCGGCGAGTGGAGCGCTCGAACGCGAATGTGGATGAAGCGCGCCGACCACTCGATGATCTTCGTGTTCATCGCCGGTAGCTACACGCCTTTCGCGACGCTCGCACTGCCCGCCGAGTCCGGACGGACGCTGCTCGTCGTCGTGTGGTCCGGCGCACTGGCCGGCGTCGCCCTGAAGATGCTGTGGCCCACCGCGCCACGATGGGTCGGCGTGCCGCTGTATCTCCTGCTCGGTTGGGCGATCGTGCCTGTCGCCGGACAACTCGTCACCGAAGCCGGTCTCGTGCCCATGCTCCTGCTGTTGGCCGGCGGGCTCTTCTACAGCGGAGGCGCGATCCTCTATGCGAGCCGATGGCCCGACCCCTGGCCGGCGACCTTCGGGCACCACGAGTTCTTCCACGCGGCCACGGTGATCGCAGCGCTGTGTCACGCGGTAGCGGTGTGGCTCGTGATCCTGAATTGAAACCTCATGAACCACAACGTGCAACATCTCACACCATCTGAAGCACAGACCACTCGTTTGTAAACTCGCGAGGGATGTCTATTCCGCTACTCGCTTTCGAACTGACCGAGACCAACCGTGACTGGCTGATCCACCGACCGCTGGCGATCGTGAGTTACATCGTGGCCGCGGTCGTGCTCCGCTTCGTTCTGCATCGGTTGATCGACCGGATGACGAAGCCACGCGCGAGGTCCGGGAAGGCACGGCTGTCTTTCCTCGCACCTTTGCAGGAGCGCGCGGGACGTGCCATCGGCGACCCTCACATCCGCGAACGCCGAGCCCAGCGTGCCCAGACGATCGGCTCGGTGTTCAAGTCCGGCGTGTCGATCGTCGTGCTCGTCTGGGTGGTGCTTCAGACGCTCGATACGCTCGGCTTCAACGTCGCCCCGTTCATCGCATCGGCGGGTATCGCCGGCGTCGCCCTCGGTTTCGGTGCGCAGAATCTCGTGCGGGACTTCATCTCGGGGATGTTCATGCTGCTCGAGGACCAGTACGGGGTGGGCGACGTCGTGGATGTGGGCGACGCGGTAGGCACCGTCGAGTCGGTCGGCCTGCGCGTGACGACCATCCGAGACATCGACGGCACCCTGTGGTTCTGCCGCAACGGCGAGATCCTGCGCGTCGGCAACATGAGCCAGGGGCATGCCGTGGCCGTGATCGACGTACCGATCGCGTCCACTGCCAACGTCGACCGCGCCTGCCAGATCGCGCTACGGGCGGTCCTCGACGGGGTCGAGCGCGAGGACATCGCGCCCGACGTCCTCGAGAAGCCCGAACTGCTCGGCGTCAACTCCGTCACGGCGGGGGCCGTGACCCTGCGCCTGACGGTGCGCGTGCGCGCCGGCAAGCAGTGGGGTATCCGCCGGAGCCTGACCCGGGCGGTTCTCGAGGCGTTCGAGACCAACGGGATCGACTCGCCGAACGTGGCGGTCGCGACCGTCTAGATGTACTCGGCCGTGACGTTGGTAGCAGGCGTGTCGGCTTGATGTGAAGAGAACCTCCGAGTGGGGTGTGGCTTGTCTAAGGCCCACATCCGCTCG